>JAWOHY010000184.1:0-13786 GCA_046484945.1 Bacteroidales bacterium
TATGACCACTATATGACCACAACATAACCACTATATAACCACCGTAGTAGTCACCCCTCTCTCAGTAATAAACCCGGTAATCAATTCAGCGGGCGTCACATCAAAAGCCGGGTTGAGTGCAGGTGAGCCGGGGGAGCAGACGAGGATCCTCTCTTTTTTACCTTCTTTTGTAAGGCCGTCCTGGTAAAGCACTTCATCCGGGTTGCGTTCTTCTATCACGATATGGCTGCCGTCGGGGCAGTTCATATCGAAGGTGGAGGTGGGTGCGGCGACGTAAAACGGGATGTTGTAATATTTCGCGGCGATGGCTTTTTCGAGGGTGCCGATCTTGTTGGCGGTATCGCCGTTGGCGGCGATGCGGTCGGCGCCGGTGATCACCAGGTCGATTTTTCCCTGTGCCATATACCAGGCGGTGGCATTATCGGGGATGATGGCATGGGGGATGCCGGCGTTGTGCAGCTCCCAGGCGGTCAGCCTGGCCCCCTGGCTGCGGGGGCGCGTTTCATCGACGTAGACGAACAGCTTGTTGCCATCACGGTGGCTCATGTAGATGGGTGATAAAGCGGTGCCGTAATCGACGAATGCCAGCCAGCCGGCATTGCAGTGAGTGGCCACGCCCGCCCCTGGCGGGATCAGCGTTTTGCCCAGCTCGCCGATACGACGCGAAGCAGCGGCATCCTCGTCGGCAATAGCCTCCGCTTCCTTACGGGCCTCCAAAGGAGAAACCAGGGCAGCCTGAAAAACCCTTTCCGTAGCATAAAACAGGTTGCGGGCGGTCGGACGGGTCGATTCTATCTCACGGCGGGCATTCTCCAGGAAATCTTTTGTGCCTGCAGCCTGCGCTTCCGCAGCCGCCTGTGCCATGGCATAGCCGGCAGCGGCGCCGATGGCGCCGGCGCCCCGGATCACCATTGTCCGGATGGCGTGGCATGTCTCCCGGTAATTCCGGCAGGCAATCACCCTGAAATCAAACGGAAGAAGGTTCTGTTCGATCATGTGAACAGAACCTCCCTCCATCCAGACTGTCCGGTAATCTTTGCCGTCGACTTTCATCTCATTGTGTAACCATGACTTCTCTTGTTTAATCTATACGATAAGTAACACCAATGTTCAGAAAATTTAGCAAATAACCGACTTCAGCGTATACACCCAGATTATCTGTGAATAAATACCTGGCACCAGCAAATATACCAGGCCTGAATTTTCCTGTCGAAGATTCATAAACTGGGGCCTGCCCACTACCCTTCCACTTATAAGATGATCCCCAAAAACCAAGGGTTATCCCAGCGTACGGATCAAGTTTGTCATGGAAAATAAAATGGTATGATCCCCTGGCCGCAAACACAAAATCAGTATAGTTGTAGTTACCCCCGGTCCAATAACTATAAGCAAATGAGGAGAAACTCACCCCTACCAATGCTCCAACACCAACTACACCAGTTAATTGAGTGCCCATAGGTACTTCAACAATACCCATTTCATAGGAACCATTAACACCAAAAGCAAAGCTGTAACCACTGCCGTGATAACCATTTCCTAAACCAATTCCAAAATTAATACCGTGATTTCCTTTTTCAAAAGACTGGGCATTAATCTGCATAAATGACATAATAATCAATGCTAAAATGAACCATAAACTTTTCATAATAAATTGTATTAAAGATTTGACATTTTGTACAAACAAGCTTCAAAAGTACAAAAAAGAATTGTTTCACATAAGTTCATTAAAAACAATCCATGCCATCGTGCCCATACCTGTTTCCAGGCTCACCTCATCGGCATCGAAGGTGGGGGTATGAAGGTTGGATGTCAGGCCGCGGGCTTCATTCATGACGCCCAGGCGGTAAAAACAGCCGGGTACTTCCATGGCAAAATAGGAAAAGTCTTCCGCCGTCATCCTTCTCTCCATATTTTCCACATTATCCTGGCCCAGATAATCTTTCGCGTACGCAATGATCCTATGTGTCAGGCCATGATCATTGAAAACAGCGGGATAGCCAGGATCGATAAAAACATCGCAGGTTCCGCCCATTCCTTCAGCTATGGAAACGGCAATCTTTCGTATCCTCTCTTTGATCTCTTTCCGCCAGTTTTCATCAAACGTGCGCATGGTACCGGAGATTTTCACCTGGTCGGGAATGACGTTGGCCAGTCCATCTGCGATGAAGCGTCCGAAAGATAGCACTGTCGGGGTGGTGGGCAGGGCGTTTCGGCTGACGATCTGTTGCAGGGCAACAATAATGTGCGCGCCGATCAGCACCGGGTCGATAACTTTTTGCGGGATAGCGGCATGCCCTCCTTTCCCTGTAACGGTAAGGTGCACCTCATCGGTGGAGGCCATGCAGAACCCGGGGCTGATACCGATCTTACCCGCAGGCAGTTCCGGAAACACATGCTGTCCGATGATCAGATCGGGCCGGGGATTTTCGAGCACCCCTGCCTGGATCATGGGCAAAGCGCCACCGGGATATACCTCTTCCGAAGGCTGGAAGATCAGTTTTATCGTGCCTTTTAATTCATTTTCAAGTGTTTTGAGAATTTTGGCAGTCCCCAGCAAGGATGCCATATGAATATCATGCCCGCATGCATGCATGACGCCTTCATTTACAGAAGCATAATCAACGTTGTTTTCTTCACGGATGGGCAGCGCATCCATATCGGCCCGCAACGCAATCACCTTTTTCCCGGGTAATTTACCTTCGATCACCGCCACGATTCCATGCCCGGCTATCCCTGTCTGGTGCGGGATGTCCCATGCCTTGAGGCGGGAAGAGATGAATGCCGCCGTTTCAGCTTCCTGTTTAGACAGTTCGGGATGGGCATGCAAATGCCTGCGGATCGATACCACCTCCTCAAGATATCCCGCAGCCATCAATTTTATCCGGTCTATCATATTCATATACTTAACCGCACAAAATTAACAATAAACCAAGAACCAGGAACCAGGAACCAAAAAAGGCCACCCTTCAACAGGACAGCCTTCTGATACAATCTATATATATGTTTTACTGCAATGTAAACTTCACCGGCAGGTTGTACTGCACACGGACGGCTTTGCCGCGCTGTTTACCGGGTGTCCATTTTGGCATATTCTTTACTACGCGGATAGCCTCCTCATCGCATCCGCCGCCGATACCCCTGATAACACGCACGTCGGTCACCGAGCCATCGCGTTCTACAACGAAAGTAACGAAAACCCTTCCCTGGATTCCGCTTTCCTTTGCCATTTGCGGATACTTGATATTCTCCGCCAGGAACTTATAAAGATTAGCCTCCCCTCCCGGGAACTCAGGCATCGATTCAACCACCATGAAGATAATCCCTTCACTGTCATCTTCTTCCTCTATGCTTACCGGGATGTATTCCTGCATTTCAGTATTCTGATCGGCCTCGACATTGATCATGATATCATCATCAACCTCAATATCGTCTTCAACGATATTGATCTGCACTACCTGCTTGGGTGGCGGCGGGGGTGGCGGCTTGGTCTCCTGAACGGTGATCTCCACCATTTCTTCCGGCGCTTCTTCCATCTGCCGCTGGCCCAGGTCCGAAATGGTCTTCTCATAAGTCTTCCATTCAAAGGCAAATAGAACGACTGCCAGGGCAAGGATCAGTCCGATCTGCCTGTAAATGACCTTTTTGTTTTCCAGATCAGCTTTGGGTGTTTTCTTCGGTTCCATGACTTCTCATTTTTATGTTACATCAACAGCCTGAATGATGTTGCTAAATTAAGCAAATTTCATGTATTAACACATAAATAACGGCACAAAAATTATACCATGAACATATATATCGTTCAGGCTCCGATGATTTCTTTGTATTGCCCGGCATCCATCAAATCCTCTACCTGTGATGGATCTGACAGCTCCAATTTCACGATCCAACCCTCTCCATAGGGGTCACTGTTAACCTTCTCGGGGGTATCTGCCAGGCTTTCGTTGAATTCCAGCACCTTGCCCGAAACCGGCATGAACAAATCGGAAACGGTTTTGACCGCCTCAATTGTCCCGAAAGTCTCTTCTTTATCCAGCGATTCCCCGACGGTTTCAACCTCTATGAAAACAATATCGCCCAATTCCTTCTGGGCAAAATCTGTAATTCCGATAAAGGCAATATCGCCTTCCTGGCGCAGCCATTCATGGTCCTTGGTGTACTTCAGGTTTTCCGGGATTTTCATAATCTGATGCTTTTTGTGATTAATGCGCCAAAATTAATGAATTTATAAAATGAACCAAGCAGTATATAATTTTAGAACCGTTCCAGAGAATCATACGCCAGCGATTACTGGGTGAGGGAGAATCGCAGGGATATTCCTCCCTTGGTCGTAGAATTGCGGTATTGGTTGGAAACGAACGGATTGTTCACGATCCTGTCGAAAAATAACCGGACCGTCAGGCTACTGCTGATCATATAATTGATGGATGAATTGATAGAAAACACCCGCTGACCAGAAGAGACCTGGTCGATATTCTCATCAATCCGGCGCAGCACGGTGCGGTTATTCCGGATGGAGAAATCGACTTTGATATCGAGGTCGCTGGTGATCCTGTTTTTCGTACCGCCTCCCCCAATGGAACTGACGGTAAATGAAACATCCTTAATCCGGTAGCCCAGTCCTATGATATATTCATCCGTTGAAAGATCTGTCAGCTGCTTATTGGCCATACTGAAAGTCAGGTTACGGGATTTCCGGTATTCGAAGCGAGTCAGCAGACTATTGTTCCATGTCATGTCAATCCCGGCCAGGGGTGTGAATTGCTCCTGGATGGTGATTTGTGCCAGGTCGTATTCGGGATAGAATGAATTGGAAAATTCATATAATTCAGAGGGATAACCATTTGTTTCGATAAAGTACATATTGGTCTGGTAGGTATTGATAGAGTACACCGACCGGTAACCATGCGACAGGGTGGCTGTTTTTAAGAACCTGGCCAGGAATTTAATTTTTGAAAGCCCGTCATAAGTGATTCTCCAATTGGGGAGAGGGATCCTGGGGAAATAATCGAGGCCCATTGTGGCAGGGTCCCGGTTGGCATAAGCGGCCAGGAACGATGGGATGAGCACATCCTGGGAATTAGGTCCATAACCCGCCGGGAAAAATTGTCCTGTCAGCGAGTCATATACTGTCCCTTGAGAGTTCGGATTATCCTCAGCCAGCCGGTAAGCAATATCGTACCGGTAATCCTTCATTCTTTCGAAAGTTTCAGAAATGGAAGTATCGTAATTTATATTGAAGGCTGTGCCCCAGGTGATGTATGACATGCTAAAGCTTCCAGCATCTTTGGGCGCATAGGAATTAAAAACGCCATTGGAATCGGCCCTGAAAAACTCTGTATGGTTGCGGGCGAAGGTTCTGTCGGCATTGAGTTCTATTTTCAAGCCCTGGATCGGTTCTACCGACAAACGGGCATTCAGGTTTGATGTATATTTTGTCGCGTAAGCCTGGTTCAAAAGCGTATCGAGCGTCAGCCATTCATTTTGCACGGCGGCTGGGCGAATATCTTTCTGGCTGCCGAAAGCAAAACCCATTCCCGGGGCATTGCTGGGCCAGTAGACCCCCATAAACTGCGGCGATGGGAGGAAACCGGGCAGCATGGTTCCCCTTACTTCAGAATAGGTAATGGTTCCGCGTTTGACCGACATGAGCAATTTAAGAAACTCATCGGCAACAATTTTCAGGTAATTGGGTCTGTCCAGGCTATCTTTTTCTTCCGGAACCGTTTGAGGCGGAACCGTCCCGGGCCGGCCTCCTCCCCGGGTAGCCGTTGCCGGCGTGGATTGCTTATTCAGCTGGTTTAAATAGCCGATCTTGTTGTATAGTTTGACAAAGTCGACATTACCATTTAATTGTAAATTCTGTGAGTTCTCGATGATATTACCAATCCGGCTCTGTACCGATAGCGGTGATGCAATCCAGTTATACTGTGAGGAATAGGAGGCTTGCACCGTTACCCAATCCATAAATGGCAGTTTATCGATCGGCACCCGGTAATTCACATCCAGGGATTGCATAAAATTCCGCATATTGCCTCCCTGCCAGAACTGCCGGGCGACATCGATCGTATCGTGAGCAGCCTGGTCGTACCAGGGAGAGTTCGGATCAGTTGAACCAGAGGGTTCCAGCAGATAACTGTTGGCAATCGCCCTGTACTGCACTGTCAGACTGGTAGCCAGATCATACTTCAGGTCATAGTTCCTGTTCCAGTCCCATTTCCGGGCATAAGTCGGGCGGAGCAGGATCAATCCGGAGCTCTTGTTCCGCATCTTTTGTTCGGTGTCTTCTTTGAACATATCCGTCCTGAAACTGAACTGCTTGGGTAGATAAAAGAAGTTAAAGTCCTTTATCAGCTTAAGGGCCTCCGAGTTGGCAATAAAGCCAATATTCTGAAACGGCTTGATATTCTTTGGCATCGTAGTGTAATTATATGCCAAACCGCCGGTATGGGTCTGTTTCCGGTCATATTCAATATCGATATTCCGTTGATTAATGACAGAATAAGAATAGCTGACGCTAAAATTCTCCACATCATAAAATTGGGGTTTCTTTTGCGAACCCACCCGGTCTTTCCTGACATTCACAAAATTGACATTGAACCGGTCGGTATAATCCTGAACAATGCTCCTGATCGAGTCAGCCTGTTCACTCAGCTCATAGGTATCCAGTTCATCTTTCAATTTGAGGTCCGGGCTAAGCGGGTCGTATTCCGGGGTGGCCACCGACTGGGAATAGTCGATGTGCATCGGCACACGGATGCCCGATTCTTCGGGAAAGAATTTTCCCAGGTTAAGATCGGCTGCGACGTCCCACTGAAAAAATGATTCCCGCTGGGTGTCATTGATCTGGTTTTCCAGGCTGCCAAAATTGGGGGAACTGTACATACCGGAAAAAACCAGTTGCCCGAAATCGGCCAGTTGGGTATTCACTCTCAACAAGCCCGCCCATCCTGCTTTATCGTTAAAACCGGTCAGCCGCAATTCATTTATCCAGATCTCAGCACATTTAGGGAGCCCGTCATCACCGTCATCCAGGGATTGTCGCTTGGGATTGCGGATGCCTACCATGATCGCCATCACATCGCTGATGGAAGGCACACCCAGGACGGTGACTTTGTTCAACCCGTCATATTCTATATAGGGGAAATTAATGGAGGCGCTGCCGTCACCGCTCCGTGCGGCGACATCGCGATTTAACTTGATCTGCACCAGCTTTTCCAGGTCTATCTTGAAACGGTTGCTCTCGGGCCAGATCGCTTCCGCATCGGTGGCAGGGGTAAACCAGGGGGTAAAGGTCAGGGGCACCTCATATTCATAAAAGTTCTCGGTGAAGTCGGCCCCGATCCTGATAAAGACGGTCAGATCGCCATAATTCATGACATCTTCTTCATTCGATTTTTCAGCATGTACAAACATTTCAAGAAAATTGTACTGGCGAAAATCAAAATCGGTCGTCTTATAAGCCGCCCTGGAATCACCGTCGAGAAGATCGCAAACCTTCAGCACCATGGATTGCTCATTCAACCTGACAAGGGTGGTGGTACCGATGTTTTGCTCTCTTTCAATTCCCGGTGGAATGACATAGGGTACCGGTTGCCGGCGGCCATTCTCTTCGATATTGACGCTGAAAATATCAAATGTGGTCTGGCTTTGGATATCATCGGGAATATATTCACCCGACGACAGCAGGTCGCCTTTGTATCTCCGCCATTCGCCGCGCACCAGTTCCAGGGTGGCAAAGCGGAGCACCACCGGTTCTTCAAATTCCCTGACGAACATCCGCATAAACCGCACCGACTTAAAATCGTTGATATTACCCACGACCCGGCTGGGCTGGGATACCGGCACCTTGAACTGGTACCAGGTAACCTCGCCGGCTGTGCCATTTGGCAAAGGAATACCCCTGGCGGTATAAACATCTGTGATATAATTCTGCCCGATGACCATGTTATTGGGATCAAGGTTGATCACATACTGAAAGTACCTTTCCGCTTCGCTAAGGGTATTGTCACGGTTGAGGTCTTCCACGTTGGGAAGGGTGGTGGCTGCTGTCGGATAAGTCTCCGGATTCTGCTCATCGGTCGGAGAGTTTCCGTCAGGACCGTTATAGCGCTTGTATCTTTCCAGAATGCTGGAATATTTGTCATCCGCATCCAGATTTGATCCGCGGAAATAATGGTAATCATCCCCGGAGGGGTCCTGCAGTGCGTTGAAATATGCCTGGCTGCCCGGGCCGAACAATTGTTCTATTCTGTCTATATAAGCTTGCCTGAAAAAAGTACGTTCGTCCTCATTTCTGAGACCGTCATATCCGACATCCTGGAAAGGCCGGGAGGCCGGGTTATTATCAAAAGATTCAACCAGGTTCTGGAGTGTGGGGACACGCCCCCAAATGGTGGTGTCGACATTGGTTACCAGCTCGGATGTTGGAAGCCCGTTTTCAAAAAATTTGCGGCCATCCTTTAAAATATCCTCTGAAATATCACCCAGGTTAATATACAGTTTCCCGGAATTATTGGGTTCCGCATCGGTATTGAATGGATCCATCATCCAGAATTCAATATATTCCACATTGGTCGCTTCAAAGTCGGTCGATTCGATCTTTCGCATGATCCCGCCCCATCGAGTGGCCGGGTCAGCCAGCGTGCCATCCGCATTTATCCCCCGTGAATAGCCCGAAGATCCGTCAACATCATAATTGTAAGGCCCCCTTTCACTGGGATAAAAAGCCATATTGAACACCGGGATGTTGGTGGGGATCCCGTTTGGAATCTCCTTATTGGGGAATACTTCTGTCTCCAGGACCTCCCTGACAGGATGTCTGGAAAGCTCGTCGCGCGAGATGTTTGGGGGCCTTCCACTGTTATTGCGATCATAGAAAATAGGATCGATCACATACCAGGCCAGCTTGGCCCTGTTATAGCCATAAGCCCTGGTGTTGGTTTTGGCCTCCGGGAATATGTCATCCTGTCCCTGGGGTGTGCTGGCCAGGAACCAGGTCCCAATATTCCGAAGATCAATGGTCGATTTAGCGCCCTCGAAGTCATCAATGTATACAACCCCTGCACGTCCGATGGCCCTGGAATGCCCGGGGAAAAAACCGGCCAGCTCTCCCTCGACATTCACCTTTGATACCGTCTTGGTGCTGATACCCGGTATCATATCCACCAGGTTGGTGATAAGGCGCGATTCGGTCTGGTAACTGCCATCCACCCCAACAATGGTGTTGGAGATGGGGTCATTCCCGTAATCAACCTTCTGCGTCAGCGGCCGTTCGGTAAGGTTCATGACAGTACCGCCAAAACGCATGTCCTTGTTTAATTGATGATCCACCCGCAAACCCATCAGCCTTTTTTTCTGTATGCTGAAGAGGGCCTGGTTTTCAGTGGTTATATTGATCGGAAGCCCTGAATTCAGTACGCCTTCATTGATGATCCTGACACGGCCCAGGGTATAATCGACCGTATAATCGACATTCTCCGTCAGCACACGGCCGCCCGCCGTCACTGTCACCGATCCGCGCGGTACATTGAACGCGTTCAGGTCGATCTCCGCCCCCGACTCGGAAGAATAAAATCCTTCCAGGAGATATTTGTTCTTCTCGGTTTGCTGTTCAGCGATCGTCTTTGTCGCCCGGTAAAGCGTATCAAAAGAGTATTTCCTGCCAAGATCGGCATATTCTGTTCCGAACTTATCCCTGATGTACTTACCGAAAGGCTCGATGACCGTAAAGTAAATCCGGCCATTGGACGAGTTGACAGTCCCCCCCTGCGTAGCGGCATTGTCGATGAAATCGAATAATCCATCGGGCGGCGGATTGAGCAACTGGTCAAGATTGTCAAGGTTGAATACCTGTATCAGCGGCATGCCCTGTATATCATCCGGGCCTTCGGTGAAATACCCGGTGGGAACACCGTTTTCATTGCCGGAATATAGAATATTCATGATGAACCTGTCACGACTGACACGGTATGCGCCAATGGAATACACGTTTTTCATCATCAGGTCCCACGACGGCACCTGGGTGCTCAGCGAACTGCTTTTGAGCATTTTCACGATGAGACAATTGGCTGTATTGGCCGACTGATCGGAAAATTCTCCAACCTGGAATACGCTGTCGACACCAATGACCGTGTATTGAAAAGCCACGGCCAGCGACTGGTCGGAACTCAGCCTGGTATGTAATGAAATAAACCCCAATTTTGAATTGATGGTATATTCTGAGGCTTCCAGTTTTCGGGCGCTTTCGATTTTATCGTAATCCTCCCCGGCTACCATATAGCCTGTCTTACCAATACCGAAAGGGTCGCCCGACAGGTAATTGCCCACATTGCTGATGCTGCGCAACTGGTTGATATTCATCTGCCGGAGCAAATCATTCGAATTGTTGGACGGATAGGGCACGCCAGGGGTCGGGTGAACTTCGGGGTTATGGATACGGTTGTATTCACCCAGGTCCTGGAAAGCGATCAAATTCCGGTTTTGCTGCACCGCCGGCCCGATATTGGTCACCCAGACCTCTATGCGGGTAATGTTGACGTCGGAACTGACGATGGGCAATTCGGCCAGGGCCCTGTCATAAGTATCCCTGAAAAGATGGGAGATGAAGAAGTGTTTGTTTTCCTCATAATCGGTCGCTTTGAGCAAAAACTGGCTGGTTTGGGCGCCGTCCTGGATGGTGATCGATGAACTCTGACTCTCCTGCTCGGAGAACAAACCCGTCACCGTGGTTCTTCCAAACTGCAATTTGGCCTTGAAACCGAAAAGGCTCTGGGTGCCCCTGATCAATGTCGTGCTCAAAGGCATCGACACATTACCCGCTTCGATCTGCTTGATGATCTCATCTTCCTTTCCTTCATAGTTCAACTTGAGCTTGTTTTCAAAATCAAAAACAGCCTCGGTATTGAAATTCACGTTAAAATCAATCTTATCACCGATCTTCGCCTGGACATTCATCTGAATATTCTGCTCAAAATCGAAATTCGTTGTCCGCTGCTGACGCACGTTCAGAGTGGGGTCGTCGCGGGTATTGGAGAGGATTCCGAAAGTCAGTTCGGCCGAACCTACCGGCCGGATATCAATCGTACTGCTCCCGAAGATCCTGTCAAAAACTTCACCCCCGATATAAATACTCGGTATGATCCCTTCCCGCTCCAGCTGGCTGGTGGTCCTGGCCCTTTCCCGCCAGTACTTTTTGACAGACTGATCCATGTCAAACTGCTGGTATTCATCGAAAGTCATATAGGTCGGATTCCGGTAGTCGAGCGTGCCGATCTTGTTCCGGAAAATATACTGATTGGTTTCCGGGTCATATTCTATCTCGGTGGAAAGGTTTTGCGGGGGTCTCAGGTACAGAGCGCCCGTGTCCTGCGGCATATGCATCAGGTAACCATCCTGGATGGGAGCCGGAAATGGCAATACCACCGATGTGTCCTTGTCATCAATAGTATCGGGTGGGCTGGCAAACGCAGCAAAGTAATCATTCCAATCATCCTCATAACCCGTATTTGCCGGAATATCCCAGGCAAAAAGGAATATCAGAGAGATCAGGCCAGTGGTAAATATATTCTTAATTGACGCCCGCAAGTGATTTACTGGTTTTTAGTCATAATAGACAAAACTGAAAACCCTGGGGAAAAGCTTTCAGTTGTCTGTTTTTATCATCTTTAAACGCTTCATATATTAGAGTCGTTTCAGGACCTCCTTGATAATGTATTCAACACTGACAGGGCCGCTAATTAATTCGCTGTCAGGCTGTTTAGCATGATCTCGTATAACTTCATCGACGACCTTTTCGGCAACTTTTCTCGGAAATCCTAAAACTACCAGACCTGATAACGATTGTTCCCGGATGGTATTGTGTGCTATGTCGACTTTTTGAACCCCTGCCATGCCTTTGTCTATCTTATCTTTCAGGTCCACAATAATACGTTGCGCCGATTTCTCACCAATCCCTTTGACGGCCTTCAGCACAGCAGTCTGACCGGAAATGATCACCTGCCGCAATTCCGCAGGAGTTATTGACGACAGGAGGATACGGGCCGTATTGGGCCCGATACCTGAAACCGATATCAACAGCCTGAAGAGTTCACGTTCCTCCGGGTCGGCAAATCCAAAAAGAAGCTGGGCGTCTTCACGGATCACCTGATGGGTGAACAACCGGCATTCCGTCTTTCCGGCGATGGCAGTATAGGTATTTAACGAGACGTGGAGAAGGAAGCCCGTTCCCCCTGTTTCAATCACCGCATAGGCGGGATTCAGATCCGTGAGCTTCCCCTGGATATATTCATACATAACAATCTTCCTTTTCGCTATTTAGTTGGCCGGGCAAAATTATAAATTTAATTTAGAATTAATCTTACATTCTATCTGTAGTGGAAATGAGCCGGAATTATTAATTTTGCCCGTTATGTTAATTTATTCACAATAAATCATTAAAAAATGGATTCCCTCTTCAGTAAACAGGCGCTGGAATATCATTCCCAGGGGCGGCCCGGCAAATTGGAAGTTATTCCGACCAAGCCATACACAACACAAAAAGATCTTTCACTGGCCTACACCCCCGGTGTGGCCAAACCATGCCTTGAAATCCAGAAAAACCCGGATGATGTTTACAAATATACGATGAAAGGGAACCTGGTGGCGGTAATCACGAACGGAACGGCAGTGCTTGGCCTCGGAGATATCGGCGCTGAAGCGGGGAAACCGGTCATGGAGGGTAAAGGATTGTTATTCAAAGTTTTTGCCGACCTGGATGTTTTTGATATCGAGATCAACGAGAAAAATATCGACAAATTTGTAGAAACCGTGATCGCCATTGCCCCGACCTTTGGAGGCATTAACCTGGAAGACATCAAGGCACCGGAATGTTTTGAAATTGAAGACCGAATCAAGGAGGCCCTTGATATCCCTGTAATGCATGATGATCAGCACGGCACCGCGATCATATCGGCGGCCGGACTGCTCAATGCTTTGGAAATTACCGGAAAAAAAGCTGAAGATATCCTGATAGTCGTCAATGGCGCCGGTGCATCAGCGATCAGCTGCACCAAATTATACCTGTCGCTGGGGGTAAAAAAGGAAAATGTGATCATGCTCGACAGCAAAGGGGTTCTCCGGCAAGACAGGACCGACCTGAATCCCCACAAGCGCTTTTTTGCAACCGGAAGAGATGTGCACACACTCGAGGAAGCGCTGAAAGGAGCCGACATGTTCCTTGGTTTATCGGTAGCCGGGGCGTTGAAGAAAGAATACCTGAAGGGCATGGCCCCCAATCCCATCGTATTTGCCATGGCCAATCCGGTGCCGGAGATTTTGTATGATGAGGCCGTCGAAACACGCACCGATATTATCATGGCCACCGGCAGATCCGATTTCCCGAACCAGGTCAACAATGTGCTGGGTTTCCCGTTCATTTTCCGCGGGGCCATGGATGTCAGGGCTACCGCCATTAATGAAGAGATGAAACTGGCCGCTGCTCACGCGCTGGCTGCTCTGACCAAGGAACCGGTGCCGGAAGAGGTCAATATTGCCTACAAAGGCAAAAACTTGCGGTTCGGCAGGGAGTACATCATCCCCAAACCACTGGATCACCGGTTGATCCTGTGGGTAGCGCCGGCCGTGGCAAAAGCCGCCATGGAATCGGGAGTAGCGCGCAAACCGATCGCCGACTGGGAGGCTTACCAGGAGGAACTAAGCAAAAGACTTGGTTTGAGCAATCCGCTGACACGACTCATCAGGACCCGCGCATCATCCGACGTCCAGAAGATTGTTTTTGCCCAGGCTGAAA
>JAWOHY010000188.1:0-15178 GCA_046484945.1 Bacteroidales bacterium
GGCGTATTCGTCCAGGTGTTTCAGCTTCACGTCGAGGACGGCGGCCTGTATGCTGTCGAGCCGGGAGTTCACCCCGATCTCGTCATGATAGTACCTGACCCACATGCCGTGGTTGACGATATAACGCAGGCGGGTGGCCAGGGCGTCGTCGTCGGTGAAGACGGCGCCGCCGTCGCCGTAGCAGCCCAGATTCTTCGACGGAAAGAACGACGTGGTGCCGATGTGCCCGATGGCGCCCGATTTTTTCCGGGAGCCGTCGCTGAAGATATAATCCGACCCGATCGACTGGCAGGCGTCTTCTATTACGTAAAGGTTATGTTCGCGGGCGATCTCCATGATCTCCTCCATGTTGGCACACTGGCCGAAGAGGTGGACCGGCACGATGGCTTTGGTTTTGGGCGTGATGGCCTTTTTCAGGGCAGCAATATCCATGTTGAAGGTGCCGGGCTCCACATCCACCAGGATGGGCGTCAGTTTCAGCAGGGCGATGACCTCCACGGTGGCCACGAAGGTGAAGGAAACGGTGATCACTTCGTCGCCGGGTTTGAGGTCGAGCGCCATCATGGAGACCTGCAGGGCGTCGGTGCCGTTGGCGCAGGGGATGACGTGCTTTACGCCGAGGTACTGTTCGAGGTTCTTCTGGAAGCGCTGCACCGCCGGCCCGTTGATAAAAGCCGTGTTATCAATCACTTCATGGATGGCCGCATCCACTTCGGGTTTGATCTTTTCGTACTGGGTTTTCAGGTCCACCATCCGGATGGGATTCATAATCAAGCCTTTAGATTTTTGTATAGTAATATTAAGCGGGGCAAAGGTAATGAAATGTGATGAATTGTCATACGATTGTCATACGGTGGTCATTCCTCATTATTGTGAAATGTGCCTTGCCATTGCGAAATGTGAAATGAACGGCATTTTTTCCTTGCTTTCGGCGCTTTTTATTGTATATTTACCCCGCCCAAACCATGAAAATTTAACCAGGTAATCCGTTTCTGCCATGTTACTGATTGCTCAACTTGTCGATTACGTAGTGGGGGGGGGGATTATAACGTCTCTACTGACCATTGGATCTATCATCCTCCCTGAGCGGCTATTCCTTCCATGACAAGTTTTTCATTGTCATCTTGCAAATAATCCAATTATTCATTTTAATTTTATATTGCCATGTACTCAGGAATTAAAGAAATATTTTATACATTGAAGTATACCTTCGTGATAGTAATAGCTTTCACTGCAACTTTTAATGTCACAGGACAAATGTTAAAGGATATTGTTCTTGAAGAGGGATCAATGATCCATGATGTTATGCATATAAATGACAAGCTGATTGCATACTCCCCGGGTAAGTTATCTGTATACAACAGCGATGGAAGTACGCTTGAGCAGTCATTTGACATCCCCTCCGATGGAAAATCCTACGGGAAATTTGCACCGGTTTATTTCAGGGACGACACATGGGTGCCTGGAGCTAAGCTAATGGCTTATAATCCTGAAGCGGATGTGATTTATGTTGTCAGCGCCAATTTAACAATACAAGGTTTTGGATTTGATAACCAAGGTGTTATTTACCATGTAGGTACTATTGTTGAAAGACCAGGTTCTTTGAATCATATGAAAACATTGCATGGGTTCGGTATTATTAAATATGATGAATCACACCGCAGACTTTTCTGGGTGGTGCAGGGAAAGAATGCAATGAATTCAGACGGTGATTTCCATGTCAGGGAAGTTTTTCTTGGCATATACAAAATAGATTCTATATCCGGTAGATTAGACTATCCCATTCATACCGAAATTAACAGTCTTAATAACAATCCACCCGAGAATTATTTCAATGCTATTCATGACATATCTTTTCTGAGTTTTAATAACCATTATTACTTAGCCAGGTTAAAAAGGGTTGATGTCTATGATATAGATGATACACAGGGACAATGCACCGTCACTTTGATCCATCAGCATCCCATGGCATTGGGTAAAATAGGTAAGCTGCTATATATAAATCAAATTGGAAAGGTCCTCGCCTTTCCATACAGGTTACCTTTTGCTAATCCTGAGCCACCTGATAGTCATCAGGTCCAGATATATATTATGGATGTTGATGATTTTGAATTAGACAGTTGTAATTCACCGGATAAAAGAATCTATGACGCAATTTATCTGACAAATCACAATGATCTGATCATGTGCCGTAATCCCGTGGATGATCCGAACTACAATTGGATCCATGATCAGGACATTGCTGTTTACCATTGGAATGGGAACAATTTTGTTATAGCCACCGAGAACAATCTGATCAACACCAACGGGTTTCCCGATGCGGAAGAGCCCAATACCCCGATCAAGCTGCTGCAAATCGACAATGACAGTGTTCTTATATCCAAGAAACATGAAATCGTGCATCTATTTAAAGATGGCAATTCTTATGACTTTGTCCGGAAGAAATCCGGTTTAAACAATATTTTCTATTACGGAACCAAATCCTCTAATCATACATTTATCATTAATTTGGTGAATAACGGTTTTGAGAGATTTAACAGCAACCTGCAATACATCGACAGTATCCGCACGGCCTCACCGGTTTATCATGCCGTCCATAACGGCCCGTATGACAGGCTGTTCTTCTATCACACCCTGAATAGTTATAACTCAGGGTTATATATGTATAATGTCATAAGTGAGGCATGTTTCAATATTAATTATATCAATTCTTCTTCAAACAGGATAGACAAACCTGTTGGAAGCTGTCTTTTTAATCCTTACCAAAACCACCTCATGGTTTCGGTGAATGCGCCGGCTGAAGGCGGTTATGGAGAAATAAAGTGTTATGATGCCGCCACAGGTTATTATGCCACGTCAATATTTCTTCCGGGAAACGGGTATTGCAAGGAGATGTTCATTGCTCCCAACGGCTATTTGTACATCACATCCGACATGAAAAAGAATAATCCTTACCAACCTAAAATGTTTGTCCTTAGGGCTTGGGATTATGCCCTTTTAAACGGGCCGTCCGGCCAAACGATCAATATCCCCTTTCCGTGGGTTGATTTCAAATACTTCACGGCAAACTTCTGTTTTAATCCATACAATGACAAAGTATATGCCACGGTAAAACCGCAGGACGACATGCCCATGCCCTATGCCACGGCTTCCGGCAGCCGCGATTCATTAACGTTTGGCGCTGATCCGCAATCTCAACCCAATGGTTGCTTGCTTACGTTGACTTCTGAAATTATAGCCCAGGATAATTCAACGTTTATCAATCCGGGAAAGATCATTTGCCGGACTCCTCTTACCGGTAATGCCGACAATGAGTCGGGGTATGTTTTTATCTTGAGCAACGGAAAATTCACCATCCTGGATTGTGACAATGTATCTTTTACACACAACCAGGTAAATTATCCGGATATGACTTATAGTCCGTTGTACGACGAGTTGTATACTACAAAGTTATCACCTGGTCTCAATAGTGGAGATTTTTTCAGAATTATGCGTTTAAGTTTTTCCGGAACGACAGTTACCACTAACGAATTATTACCCGACCACCACGGGTATACCGGCGCTATCTTCATGAACAACTTCGACAATATGCTGTATGTTTACCACAAAATGGACAACAAAATGCTGGGTGATCTGTCCACCCGGTTGATCAGAATTAACCCGGAAACCACCAATTATACGACTATTGAACTGGGTGATCATAATTTTTATAACTTTTACCCGGAAGTCCTTCAGCAAAGCCAGACCCCGGTGATCAATCCCTATAATAACACGATGTACATTCCCAATGGTGCGCATAGCACTGTCAGCAAAGTCGAATTTACGGCAAACGAAGCCTTGTACCTCAGACCCGGGTATAACTGGATGTCGGTACCCAGGTACTACCGGAATCCCCCTCATACCCAATGGGAAGCAATTTCTACCGTCTTTGATGCCGGGAACTTCACCAACGGTTATACAGACCTGATATTGGATCATTTACATGTTGACTACTCAGGTTCAAATCCTTACCGAGCAACAAATCATCAACCAACTCAAACATGGACCTATGTTCCCGATATTGACGATTCTAAGCGCACCTTCAGCGCCAGGGGTTATGTTCTTGACCTGAGCCAGCCCGAAACGGCAAACATCTTAATGATGCATGGAAAGGTTGAATCCCTGCACACCACCACTGAGTTATATTGCCTTGAAGAAAACTGGATCGGGTATTATATCTATGAAGATCAAAATGTGTTCGACGCCCTTGGACAGACAAAGGACGAACTTTATCACATTAAGCATCAGGATTACGAATGCTGGCGGTATAACTATCCCATCCCCACCAGCTGCAGGGAAAAATCGGTCGCCGATTTTCAGCCGGGAACCTGGATTTGCAATGGCCGCCCGGTGATCAGGTACGGGGAGATGATCAAGGTGAAACCGGCAACAGATATTTCAAATTTCAAATGGGATTACACCGGAAGCTCGCCCTTTGACGATAACCGCCCTCAGGTGGAATTTTACCAGTACCAAAAACAGGCCGATTATACCACTTTTGTCATCGAACTGGATACCACCGGTTCAAACCCCCAGGAGATCGGGGCCTTTGTCAATAATACCTGTGTGGGCGCCTGCAGTATAATTGAACAGGATTCGGTAGTGGTGCTGAGCGCCTATTTAGGTAATAATCCGGGAGACAGTGTCGTGTTTGAAGAATATTACGGTGGCACCAAACAATCGGGGACAAAGAAAATAACCGATTATTATGTGATGGATCAGCGCAAGCATTACGGCCAGCGGCGGATCATCACAACGGGTGAAGGTCAGGATGTCTACATCATATCTTTTTTAAAGGATACAGGCAAGCAAACCGCGCAAAATGATGAGCTCCTGCTAAATGTTTACCCGAACCCGGCTACCGGCAGGATTTTCATCGAGTATGCCATCGTCGCCGTAAGCGCGGTAAACGTCGAAGTTTTTGATTGCCTGGGAAGAAAAACGGAACTGGTTTCCGGTAAGGTGCACTATCCCGGCAAGTACCAGGTGGTCTGGGACGGGGCGGGCGATGGCGGATTTTCCGCCGGCCGGGGTTTGTACCTGGTCAAAGTAAGCACCCCACAGAGCGCCCAATCCCGGAAAGTGGTCATGCAATGATCATGAAGGCACTCAGATACATATTAACTATGCTGACGGCCATGATATGGATACACTGTCATGGCACAATAATAACGGTGAAGCAGGACGGAACCGGGGATTTTTCCCTGATCCAGGATGCCATCGATGCCGCTTCGGACGGAGACACGGTGCTGGTTTGGCCGGGCAGGTATTTTGAGAATGTCGATTTTTCAGGCAAAAACATCACCCTGGCCAGCCTGATGCTTACCACCGGAGATCCGGCATACAGGTACAGCACCATCATCGATGGCAATTACAGCGGGAGTTGTGTGAACCTTATGTCGGGGGAAACCGACGCGGTGCTTTACGGTTTATCACTTCAGCATGGCAGCGGAAACACTTGGACATCACAAGGCGTTGGCGGCGGCGTTAACATAGCATACGCACGTTGTTCGATTCAATACTGTGATATCAGCAAAAATTTAACTTACGGACACGGTGGTGGTATTTTCATCGCATTCAGTGCAGGCACTCAATTAAAAGGCACCAGCATACACCATAATCATACGTATGGTTCCGGTGGTGGTATCGTTATTGGAAATAGCGCAATAGTTTATTTTGACAGCATGGATCGTTGTAATTTGTATGAAAATTTTGCATCACAGGGATGCGATTTGCGTGCAGCTATCAATGATACTTTGCATGTTTACCTGGATACCTGTACCGTGCTCTATCCCGATAGTTATTTTTTCTCCTCCACCCAGCAGGAAGGCTACCAGGTGGATAACATCATTTACAGCATTTGGAATGCCACGATCACCCCTAAAGATGCAGACCTGTACGTCAATCCCCAAACAGGCGACAACAGCAACAGCGGACTCACCCCGGATGAGCCCCTGAAATCCATCGCTTACGCCTATTCTTCCATCGTGGTGGACAGTACCGATAAGAACACCATTTACCTGGCCGATGGCATCTATTCCGATTCTGCCAATAACGAGAAATTCCCGTTAAATATCCGGCCCTATATCAATGTTGTCGGCCAGTCGAGAGATCTGACCATCCTGGATGGGAGGTATAAGTGCTCGCTTATTATAGGCAATAAAGAGGTGTCAGATTACAGTTTCAGGAAAATGACCATGCGACAGGGTGGGAGTTTAATATCCCAGGGGTTTACTCCAACAGGTTCTGCCTTTTTTTATGCGCAAAACAATAATATCCTTTTGGATAGCATACTTTTTACTAAAGGGTTGGGGTTTTCCGGGTTTAGTCATCTGGGGATAGAGGCTTCAAATAATGTTTTGGTCAGTAACTGTGAATTCTCGGATAATATCGGGGCATACGCTATCAGAACCGGCCAGCAGAGAGATACCATCAGAATTCGCAATTGCATCTTTCGTGACAATAAACCAGATAGTTCTCAGCAATGGGCTTGGGGAGGGGCCATGATTCTGATAAGTTTTGAAACCGACACGTACATTGAAAATTGCCTGTTTACAGGGAATAATAATTATAATGTTGGCGCTTTTGCATCATTTACCGATCAGGGCAACCACTATTTTATTAACTGCACTTTTACGGGAAACACCAAACTAAGCCCTAACGCTTCTCTGGGTACAAGAGATGCAAATACATTTATCTATAATTCCATTTTCTATGATGATAACCACGCAAAACCTATCCATTTATCCTGGCACGAAGCCGTCGATACCATTACCCTGGGCATTTACCATTCGCTCATCGAGAATGGAGAACCGGGGGTATATATTAAACCCGGTGGACCAACGAAATTCATCTATGATGACAGCAATATTTCGGGGAATCCCTTATTTGACACAACCGGGAGCTACCCCTTTGGCCTTGCAGCAGGCTCCCCTTGCATCGATGCAGGCACACCTCTCTGGTATTCAGGGGTCGATTACCCTTACCTCGTCCAGGAAGATTCATTATTGTTTTTGCACATCAATGAAAATAAAGTGATCGAACTCAGCAACATCGACCTGGCCGGAAACCCCCGCGTATATGGAAATTCTGTAGATATGGGCGCCTATGAGCACGGACCATGGGTTTCCCTGCGGGAACCCCCCAATTCAAAATTCAACATTCAACATTCAAAATTATTAATGGTTTCTCCTAATCCTTTCAGATACGGTACGTATATCAGTTACATTATAATTGAGAAAGGGCTGTTGAACATCAGCGTGTATTCCCTATCGGGGTTGAAGGTCAAAACGCTGGCCAGCAGCCAGGCCAATCCGGGCGACAAGGGCAGTTTTTACTGGGACGGCAGCGACCAGAACGGCCAGGCGCTCCCTGCCAGCATCTACCTCATCCGCATGACCCTTGACGGAAAAGAGCTGGAAACGGCCAGGGCGGTGAAGCAGTGATGGCTCGCTGTGTGAGTGACATGCGGTGGTCATACGGTTGTCATACGGTAGTCATACGATTGTCATGCGGTGGTCATACGGTGGACATTTCCCATTATTGTGAAATGTGCCTTGCCATTGCGAAATGAGAAATGAATATCCAAACCCCGTGCAGGAAGTGTTGAGTGTTAAGGTTTTGGGTTTAAGTGATGGAATTGTTTATTCATTGGAGATTTTTGATGTTTTCGGGCGAAAAGCCCCCGGCCATTTAGCCTCCCTTCCCCCGGGTGGGGGAAGGGCCGGGGATGGGGGCTGGACAGTGGATATTCCCGGCCTATCTCCCGGCATTTACCTGGCGGTGGTGCGGGATAAAAACCATTTCATCGGTTCGGCGAAGTTTGTGGTGGTGAGGTAAATTGGCTCACTTCGTTCGCGACATTGGGTGGACATTCTGGTAAAGCCCACACCGTAGGTGTGAAGCATTTGTAGAAGAAGGACCACATAAAACGATTTTCCCCTCCCCCAGGAAATGTATGCTAAAATGCAGTTGAGTTGTCATGGGGAGGGGATTAAGGGGTGGGGGAGCATTCATTGAACATCGAGCATCGAGCATTGAACATTGAGCATTTCATTTTGCATTTTTCATTTTCTATTTATTGTGAAATGTGCCCTGCCATTGCGAAATGAGAAATGACCGGCGGTTTTTCCTTGCTTTCGGCTTTTTTTTGTTGTATATTTACCCCGCCCAAACCATGAAAGATTAACCAAGTAATCCGTTTCTGCCATGTTACAGATTGCTCAATCTGTTGATTACGTAGAGAGAGAGAGAGAGAGAGAGAGGTTATAACGTCTCTTCTGACCATTGGATCTATCATCCTCCCTGAATTATTGTTTCCACCATGACCTTCCCAGTGAAGGGATGTCGAAATAATCAAATATTAACAAAAAACCAATTAATAATGAGAACAATACTGATTTTATTATGCTTACTTCTGTCTGTAAATCTGCTTACCGGACAGGAATACCAACCCGGCAAGCTCTGGGTTTCCATAACTTCTGAAGAGTCAAGAGCGGTTGATGACAGCTCTGCGGCACATCCTGATATAAATGCTGTATTCCGTAACTTTAACGTTACTTCATATAGACAATTAATGGGATTCGCCAGAACTCCACACCTCAGGACCATTTATGAGATTTCGTGCGACTGTGATCAGGTCGATCTGATGCAAGCGCTTAGTTCTATGATACCTGAACATTTTGATTTTGTTGAACAAATGTACATACCGACAGATCTTTATGATCCTGAAGATGGAGCCTGGGGCAACCCGCACGATTCCTGGCATCTCAGGAAGATTCAGGCTGATTCCGCCTGGGAGATCACTATCGGTAAACCCTGGGTGCGGGTGGGCGTGATCGATCATCCTCCTGATGTCACCCATCCCGATCTGGAAGGACAAATCTTTCCGCATTATAATCCACTACAAGGAAATGAATATGGCGCCTTATATGGGGGACAGTTTTATGCATGGCATGGAACTCCGGTTGCCAGTTTCATTGCGGCAGCAACGGCTGAAGAAGGTGATCCAAACATGTCTCCAAACGGATACCTGGCATCAATTGGATTTAAAACGAAAATGATCGCTTATGGGGGATCAGGAGGACTTGGGGATCGCTTAACATGGGCCGTTCATGCATCAACCGTCATGGGTGCCGATGTTATTAATATTAGTTGGTTTTACCATTGCAATGCTCCAGTTACTCCAGGAGTTGCACAAACTTATTCCGATGTCATCCAGGAAATATTAAGTAATGGAACGGTTATCGTTGTCGCAGCCGGGAACGGGTGTATGGGAAGTTGCTATAATGATGAAACACGAATGTATAATAAATGTGATGATTTTCCACCAGACTTTCAATACTATAGCCCTCCATATCCTTTTCATCCCAGCTACGACAGCAATATCATCATTGTCACCAGCACTGATTCACTCGATTATCATTACCAAATAAACCCCGAGAATAACCATGATATCACACATTCTCAATTCAGCGACGTTGATGTTTGTTCACCGGGTTATGATATAAGTGGCGCTTCAAACACATTAATAAAGGATTCTCTCGGTAATATCACTCCGAATCCATGGCCATATTATCATCTTTTTGGGGGTACTTCATTTTCTACTCCGATAGTTGCAGGATTGTGTGCACTTATTAAATCGATAAATCCATGCCTCACACCGGCAGAGATTGAATATATCCTGAAGCAAACTGCAGATCCGGTTCAGGATGAGCATAATTACAGTGGATTACTCGGCGCCGGTCGCATCAATGCCTACAAAGCGGTGAAATATGCAGAGGATAACTATGGTTATGAAGAATATGTCATAGGCACCAATGATGATATTACCTGGACAACGGAAATGCAGGCAAAAAAGATCACCGTCGAGTGGGGCGGGAAGCTGACGATCAAATCGACCGTACTTATGCTGCCGGGAAGCGATATTGTCGTCCTGCGCGGTGGAAACCTTGTGGTTGACAGCGGGCACATTACCACCTGCAAAGGATTATGGAATGGAATCCAGGTAAGCGGCAACAGAGACCTGGACCAATATTCATTTTACAACCAGGGACATCTCTCGCTTATCAACGGGGCGATCATTGAAAATGCTATGGTGGGCGTGCAACTGGCAGCAAACGGCCCCTCCGGCATCGATCCTACCACGACAGGCGGGATTTTGCGGGCTGAGAACGCCGGCTTCATCAATTGTGTCACAAGTGTCGCGTTTTACCCCTATGAAAACTTCCTGAATGATAAAAAGAACATCAGGGATAATGTGAGTTATATGAATTATTGTAACTTTATACTGAATTCTGATTACAATCACGTGTTCTTCAGTCCTATGCGATTTGTCTATATGGAAGATGTCAGGGGAATTTCCTTCAATGGATGTTCTTTTCTGAATCAAATCAAGTCGAGCGATTACGCGACGGCCACCGGTATCGATCCCGACAGGATGATCGGTATCATGAGCCTCGATGCTGCTTTCAAAGTGGATGAGTACTGCCTGAACCCGGTATATCCCTGCGATACCAGCGCCCCCAGCCGGTTTGAAAAGCTGAAATACGGGATTTATGCTTTCAATACCGGCTTCCGGAAATATCCACAGGTACAAAACTCGGCGTTTATAAATAATAAAACCGGGATCTACCTGGGCGCAATTGACCATGCGGTCATAACATCCAATTATTTCTATTCCCCCACTGTTGACACTTCTGTTTTATTTCCGCCCGGTGGGCTATATCTTGATCATTGCAACATGTACACGGTGGAGGAAAATGTTTTTACAGCCAGCCCGGTCGGCATGCCAGGAAAGGTCAAAGTTGGAATCGCAGTAAATAGTTCCGGGCCACATCCGAATGAGATCTATAAAAACGATTTCTCATACCTGACCTACGGTATCCTGGCAATGAATCAAAATAAACGCGATTCGGTGGGTCTTTGCATCAAATGCAACAATTTTGCCAATTGTGTAAATGACATTTCTGTTGTGGTTGAAGGTATGATCAGCGGATATGGAATTGCCGGGCACCAGGGGTCGCTTGAAAACGATCCGGCTGCCCCGGCAGGGAATGTATTTACCTCTGATTATGCCCAGCACGAGTTCGACCTCTTCAACGACGACAATGCCGACCCGTTTACTTATTTTCACCATGATGAAGATTTAAACCAAGATTATAATGTTGAGCCGGACTATTATTCCCCATCCGTAAGCCCGGTATTAAATAGTCAAGAATATAACCCGGAGGAAAGCTGTCCTTCCCGTCAGGGTGGAGGCGGGAATCCTTCCATTGAGCGGAACGCTTTCGATGATTCCCGGGCACAGGTCATGCTGGCTGAAGCATCGCTGGCTGCTTTGGTAGATGGAGGTGATACCGAAGGATTGACATTGGATGTTGTCACTTCAACGCCTCCTTCGGCCGTTGACCTGACCCTGCAACTGCTCAATGAATCGCCGTACCTGTCTGACACGGTAATGAAATCGGCCGTCCTGAAAGAAGATGTGCTGAGCAACGCCATGATCCGGGATATTCTCGTGGAAAACCCCCAGGCAGCCAAGTCTGCTGAAATCATGCAACTGCTTGATGAAAAAGTAAATCCGATGCCGCAATACATGAGAGACCAGGTTGAGCAGGGGAAATTCACCACCGGCAACAAGGAAAACCTGGAGGCCAAAAGGAGCTTTTACCTCGTGGAAATGGAAAGGGCATTCAATAACCTCAGCCGGTATTACCTGTCGGATTCTGCAGTTACTTACCGCCTGGACAGCCTGGCGGCCCTGTTCGGTGAACTGAATACTCTTGAAAACCGTTACCGGAGTGTGTTCATTCACCTGGAAAACGGCGATACGGCCCTGGCCAACAATACGTTAAACGGAATTCCTAATGCTTTTGCATTAACCGTCGAACAATCGAACACCCATCAGAAATACGAAGATTTACTGAACATCCTCATTGGTTTGTCCGTTTCAAACGGAACAGTGATGAACCTTGATTCCGCCCGGATTGCAGGACTGCTTGACATTTATGACAACGCGACCCTGCCGGGCATTTATGCACGCAATATGCTGGTCACCGCCGGTTACCTGGCTTACCAGGAGCCTTACCTGTTCCCGGATAACCTGAAAAGGCTGATAGTAAAACCGGCATCAACAGATCACCCCACCCATCCGGTCAGGCTGATCGCATTTCCAAACCCGGCAGCTTTTTATACCATCATCGGGTTTGATGTATCAAATGAAGACAATTGGAGAGAAGGAAAACCCGGTGTGACGATCCATGTCAGGGATGTCCGGGGTGTTCAATTAAGAACGCTTACATCCGATACCTGGCAGGATCAGCTTGTTTTGGACGTCAGGAACCTGAAACCGGGGATGTACTTCATCGAATTGCTGATAAATGGCAAAAGAATGGCAACCGCCAAACTGATTGTTAACCGTTAAATTTTAACAGGGTCAGGGCTTGATGGTCCTGACCCTTCTATTACTCTAAGTAAATGAAATTACATTTTCCATTCCTAATATTATTATCATTGTCCTCTTATTCTTTATTGGCACAAGACTGGATCAGGGTATACGACGGTCATGGCGGACTTAATGCCAGGTGGATCATCGAATCATATGACAATGGGTATACCATGTTAGCTTCAGCATCAGCCTACAAGTTCACATACATCATGAAAACCGATATAAACGGATATGAACTATGGCATAAGTATTATGGTGACGGAACTTACCAAAACATTCCGGTGAATATCGAACAAACTCTCGATTCCGGTTATATCGTTGCCGGGACAATGAGTAAATACGGGACCGACGATGCTTTTCTCTTAAAGCTCAATGCCTGTTTTGAGAAAGAATGGTGCAAGGTGCTTTATACCGCAAATTACTATCCCGATTACGGCAGAAGGGTCAAGCCCCTCCCCGACGGGGGATATCTTCTGTTAACGGCCTACTATGAAGGCATTACACCCGGAACCAGGATTCATTTGCATAAGTTTGACCCGAACGGGGAACTGATCTGGCAGCAGGTTTATGCCCAGAGTGATTCACTGATATTTGGTGAGGAAGGCCGTGATCTTTCAATATTGAACAATAACGAATACCTAGTTACCGGTACTTGCTTCTACCCAGATTCCGGACAAACAGGAGGCTGGATACGGCCATTCATGATTAAAGCAGACAGTATGGGAACATGTGTATGGGAATTTCCATGGACATTCGGTGGAATATTTAAAGGAAAAACTTATAAAACCACTGTTGACCTAGCAGGAAACTCTTATAGTATTGGTTTTCGTAGAGGTTCCACAGGACAATACCCTGCAATGATTCAAACCAGCAACAACGGTAATGAATTATTTTTCGCAGACCTCAATGATACAGTGTACTTTGGCCAAGGGCAAACCATCACATGGACTGAAGATTCACTTTTTTTTATTACTGCCGGATGGACAAATTTTGATGATTCAAGGCAACGAGTATTTCAGATTGTTGATTTACAAGGCAATGTAATTCGACAACGTGATGGATTTCTCTATTCCAATGCAATTGTCAATACCGTAAAAACGTTTGATAACAAATTCATTAGCATTGCCATTCATTATAATAATAACAATAATTGGGAAATTCATGCATATAAACTTAATTATGACCTAGAATACGATACCATTTATACAACACTCTTTGACTATGACTGGCTCTGTCCTTATGGGATTACCTCGGACACCACGGATATGGACTGCGACATCCTGGTCATGGTGGATGAACAATTTGTGCCGCTGGAAGAAGTGAAACTGCAGCTATTCCCCAACCCGGCCAGGGACAGGGTGACGATCCGGTACCCCGATATAACCCGCAGCGGGCAGCGGGAGATCAGGCTGGTCAATAGCCTGGGCGTGGAAGTCAAACGCCGGCCTATACCCAAAGGCGAAGAAGAAATCCAGGCAGACCTCTCCGGCCTGCCCCCGGGGATATATTTTGCCATCCTGCTGGAAAACGGAAAGATGATCGCTTCCGGGAAGGTAATGGTGGTGCGGTAAAGTAGGCACATATAGTGGTCATACGATTGTCATACGGTTGTCAAATGGTAGTCATACGGTTGTCATTCTGTTGTGACCACGCCGGAGGCGTGAAATATTGATAGCCGGGAAGGGGCGCGCTCATTGAACATTGAGCATTGAGCATTGAGCATTGAACATTTCATTTTGCATTGTTCATTGTTCAATTACATGGTGCAGAATTTTGAGATTGAGGCTTTTTTCTATAATTTTATCACGTATAACCAAAATACTCAATCAGGCAAGATCATTATTGCCAGGTGAGTATAACGATGTTAAATCTATGAGCGCCATACGGTCAATCATTTTGTGTTTCTTTATAATACTTATTACCAGGGCTGCGTCCGGTCAGCCCTGGTATTTCAACGAACTATATAACCCCAACAACACCTGGGCCGGTGGACTCAGTGTCATTGGTACGGATGACGGGTATTTCGGATGCGCCATTTCAAGCGACAGCGTTTCAGGTTATTTTTACAATACCTGCACCTTTTTATTGAATCATGAGGGCGAAATGGTTTTCTGGAAGAATTTCGGTGTTCATGGATATGACTGGTATCCGGGTACTTACGGCTCCCTAAAATCATTGGAGGATAACCATTATGCCCTGTTCGGGTCGAGGAGGAATTTATCCATTGGAAAATCAACGGGCGCTTTTTACCTGTTCGATGCTGAAGGCGACACTGTCTTTACCCGTACTTTCATAAGCGAAACCGGTAATACCCTGATCGGCAGGACATGCGCGGTTTCCAATTGCGGCGGGTTTGCTTTATTGGGAGAATTATCTCTTGGAGAATATTTGACTGATCTTGTCCTGATAAAAACAGATTCACTGGCCAATGAAACCTGGCGGGTGCAGTATGATATTTCAAATATTGATCGGCCTACCAGTATTATCCAGACACCAGATTACGGTTTTGCATTGGGCGGACGGTCTTATATCCCCGGCCAACAGCCCTCCACCCAGGATCCTTTTGTCATTAAAACCGACAGTATGGGGAATTTCGAATGGTCGTTGAACCTGGGCGGGCCGTTCAAAGATGACCATGCCATGCTTTGCAACACACCCGATAGCTGCATCGTGGCGCTCACCGCTTATGCC
>JAWOHY010000196.1:0-3578 GCA_046484945.1 Bacteroidales bacterium
TAATCATCGGAAAGGTAGCACCCTACTTTCTCCTCTCTTTCGTTAATGTTATTGTCATCCTGTTGCTCTCATACTTCGTCTTCAAACTCCCGGTAACATTGCCCGCCGGCGCGGCATGTCCCTGGTCACCATCACGGATCATAACAGCATTGATGGGGCTATAGAAATCTCTCATCTACCCGGCACTTTTATAAGTGAGGAAATCACCGCGTATTTTCCGGAAGATGGCTGTAAAATCCATATTTTAGCCTATGATATAAACGAATCACAGCACCGGGAAATTCAAAAACTGCGTAAAAATATTTATGAACTGGCAAACTGGCTGAACTCGCAGCATATCTGCCACGCCCTCGCCCATCCACTTTTCAGCATCAATGGCCGCCTGACTGTCACTCATTTTGAAAAACTTCTCCTGTTATTCCGCATTTTTGAAATTAACGGGGCTCGCAATCCCGAGCAGAACCGTTTTCTTCAAAGCATTCTTGAAAGCCTGACATCGGAAGACATGAACCGTTTGGCGGAAACTCACGATATGATGCCATTAATGGAGGAACCCTGGAAAAAATATCTGGTGGCCGGGTCCGATGATCATAGTGCCCTGACCATCGCGCAGTCCTTTACTGAAATTGATGGTGACGCTTCCCTGGAAATCTTACTGAATGGCATACGCCGGGGTAATACACAAATTACTACCCGGCATTCAAGCCCGTGCACCCTGGCTCATAACCTTTACAGTATCGCTTTTCAGTTTTACAAAAACAAGCTGAATTTAAACGGATGCGTTCAGGAAAATCACCTGCTCAGGTTTCTGGAAAACTCACTGACTCCCGAAGGTGAAGGTCATGTCCGCCTTCTGCCTCGTCTCTACAGCCTTTGGCGTTACCGGTTGCGTAGCCGCAACACCCAACAGTGGTCACACCCCCTTTTGGAATTGTTACAACAGGAAACCCATCGATTTATGCAGAAGAATCCTCATATTCATGAAATAAAATCAAATAAAATACCTTATCAACCTGAAATGCAATGGTTTGAGTTTGTCAATCAGGTTTCCAACCGAACCTTGTGCCACTTTGCCGACCCTCTGATGGATCAGCTTGCCGGTGCCGATGTGTTTAACCTGTTTCAAACCATTGGTTCGGCCGGCGGTCTCTATGCTCTCCTGGCACCTTATTTTGTGGCCTTTTCTCTTTTCAGCAAGGATCGCCGTCTTACGGCAGAAGTGTCTTCACGGTTCAGTCCTTCGGAAGACTACGGGAATAAATCCGCCGAAATTCGCGTGGCGCATTTTACCGATACATTTTATGAAATTAATGGTGTCGCCCTTACTTTGCAGCAACAGGTGGTAACTGCCACCAAAAATAACCAATATCTGACCATTATTACCTGTGATAACCAGCCACGCCCGAATCAGCCCGGTATCGAGAATTTCACCCCTATCGGTATTTATGAATTGCCCGAATACCCTGAACAGAAAATCTTTTATCCGCCTTTGTTGGAAATGCTCAACTACTGTTATGAAAAAGGTATCACCCATATTCACAGTGCCACTCCCGGAGCTATCGGACTGGCCGCTCTGGCCATTGCCCGTATCCTTAAACTGCCTATTACCGCCACATATCACACGGCCATACCCCAGTATGCTCAGTTTTTGACCGGTGATGCCGCCATTGCCGAACTGACATGGAAATATATCCTTTGGTATTACGCGCAGATGGAGACTATTTATGTGCCCTCACAGGCCACTGGAAATGAGCTGGTGGCCAAGGGGTTGAACGCTTCCAAAATCACCCTGTACCCACGGGGAATTGACCTTCAGCGGTTTCATCCTGCCAAGCGCAACGGTTTTTTGAAACACCGTCTGAAAATCGAAAATGCAGTAACTTTGCTGTATGTTGGGCGCATCTCCAGGGAAAAAAACCTGCCCCTGCTGGTGGAGGTATTTAAAGCATTGGCTTCAAAGCATGCTGATTTGCATTTGGTGTTAGTGGGTGACGGTCCCTGGCGGGATGAAATGCAGCAGGCTATTGCAGGGCTGCCCTGCACATTCACCGGCTATCTGAAAGGTAATGACCTTTCGGCTGTGTATGCCTCAAGTGACCTGTTTGTTTTTCCCAGCAATACGGACACCTTCGGCAACGTGGTACTGGAGGCCCAGGCGTCGGGTATTCCGGTGATTGTCAGCAACCAGGGAGGGCCCCATGAAAATATGCAGCCTGGGCAAACCGGTCTGGTGGTTAAGGAAAACAATGTGGAAGCCTGGGTGGAGGCCATTGAAATATTGCTGGAAAATCCGGAGAAAAGGCGTCGTATGGGCAGTAATGCCAGAAAACTGATGGAGGACCGCTCCTTCGAAGAAGCACACATACAAACCTTTGAAATGTATAAACACTTTTCATGGAAAGAGGCTGTAAACAACCAATAGGGGAGGCAGGCCTGCAAAGCGAGGCAATGAACTGAGGTTTGGAAGATAGTCCGAGTCAGTTTTGCCGGTCCGTTTTAACTTGTAACGAGAGATTTTTTGCTTGCACTGTTATTAATCAACGGAAAGGGAAATATTTTTTTCAAAGCCTTTGCCTTTATGCGAGTTGTTCCCTCAGAACAGATTTTGTATGATCCATGCAGAGGCATTGGACCAGAGGATTTTGGCCATAAAATCACGGGGAATCTCTATGGATGGATCTGTTTTTTGGGTAAGATGAAAATGAATTTCAGAAGATTTTTCTGACAAACGACCATCGGGATAAACTACTTCGATGGCGGCAGCATGGCGGGTGCCTTCAGGCATGAAACCGGATGCATGGACAAAGATCGTTTGGCCTTCCGCAACAATAGAATTCTCCTGCGATTCGGGAATTGCTTTGTATCGGATTCGGTAGGTTGTGCCGGGTGGTCCTGCAGTCTCCCAGTGAAAGAGGATGCCATCGTGATAGGGAAGGGCAAGAAAACCGGCCGGTGGCAGAAAAGACCGAGTTTCTTTCCGTGTGGTTTCCATATTATGAGTCCCAATGGTTGCCGGCCGGCGGGCAAAAGCGATCAGATCCTTTTTCACATTTTCCGGCACCACGTCCCCGTTAAAAAAAGTTATCATCAGTTCGAACCGATCGGAATATCCATTATAGGTCGGTCCGGCACTGTGAAGATGGGGAGCCGAAAGCAAAACGGCTTCATATCCGAGGCGATTACCGCTGGTCGGCGGCATGATCTGGTTACCATGGTAGGTGCCGAAAGGATTGGCTCTAATAAGAAACTCATTGGTTTCCGGTAAATGAGTCATTTGAAACGGACAGAAGGCAAAATTGGCATTGACCTTTGTGTTCATGGATATGGCCATGCCGCGATTGCCTGTGGTGACGGCGGAATATTCCGAAGTAATGTGATTGTTGATGCCGGAAACATTGAGATTTTTGGGTGAGTGGCGGTAGTAATCAACGGCATAGGAATCTTCTTTGCCCAGGAAATTTCGCTTATGGATATAAAAGGGCTCCTCTCTATCGGCACGGCCGGCAAACCGCAGTTCTATAGGAGCGACCGCTTCCCATCCTGAATCGATTTTACGGGCGAGCATGGGTTTTTCCGGA
>JAWOHY010000208.1:0-3823 GCA_046484945.1 Bacteroidales bacterium
TGGAATTGGCAGAGGATAGGTTCAAATGGAAAAGATCGGGATCGGCAAATGCCTCTTTCACCAGCGCCTGGCAGTCATCGAATTTACCATCGATGGCGATCACTTCCACATTTTCACCGAGGGTGGTCATCTGTTTCCGTTGCCGGTTGGTTACTTCAGTTTCCGGGAAAAGGACCAGCACCTTGATATTATCGAGGCCGTAAAATGCGTTGGCAATGGCACTGCCGGTATCGCCGGAGGTGGCGGTCAGGATCAGCAGGCTCCGGTTTTCCAGCGTCAGGTAATACTGCATCAGCCGTCCCATCATGCGGGCGGCAAAATCTTTAAAAGACGCCGTAGGCCCCTGGTCGAGCCGGAGAATATATTTTCTGTCGAAAACGGGCTCCAGCGGCACGGCATAGGTATAGGCATCTCTGGTAATCTCCTTCAGTTTATCCTCCGGTATTTCACCCTGCAGGAACAGCCGGCTCACTTCAAATGCAATTTCGTGATAAGGCTTGTTGATAAATGAATAGATGATTTCCGGGCTGAGCCAGGGAATTTCCATGGGAAGGTACAGGCCTTTATCGGGCGCCTGGCCCTGCAGTAAAGCTTTCCGGAATGTGACATCCGGCGACTGGTGGTTGGTTGAATAATACGGGATTTGTTCCATAGCGGAGGCAAAGGTAGGAAAAGAAGTTAGAAGACAGAAGATAGAAGTTAGAAGATAGAAGCTAGAAGATAGAATATTGGTGGAATAATTTTTGACTTTATGATTTTAATCAGATAGGGTTTCCGGTTACTTCGATGATGACATAAAATTTTATCTGAAAATCAAGTGGCTCCGTGTTTGCGTTACCGGAGAAGAAAAATTTTGCCGCATGGGGGGAGTACATATAGAGTTCTTCGAACCTTCGCACACCGGCGGGTTCGAGTTCAAGTTCCTTTGTTACAAAAGTTAAATTATTCAGGTATTCATCGGATGCTTTGCCCAGCAATTGCAGACCATGCCCTGTAGTGTCGGCGATTTCCAGTTGGGCCAGGTTGATCATCTGATCGTCCGGTCCGGTGAATTTCGTCACGGTGTATTCTACTTTTTTTATGTCGATAGACACTAGTTTATCTGCATAATTTTCGATATCAGATGTCTCATCTGCAGCGCTCAGAAGCTTTTCAACATAAAATTCAGACCCTGATTCATTGACAGTCAGGTTAATGACATAAGTGAACTCGCGGGTAATGTCCAGCATACTGCAGGAAATAAAAAAACTGCCGAATATAAAGCCACAAAAGAAAAAGACAGCCAGGGTTCTTTTCATCAGGTCAAAAGATTTATTAGTATCCTTTGATTAATCGGAAATTTGGGAAAAAGTAATAAAATAAAATCACTTCATTAAAATCACCTACCGTCCTACAGTCCTGCAGTCTTACAGTCTTATACAGGCACTGCTCGCTCCGCCCGCACTATACTCCGGTGAAGAGAAATGCACCTTCTTTCCGTCGAGCACCGCCAGTGCCTGGTCCAGATCGGCAATAATATCGTCGGGATGTTCGGCGCCAACGCAGAGGCGGATCAGGTTCGGGGGGATATCGGCGATTTTGCGGCCTTCTTCGCCCTGTTGCGAGTGGGTAGAGATGGCCGGGATGGTGGCGACCGACTTGATGCGGCCCAGGTCGGTGGCGCGCCAGATACGCTGGAAAGCATCAAACACATCACGGGTGGGCTGCGCACCTCCTTTGACACGGAATGACATCAGGTGGCCATAGCGGTTCACCGGTTTTCCGTAAAGCTCATCCTTTTCGGCGTCCACCAGCCACAGGTATTTGCTGGCCACTTCATGTAAGGGATGATTTTCCAGGCCCAGGTAATCCACCTGCTCAATATGCTTGTGCTGCGCCAGGTATTTCGCCACTTTCATGGTGCTGCGACTGCACTGGTCGACACGCATGCGCAGGGTCCGGATATCGTTCAGGGCCAGGATGGCATTCATGGGTGAGATATTCGGCCCGTTGTCGCGGTTGGGTAAAGCTTTCAGGTACATGCAGTAATCATCCTTCATCGCGTCGTTGTCGATATTGGTCACGATCCGCTTTTTGGCGATAATCGCCCCTCCGATCCCAAAGCCGCTGGTCGCCAATGTTTTCGTCACCGATTGAACGACGATATCGGCTCCCCACTGGATGGGCCGCAGCAGCGCCGGCGTGGCCACCGTCGCATCGACGATCATCGGGATGTTATGTGCATGGGCCAGTTCCACCACCTTTTCCAGGTCGAAGAAAGCCTGGCCGGGGTTAGACGGCATCTCGCCATATAAAAAACGCGTGTTCTCATCGATCAGCTTTGCCCATTCGTTGATATCATTGGAATTGATCACCTTGCGCCATTCGATGTTGCGTTCCTGGTGTTTGCGTATGGCAAACTGCTGGAAGGTCCCGCCGTAAACCTGGCAGGTAGCCACAAAATTGATTGGTTTGTTCGGATTATTGGGATCTACGACCAGCAGCGCCTCTGCGGCAGCGGCAATGGCGGCCATCCCTGAGGAAGTGCCCACGCAGGAGGTTTCCTCTTTGGCGCCATAGCCATCGAGCAGGGCCAGTACCCCTTCCATGTAGTACATGCTCGGGTTGGCGATGCGGGAATAGCACCAGGTGGGGATCTCATAGCCCAGCGCCGCCTCCATTTCGTCAGAATCCCGGTAAGCCTGGGAGGTGGACATATACATCGGTTCAATGATCGACCCCTGGTTGAAATCGAGCGATTCCTGCATTGAGTAAATGCCATGTACGGCAATGGTATCGAACCGGCAACGGCGCATCCGGTCGATGTTTTCCTTATGCCAGGCAGCAGCCCGCCGGGCAGCGTCGATGTAGTATTGTTTTCCTGAAGACATAATGCTTTTGATTAGGTTAACGAACGCTAAAAGTATAAAGTTTTTTTTTCTTACAGATGTCCGCCATCAAAAATCACTCATATTCCCGTCTTCTGTCTTCTGTCTTCTAACTTCTATCTTCTAACATCTTTTCCTACCTTTGCATCAGCTATTCAAAAAAAATCTACCAGCATGCAATACGATATCATAGTTATAGGTAGCGGGCCGGGCGGTTATGTAGCCGCGATCCGCGCATCACAACTGGGTATGAAAACAGCCGTTGTGGAAAAAGAATCCCTGGGTGGCGTATGCCTCAACTGGGGCTGCATCCCTACCAAAGCGCTGCTTAAAAGTGCGCAGGTGTTCCGCTATGCCAGCCATGCCGCCGATTACGGTGTTAAGATAGAAGGCGATGTCAAAGCCGACTTTAAAGGCATGATCAAACGCAGCCGCGACGTGGCCGACGGTATGAGCAAAGGCATCCAGTATCTTTTCAAGAAAAACAAAATAGATACGATCACCGGAACCGGCAGGATCATGCCCGGGAAAAAGGTGGTGGTGAAAGATGAATCAGGCAAAGAGACCGAATACACGGCCAAACATATCATTCTGGCTACCGGCACACGCTCCAGGGAATTGCCGAACATCAAGCAGGACGGCAAGAAAGTCATCGGTTACCGCCAGGCCATGAGCCTTCCAAAGCAACCCAAATCGATGGTTGTGATCGGCTCCGGGGCTATTGGCAGCGAGTTCGCCTACTTCTACAATACTATCGGAACGGATGTTACGCTGATCGAGCTGCTGCCGAACATCATCCCCCTGGAGGATGAAGAGGTTTCGAAACAATTGGAAAGGAGTTTCAAGAAAGCAAAAATCAAGGTGATTACGGGAGCGACGGTTGAATCGGTCGATGCATCGGGGAAGATATGTAAGGTGAAGGTGACGAGGGGAAGAGGGGAAGAGGTGAAAGGGGG
>JAWOHY010000213.1:0-10766 GCA_046484945.1 Bacteroidales bacterium
GACCGCCACCGACGACTGCGGCAACACTGCCCAGTGCACCGTAACATATACCTGGAGCACCGACTCAGAGAAACCCGTGCTGGCTACCACCGCTACCAGCGGTGACCTGGGATGCAACCCGACAGTGGTCGCCCCGACCTTCACCGGAACGGACAACTGCGAGGGTACTATAACACCGGTAGTAACAACTACAGGGCCTACAAGCATCGGGTGCGCCTATTCCCAGACATGGTATGCCAATTATACCGATGCCTGTGGTAATGTTGCCGATGAGATCAGCATCACGTACACCTGGACAGAAGATATGCAAGTCCCTACTCTAACATGTCCCGGCGATTTGATGGTTGCCTGTGAATCAGGTATTCCAGCACATGTAACCACTTTGGCTGCCTTCATCGCAGCCGGCGGTTCGGCTTCGGACAACTGCGGGCTGGATGAGGGTTCCTTTGCCTGGGTGAGCGATGTGCCGGATGGGGATGGGATCATCCGTACTTATAGGATAGAAGATCTCTGTGGTAATGAAGGGACATGTGAGCAGTTGATCACCATCACCCCGCTCACCCTCGACATCTACGTTTACCTCGAGGGTTCGGCTATCGCTACCAACGGGACGCAGACCTTCACGGTACCGATGCGGACCAGCCTGAACAACAGGCGCGTGCTGCCCGGACAGACCTATACCAGTCTGTTTACAGGCCCGGTATACACACCCGCCGGACAACCTTACAATGTGACGCCGTGGAACTACCCCGGAACGGAAGGCGATGATTATAATTCATTCGGAAATCCTACACCCGGAGATGCCGGATACCTGCCAAATATCGTCGACTGGGTCCTGGTGTCGCTGCGCGATGAACCGGTGCTCAACTTCGAAACATTCCAGTATGAACAGAATACGATATGCCGCGCGGCTGCACTCCTGCAAAGCGACGGGCAAATCATATTCACCGGAGATGGATTTGATTGTTGCGAGGTCAATTTCTCAGAATCCTATTACGTTGTCATCGAACACCGTAACCACCTGAAAATTATGACACCGCTAGCCGTGCCCATCATAGACGGTACGCTGACATTCGACTTCCGATATAACCAGAGTTATACCATTGATCCACTGGGAATCTTCCTGGGAGATGGTCAGAAACTGCTGCCCGGACTGACGCCAACCACATACGCAATGTTTGCCGGTAACGGCCAGCAAGCCAGCCCGGGATCAATGATCAGTATCGACTTCGTCGACCGGATCATCTGGGAAATCACTACCGGAACCAATGGACAGTACAGGGCAGGCGACTTTAATATGAATGCCGACTGTACTACTACCGACAGGAATACATGGGAAATAAACAATGGAAAATTCACCATTGTACCATAATGCTGTTCATGAAAATGAAAATTAATATTGATAATAAATTTAATATCTTTACGTCATGAAAAGACCGATAATGATAAAAAGGACCATTTATTCCCTGTTGCTCATCCTTGTGATGACCGGATTTGAGGCTATCGCGCAACAGCTCCCGGAAATGACTGTCAGGTTTGCCAATGAACGCTTCGATTGCGAAACGGAGTCCTATTGCGTCGACGTGGAACTGCAATCCGATACAGAAGGACTGGAGGTCTATGGATTTAATGTGCGATTCTTTTATGATGGCTCAATCCTTCAGTACCTGAATACAGGCAACTTCCAGGGAGGATACGCATTGCCCGATATCGGAGGCAATCCAAACCCGGAAATTGCGCAGGGATTTCCAGGCAGTGGCCCATTGTATTTCGCTGTGAATGATCCGTTGATATGGTACAACGGCTACGTGGAGCTGACCGACCCGGGCGCCCCACCGGTGGTCGTTTCAACAACCGAATGGACCATGCTGTTCAGTGTCTGTTTTAAAGTCATCAACCCGATTTACCTGGGTGTGACCGAATTCTGCCCGCCATTGGTCTGGGACCTGCAAAAAGAAATCGATGCCGAATACGGTGAGAGAATCGGTTTCCTCCCGGGAGATGATGGCGTGTCCATTTCAACAGTGGTCGTATATCCCGATATTTCTGATCCGACAACTGAAGATGTGGTCCAGTTCAACTGGGAATATGGCGAATACCTGGCCTTCCCGGCCGGTTATCCCGAACCTGTTGTTTGCGTGGACACTACCTGCGGATACGTTATCCCCGTAGCCAACTGGGCCATCTTCCTGGCAATCGGACTGATGTTCCTTTCTGTTGTGTTTATCTACAGAAGACGAATGTAGGATTCTTTGGCTTCCCTTCCAACGACTAAAGCCGTTGGTTCCTGGTGATTTACAAAGTTGGAACCGACGGCTTTAGTCGTCGGACTACTTGAAAAAAGAGCCTTCATAATATATCCTCTTTCTTTCATCAAATTTTATATTTTTACACTGTGAAAAGGGATCCATACTAAAGGATGCCTTTTCACGTTAAATTACTGCCCAAATTAATCACCATGACCGGATTTATCTTATTGCAACTCAACACTACCAACGACCTGATGGGAGATCAGGCCATCCCGTCTGAAATCACCCTATCCATCTACGACCTGGCCCTGAAAGGCGGGTGGATCATGGCTATCCTGGCGGTGCTTTCGATCATCGCCGTGTATATCTTTATCGAACGGTTCCTGACCATTAAAAGGGCCAGCAAGGAAGATAAACACTTCATGAACAATATCCGCGACTTCATCCATAACGGCAGGCTCGACTCTGCCCAGGCTCTCTGCCGCAACAACGAAAGTCCGATAGCCAGGATGATCGAAAAAGGACTGATCCGGATCGGAAGGCCACTGAACGATATCAATTCGGCCATTGAAAATGTCGGTAAACTGGAAGTCTCAAAGATGGAGAAGAACATCGCAGGACTGGCTACCATCGCCGGGGCAGCGCCCATGCTCGGGTTCCTCGGCACCGTTATCGGTATGATCATTGCTTTCTATGATATGTCCATGGCCGGGAATAATATCGATGTGTCCCTCCTCTCCAGTGGCATCTACCAGGCCATGGTCACCACGGTAGGCGGCCTGATCGTCGGGATCGTGGCATTTGTTTTGTACAATATCCTGGTGGCCAGGATCGAAAAACTGGTCTTTATTTTAGAAGCCAGGGCCTCTGAATTTATGGACCTGCTGCATGAACCGGTGAAATAATGTTGATCTTCATCAACCTAAAATAAAAATATGGCAATCCGGACCCGAAATAAGCTCAACGTAGCCTTCAGCACAGCCTCGATGTCTGACCTGGTTTTCCTGTTGCTGATATTCTTTATGCTTACCTCAACGCTGGTGGCCCCCAATGCCATTAAGTTACTGCTTCCCAGCAGCAGCAGCCGGACCATGGCCAAACAATCGGTCACCGTTTATATCAACGAGCGACAGCAGTTTTTCGTGGAAGAGTTCCAGGTAAACGAAAATCTTCTGGAAAGCCAGATTGGACAAAAACTGATGAACCTCACCGAAGGAACGGTTGTGTTGAAATCGGATAAGTCGGTGCCGGTGCAGCATATTGTCACTGTGATCGATGCCGTCAACAAGATCAACCAAAAAAGCGGAACCAAACATAAAGTAATCCTGGCAACTGTTGCCAAATGACAACCGAAAAGAAAAATAAGATCCGTGGCATCGCCGGTACGATCATTTTTCATGTGATCATGCTGTTACTGCTTTTCTTCCTGGCGTTGCGCACTCCCCTGCCCCTGCCCGGTGAAGAGGGCGTGCTGGTGAACCTGGGGTTTGATGAAACAGGCATGGATTTCAACCAGCAAACCCAACCGGCGCCAGCGGTTCCAGTCCCACAGCCCACTCCTGTCATACCGGAAGAAGTAGAAGAAGAGGAATACCTGGTACAGGATATTGAAGAGGCACCAGCCATTATTGAAGAAAAAGAAGAGAAAAAAAAGGAGCCCGAAGAGATAATACCGCAACCTGAGCCAGAGCCAGATCCTGAGCCTGTTCCCGAGACCGTTGAACCGGAACCACAACCCGAGGTAAATCCGAAGGCGCTTTTCAAAGGCAAAAGCGCCTCCACCACCGAGGGCGGCCAGGAAGGCCAGACAGGGCAACCGGGCGACCAGGGCAGCCCTTACGGAACACCTGGCGTGGATAACTACGAAGGGACAGGCGGGGCCGGAGATGGTATTTCATACAGCCTGGGCGGTAGGGGAGCGCTTTCCCTGCACAAACCCGCCTATGAATCCAGGGAACAGGGAAAGGTGGTAGTCACCATCCGGGTCGACCGGCAGGGCAATGTGGTGAGCGCTGTGCCCGGCGCCCGCGGAACCAACGTATCCGACCAGAGGCTCTGGGAAGTATCCAAAGATGCCGCCCTCCGCAGTAAATTTGCCCCTGACCCCAATGCGCCTGATAACCAGGTAGGTACAATTACATATAACTTCATCCGGCAGAATTAATCATCCGCAGCATTTCTTCCATGAATTACCGGCAGACACTGCAATACCTGTATGACCAGCTGCCGATGTTCCAGCGTATCGGTGCGGCCGCCTACAAAGCCGACCTGGGAAATACCATTGCCCTTTGCAGTGTCCTGGGAAATCCCGAAAATACATTCAGGTCCGTGCATATCGCCGGTACCAACGGGAAAGGGTCCACCTCGCATCTGATCGCCTCCGTTTTGCAAAGCGCAGGCTTGAAAACCGGGCTCTACACCTCGCCACACCTGAAAGATTTCCGGGAAAGGATCAGGATCAACGGGAAAAAGATACCGAAAAGCTATGTGACGGCATTTGTGAAACGATACAAGCACCATTTCAGCGACATACATCCCTCTTTTTTCGAATATACCGCTGTAATGGCTTTTCAGTATTTTTCAGATGAGAAAGTGGATATCGCGGTCATCGAAACCGGTATGGGGGGGCGGCTTGATTCCACGAACGTGGTCACCCCGGTGCTGAGCGTTATCACGAACATTTCGAACGACCATTCCGCATTCCTGGGCGATACGCTGCAAAAAATTGCCGGGGAAAAGGCCGGGATCATCAAAAAGGGCATTCCGGTGGTGATCGGGGAAACGCAGCAGGAAGTTGGGGAAGTATTTCTGGCAAAGGCAGCCGCAATGCACGCGCCGATCATCTTTGCTGATCAAAATCCTGACAGGGACTCCGTCCCTGTCGGGAGGGATGGAGTCCCTGTTGGGAGGGATGGAGTCCCTGTTGGGAGGGATGGAGTCCCTGTGCGATCACCTCTCAAAGGCGCCTACCAGCAGAAAAATATCATCGCCGCTTACCAGGCCATCCAGATCCTTCGAAAATCAGGTTTTAATATTTCTGAAGAGCACATCCGGCACGGATTCAGGAATGTGATAAGGCAGACAGGTATACAGGGAAGATGGCAAGTCATCTCCCGTAAACCCAAAGCCATCTGCGATATCGGCCATAATGAAGCCGGGATCAGGTATATACTGGAACAGCTGAAGCTGGAAGAATTTGAAAAGCTGCACTGGGTGTTCGGACTGGTGAACGACAAGGATGCCGGCAGCATCCTGAAACTGCTCCCGCAAGATGCCATCTACTATTTCTGCAAGGCAAATATCCCGCGTGGACTGGATGCCGGGGAACTGGGAAAGAGAGCCAGGGATTTTGGATTACAGGGTGAAGTTTTTCCTTCTGTTAAAGAAGCTTACCATGCTGCCAGGATTGCAGCTGGTGTAAATGATCTGATCTTTGTCGGGGGAAGCACGTTTATTGTTGCTGAGGTATTATAATCGGCTCATTTTATGAGGTATTGGGCATTCTTCCCTGATAGTAGTTTCTTTCAAAACATCACCTTTTAATACTAAAGTTCGATTTTCTTAAAATGTCTATGAAGTTCTCTTTCTACTTGATCAAATTCCGGTAAATCATGAATCTGTTCTTTCATCGATTTTTGCCAACGTCCCTTGTATTGTGGCAGTCGCTGCTCCAATTTAGTAAAAAAATGGGAAGCATTTAGTCCCTTGTTTTTACATTTTGATTTGAATTCCTTGATATAAAAGTCTATATCCATTCCATGGATTGCAACTAGATACCAAATGTCATAGAAATCACGTGCCTGCAGCCGTTGCATGATGGAACGCATTTTTTCAACTAAAACTTCTTCCAATGAATAGCAAAGTAGTTGGTGTTCATGCAGGTCTGAATAATCTAGAAAAGCATCTTTTAATACAGGTTCAAATTCCAGAGATTCAGCTCTGGCAATATCAACTTTAACCTTCTTATTTGCCCCAGATCCCCCAAGTGGTCCAATATAGCTTATAAAGAAATTAATTCCACCATCTTCATGCTCGTTATTGTCTATTATTTCCAAATAATATCCATGATAAAATATAGTCTTTCTCTATTTGCTGGTCACGCACACCGTCAGCCCAGGCTTTTTGTTGTATTTCTCCGGGTTTAATCATGTGTGAATGGCAGACTTAATGGTTTCTGTTTCTACGTTTTGCTGTATGCTCCATCGGCTAACCATTTTACCTGTTTTATGTAATTCTGTATCCAGTAAAACATAAGATTTAGTTTTTATTTTTTGGAGTTTCTCGATTATCTCATTTTTAATTGCAAGTGTTTCTAAAAGAAACCCAAGCCGCTTTATCACAGCTTGTGAATTAAACTTCTCTACATATTCAAATAATTTGCTGAATTTTATTTTGTCTTTTGAAACGTACAAAGCCCTTGCAATTTCAACTATTCCTCCGGAGTAATCAGGTTTAAACAGACAATCAATAAAAGTTTTTTCCAGATCGGAACAAGTCACTTTATGAAAACTATCAATCCACATTTTCTTTATGCCAAAGAAATGATTATCATTGTGATAGATAAATTGAAATGGCACATCCTTAACTCTAATACAAGATGGCCTTATTTGTTTCGCAACAACAATTTGCTCTTTCAATGATGGCTGTGTTATCAGATTATGTATTTGCATTGCAGAATAATATCCTATATAATGCTCAGTATCATTCACCAAACATTCAGCAATTAGATGCCAATCAGGCATAAAAGTATCTGCGTTTTGTTCGTAAGGAATAACATAATACAATCCCTTTTTTAAGCGCATCAGAAGCCCCCGTTTCGTCATATCACTCAGTAATTGCTTAATCGCACTATCACCTGAAAGAGGCAGTGCCTTTATAGCTTCCGAGTAGGTAAAACAACTTTTGTCTTGCTCATTGAAATAAGACAAAAGCTCGTTGGATTGTTTTGATATGTATTTATGTCTCATAGTTATTTAGTCAGCTTAAACCTGACTACAATGATACGAATAATTTACTAATGAATGCGATGTACTTAGGTTTCATTATGAAACGCAACTTAGATGTGTTCGATATTACCCTCCGCTGATCAAATGCAATACAGTGACATCATCCCCTTCGCGGATATAGACCTGGTCACGTGCTTCCTTCTTCACCAGTTTACCATTCACTTTGGTCACCAGTAACCGGAAAGTAAAGTTTTTGATCCGGATCAGGTCTGCTATGGTGACATCACCGTCAGGTATCGTTTCTTTTCTATTATTGAGCGTTATTTCCATCATTCATTTTCCCTAAAAGGATTTCCAGTACCTGGTTGGCCTCCATGTTGGCGACAATTCCCACCCGCGGAGCAATAGGCGGAAAATCGGGGGATACTTCCCGAAGATGATCGCCACAGATATATACATTGTCGAAAACCTTCATCCCGATATCGTTGTTCTCGCCCCATCCGGCCAGGCCAACGCCGCAAATAAGCGGCTTGCCGGGCATTTTTTCCGTAACGGTTTCAACGATCATCAGCTTCATATCGGCGCTGTCGAAAGCCTCTACGATCACATCACAATGCCCGAAAATTTCCGGAATATTACCGGGGTGCAATGTAAGTTCATGACCCTCCACCACAATATCCTTATCAATCCGGTGAATGTTGGCTCTGAGCGCCGTGACCTTGGGCATGCCGACCTGGTCGGCAAAGAAATACTGCCTGTTCAGGTTGGAAACCTCCACTTTGTCGAAATCGGCAATTACCAGTTTCCCCACCCCTACCCTGGCCAGGGCCACGGCACAGTTGGAACCAAGCCCGCCGCAGCCGGCGATCCCGACGGTTTTGTCTTTTAGCTTTATTCGAATATGATTGTCCTGCATTGGTCATTTCGACCCCCTCCCTGACTGAGGCTGTATCAAAAGTCTTTTTCATGCCACTAAATCACAAAAACACAAAATTACACAAAAACTTAATTTATTGATTATTTGTATTTTGTGATATTTAGTGATTTTGTGTTTTGGTGGCTTTTTAAATGATTCTAACCTTTTGATACACCCTCACGGGGTGGGGGTTATTCCTTGTTGACAAAAATAATCATATTCCTTAATACGAAAATTCCTACTTTTGTACTGTTAATTTATAAACAATAAAAAAGAAAGACTATGGATACCGCAGCGATCGCCAAAACGCAGAAACTGCTCAAAGAAATGCCTTACGAGTGGAAACCGCTCGACAGGGGATATACCGATAAGATCCTTTACATAAATGCAGGGACCAGAGAGATCAAGGAAAAAGCAGTTCCGCCCCTGATGAAGGAAAAATTTATCGGCGGAAGGGGCTATGGGTTGAAATTACTGTGGGATGCCACCAAACCCGATACCAAATGGGATGATCCTGAAAATGAGATCAATATTTCATCCGGTCCGATCGGCGGCATTACGCAATACTCCGGCACCGGAAAATCCATCTGCGTATCGATCTCCCCATTGACCGACATTCCCATCGACAGCAACGTGGGCGGATATTTCGGCCCTTTCCTGAAGTTCGCCGGTTATGACGCGATTGAAATCCAGGGCAAATCGGAAAAGGATGTGATCATTTTCATTGATGGGATAAACCATAAGATCAGCATCAGCGAGATTGACCTGGACATGAAAGACTCCCATCTCCTGGCGGAATACCTGACGGAGATCTATGCCGATGATGAAAAAGACAAAAAGAATGTGGCAGTGGTCAGTACAGGAGCAGCGGCCGATTATTCCCTGATAGGCATGCTCAATTTCAGCTTCTATGATACCCGGCGAAAAAAGGTGAGGCTGAAGCAGGCCGGCAGGGGCGGTATCGGGACGGTCATGCGCAATAAAAAGATCAGGGCCATTGTCGCCAAGATACCGGGAGTTAAAGGTAATCTGAACAACGTGGTCGACATGGCTGCCATCATGGAGCGGGGCAAGCGCTTCAATGCCGAAATGCGCGACCTGGACGATTCCCAGAACGAAATGCGTACCAAGGGAACCGCCCATTTGACCAATATCATGAACGACTATGACCTGCTGCCTACCCATAACTTCAAATTCGGCAGCCATCCCGACGCCAACGCCATTCACTCGGAGGTATGGAAATCGCGCTTTACGCAGGGTATCCCCGACGGCTGCTGGATTGGCTGCAATATGTCGTGTTCGAAAGGCGTGGATGATTATGTGCTGCGAACAGGTCCTTACAAGGGCGACAGCGTGCTGGTAGACGGTCCCGAATACGAAAATGCAGGCGGGTTAGGCTCCTGCAGCGGCATTTTCAACCCAGATTACATCATCGAAGCGAACTTTTACTGCGACACTTATGGCATCTGTGCCATTTCCTGGGGAACGATCACGGCTTTTGTGATGGAGTGCTATGAAAACGGCATCCTGAACGATGAACGGACCGGCGGCCTGAAGCTGAATTTCGGCAACGCCGATTCGGCCATGGAATTGCTTCACCAGCTGGCCCGCGGCGAAGGCTTTGGGCTGATCGCCGGTATGGGCGTCAGGAAAATGAAGCAGCTGTTCGCAGAAAATGGATGGGGAGACGCTGATTTCCTCAATGATATCGCCATGGAGAACAAAGGACTGGAATACTCGCAGTATGTATCCAAGGAATCACTGGCCCAGCAGGGTGGTTACGCGATGACCAACAAGGGGCCGCAGCACGATGAAGCATGGCTGATCTTTATGGATATGGTGAACAACCAGATCCCTACCTTCAAAAACAAGGCCGAAGCGCTGCATTATTTCCCGATGTTCCGCACCTGGTTCGGCCTGGTAGGCCTTTGCAAGCTCCCATGGAACGATGTCGAACCGCTTAGCAATACCGAGACCGATGAACCGGCAAAGGTGCCCGAACATGTCGACAATTATGTAACCATATACAAAGCCGTTACCGGAAATGACTTCGACAAACACGAAATGATCCGGCAATCGGAACGGGTTTACAATTTTCAGCGTATTTTCAACATCCGCAGGGGATATGGCACCCGGAAATACGATGCCCAGCCCTATCGCGCAGCCGGACCGTTGACCGTCGAAGAATACGAATCCAGGGCCGACCGTTACGACAAGCAATTAAAGGAGATCATCGGTGTGAATCCCGAAGGACTTTCAACGGAAGAGAAAATGAAGCTCACCCGTCAATACCGCGAGGAACAATACGAAAAGCTCCTCGACGCCGTTTACTACCGCAGGGGCTGGACAAAGAACGGCATCCCGAAAATCGAGCACCTGAAAGCGCTGGGGATGGACCTGCCGGAGCTGATTGAAACCGTCAAAGACTTGCAGGATTAGATAATAAAACAGAAACATCCATTGAATCCCGTAGGGATGACAGCCCGGTAGAAAAAAAGAAAAATCCATTGAATCCCGTAGGGATGACAGCCCGGTAGAAAAAAGAAAAATCCATTGAATCCCGTAGGGATGACAGCCCGGTAGAAAAAAGAAAAATCCATTGAATCCCGTAGGGATGACAGCCCGGTAGAAAAAAGAAAAATCCATTGAATCCCG
>JAWOHY010000099.1:0-3102 GCA_046484945.1 Bacteroidales bacterium
ATTCCGGGCCGGTGATTAACCAGGACCTCAGGCCATATAGCTATTCCCAGGCGCTCCGTTACTGGATGAGCCTTTTTCAGTTCGACGGCCGCATCATCCTCTTTTCGCTGGCCGGGCTGGTCATCCTGGCTTTCGTATTCTTCGGGCCGTTGAACCTGGGCCTTTTTGCCAGCGGTTTCACCTCCTCGTCGGTGGTTTTCCTGTTAATGATCTGGATGCAGGTGGTGTACGGCTTCATCTACCAGATGACCGGGGTGATCTTTGCCGTATTCATGGCCGGTCTGGCCATCGGCGCTCATAACCGGAGGCTTTTTTACAAAAACAGCACTTTCAGGGGATTTCTTACTATCCAGGCGGTTATCGGCGCTTTTTGCATTCTCATGGCTGCAGTGATGCACTTCATTCCCTCCTCCACCAGCTGGCTGGTGATCCTGCTGATCCTCATGCTGGTGGGAGCCAGCGGCCTGCTGACCGGCATCCATTTCTCCCTGAGCGCCCATTTGCGAAAATCAGGTTTCCTGCAAAGCTCCGGCGAAGCCTTCAGCGCCGACCTGATCGGCTCTGCCATCGGCATCGGACTGGTAGCGGTGTATGTAATGCCCATTGCCGGTTTACCGCTGACAGGCGGGCTACTGGCCATGTTAAACATTGCAACGATAGGGCTGATCGCACTGAAAGGCAGAAGGCAGTTTATTTAGAATGATTTTAAATTTCTTGCCGTGCGGGTATTTTTCCTAAAAAACCGGATTAATAGAAAACAGAACTACTAATCTAAAAATTCACAACCATGAAAAAAATTCTTGCAGTATTATTGATTATCGCTTTTTGCCATTCATGCATGTCCCATGGCACATTTGATCCACAATCCGACCCTGTCGCTAAAATAGAAGGGGAAGAGATCGTTATGATTGTCGAGGTAGCTATGATCGTAAAGTCGGTTAAGTCGGCGGATATTAATATTGAAGCGGTGCACAATGTCCGTATTGAAAGCGAAAACGGGTTTCACTACCTGATGTTCGATGTTGAGACATCGCCGTACGAAGTTATTCCTTATGCGGTGCAACTGATACCGGTGAAAACGGGAAGCAGTCTGTTACTGGCTGCAGGCACGACACATTCCTGCAAAGGGCACTGCTGTGAATCCTGCAGGTTCAACAAAGCTCCTTCCGGCGAGATAACCGGATGCTGGTGCCAGCGGGCTGCAGCTACCCCTGGTTGCCAGACCGATGCCCGTTGCGACCATTCCATAAGCACAAATTCCAGTGTTATATTGCATTAGTAAAATGCACATAAACCGGCATGGAGAGGGGACCAAGGGGTAGGGCCGTGTGCATTGAACATTTCATTTCCCATTTCCCATTATTGTGAAATGTGCCTTGCCATTGCGAAATGAGAAATGACCTGCGGTTTTTCCTTGCTTTCGGCGCTGTTTTGTTGTATATTTACCCCGTTATGGTGAAATCGGACAAAATATTAATTTATTGATAAGTGTAACCGGGAGCTGCGGGCTGACAGCCTGCAGCTCCTATTTATAACCAGATATGAAATTCCGGATTTGCATAATTATTACATTGACATCTGCTTTCCTTATTACACAGGCACAAATCGATACCATCCTCTGGCAAAACTGTTTAGGAATTAAGGATGGACAAAATGAATCTTTTGCAGTTGAAAAAACAAAAAATGGATATTTGTTCGGTATATATCTCACCAGAAATGGTCCAGGCGTTACAAACTACCATGGAGCCGGTGATGCATGGATCGTTCAAACGGACTTCAGCGGAAATGTCCTCTGGGAAAGATGCTACGGGGGTAGCTCTGCTGATTCCCCAATTAAAATAATAAAAATTACTGACAGCACTTTTTATTTACTCAATTACACCCAATCTAAAGACGGGGATGTTCTGAACGATAGGGACGGAAAATATTGGGTGGTTAAGATCAATGACACCGGGGATATCCTTTGGGAAAATTCCTATGGCGGCTCTGCGATGGGAGACATTCCGGTGGATGCCATACTGATGCCGGACAACGGGCTGGTGATGATGGGAAGATTTGGACTTCCCGGCGGGGATATCACCGTACATTACGGCGACATGGACGTCTGGCTGTGCCGGATCGATTCAACCGGAGGCATACTATGGCAAAAAACCCTGGGAAACCACGGCAAGGATAATGGTTTGAAAATCAAACTTTCTTCACAAAATACGATACTCTTTGTCGGAGGACACGAATTAACGGGCGGCATGATCGATTGCCCGGACTATGGCTACGTCTGGACCGATGTCTGGGTGGTAGAGCTTGACTTGGATGGAAACCTGCTCAACCAGTGGTGCTATGGAGGCAAATACGGGGAATTAGGGCGGGATATTGTAGACGTGGATGACGGGTATGTGATCGCCGCTACAACCAGTTCAAATGACAGGGACGTCAGCGGATTTCACGGCATACCGGGCATTTATGCATCCAACGATATCTGGGTGTTCAAGATCGATTTTTCCGGTAACCTGATCTGGCAAAAATGCCTCGGCGGGACATCCTGGGAATATCCAATATATATTACCACAACTGAAGATAATGGGTTTATCGTTATCGGAAACACCTGCTCACTGGACGGGGATGTTTCAGGGAATCATTCCATGTACGATCATTATGCCGATATCTGGGTGGTCAAACTGGACGAAAACGGGGAACTGTTATGGGAGCATTGTTTCGGAGGGGCGGCCACAGAGCGCTTCTGGGGCATTCACTGTGTTTATAAAAATGATGATTATAATTATGTGCTCGCAGCAAACGCACAATACCTTGACCAGGACGTTCAATGCGATCTTTTTCCAAACAGTCTTGAGTATAACGCTTGGCTCATTGAGATCAAAGACTGCTCCTTTTACTTACCGTTAGCGCCCATTTTAACATCGGGGCCAGATATATTATGCAGTACCACAAACCCGGTCGCTTTATATTCAATTGACACTGTGCAATATGCCACCGGGTACGAATGGTTACTTGAACCGGAAGACGCCGGCACGTTCCTTTCCATTGACACCATCGCCGAGGTCACCTGGAACCCCCAGTTCGAAGGCCAGGCAGTGGTCCGGGCCA
>JAWOHY010000207.1:0-5457 GCA_046484945.1 Bacteroidales bacterium
CATTCAATGACTTTGTGGTTAATGGGACCCATCTTTGAATTATTAGTATTCATCAATTTACAAAGGTGAGCATTTGCACTCTGGAAAGCGTTATAAAATGCTGGAAAAGAATTACATCATTCACACATTGTTCAACGAAAGACGTCGTTTGTTTTTTAATTGCTTAAAGAAAGTAGGTGTCAACCCTGTGACTTTCTTGAATTGATTGGATAGGTGTGCCACGCTGCTGTAATTGAGCCGGTATGAAATCTCGGTGAGATTCAGCTCATCATATAGCAGCAATTCCTTTGCCCGTTCAATCTTGTGGGCGATAATGTAATTCTGAATGGTAGTGCCTGTTGTCTCTGAAAAGAGATTGGCCAGGTAAGTGTAATCATAACTGAGTTTTTCGCTGAGGTAATCGGAAAAATTTGTTTTCGGCAGCTCCTCCGAATAGTGCACCATCTCTATGATCACGTTTTTGATTGTTTCGATTAAAATGGCTTTCTGGTCGCCCATCAGCTCGAGACCTGATTGCAACAGCGCTTTTTTCAGATGAATAAGCTGATTCGCTTCAACATTGCCTAAAATATCCACTTCCCCTAAGTCTATCCTTGTGTAATGCAGTCCGAGCTTTTCCAACTCTGACTTCACCACCATTTTGCAACGGATGCTGACCATATACTTGATGAAAAGTTTCATTCTGCTTTGGGTTGACAATAACTAAGGCCGGTACTTATAATGAACCGGACCGGGTTTTTAACATGAAAATTTGAACGGGTTATACAAAAAAACCGAAAGATTTTTCCCTGGATATAATTATTCATAACCGCTTTTAATAACAGTCATGATCATTTTAAAACGACCGTTAGGCTTGATCTGGTTGGGTTCATGTGCGGGTATTACGATCGACTGGCCAGTCTCCAGGAAGGTGGACTTGCCGCTGATCACAATTTCAGCTGTGCCGTCGATGATTTGCACATAAGTATCGAAGGGTGTCGTTTTTTCAGTCAATCCTTCGCCACTGTCAAACGACATGACGCTAATGTTTCCGGTCGATTTCTTCAGAATCGTCTTGATGACGACCGAATGGGGAATATATTCGATAATTTCCACGGTGATATGTGATGCTGATTTTTTAACTTCTGCATTGTCCATTTCACATAGTCTGAATAGTTAACACCTATTAACCTTGCAAAGGTCGGTATTAACATCCCGGAAAACTTTACAGAAAAAATAAAAAGAGTTGCATAAATCACACATCGTCCAGTGGGTTGCGCCGCTTTTGTTTAAGCTGCTTAAAATAGGTGGGCGTCAAACCGGTCACTTTCCTGAACTGGTTGGATAGGTGCGCAACGCTGCTGTAATCAAGACGGTAAGAGATCTCGGTCAGTGTCAGTTCATCGTATAGCAGCAATTCTTTCACCCGTTCGATTTTATGGGCTATGATATAATTTTGAATGGTGGTACCGGTTGTTTCTGAAAAAAGATTGGCCAGGTAGGTGTAATTGTACTGGAGCTTCTCGCTGAGGTAATCAGAAAAATTGGTTTTTGGGGTTTCCTCTGCATAATGCACCATTTCTATAATGACGGCTTTGATTTTTTCAATCAAAATGGCACTGGGGTCCTCCATCAGCTCAAGTCCTGATTTCATCAATGCGGTTTTCAGTTGCGCACGTTGTTCAGGGGTAATTGGATCCCGGATATTCGCTTCTCCCAGGTCCACTTTTGTATAGACCAGACCGAGTTTTTCCAGCTCCGATTTCACTACCATCTTGCACCGGATGCAGACCATGTATTTGATGTAGAGCTTCATAGGATACTCAAGAAAAGAACAAAGATACGCAAAAATTGTTTGCTTGTCAAGGAAAATTAACCGGTAATAATTCGTCAACCCCTAATATCTCGTCACCAGCGCCACCCCGTTATACTTCTTCATCATCTCATCATCCAGGAAAACCGCGTCGCCGCCGTATTTCAGGTTGATCTCGATGATGTCGTCGATAATATCATCCACGAAGCCGGGGGTGGTCAGCGGCAGCTCGTCGGCCTGTATGATCACGCCATTATCAATTCTGGCCGGCTGAATATAATCCTTCGAAGCAAAAACCGTCTGTCCGCGGCCCTCGTTCACCGCTCGCCAGATGTCGTTAAGGTCGGTCAGGAAGGTATGCTTTTTCACCGCGTCGCGCAGCTCCTGCTTACGTTTCCTGATCCGCTCTTCGTTTACCTTTTTCACGATCTTCCAGGCCTCTTTCACGATGTTAGACGCCTTGTCGCCGTCCCTGTTCTGGTTCAGATGCCCGATGATCCGGTTTTTATCGGTCACCTTTTCATAGTGGAAGCGGTTGCGCTCCTCGGTTACCAGTATAAAAGGCAGCGGATTCTCCTTTGTTCTTTCCTGTACGATCTTATCCACCTGGTTAAAAAACTCTTCGATGAGGTTGTCGGTTCCTTTGGCCATCGAAAGGGCCAGCTTATCGGTGGAATAGAAGCTCTTTTTACTGAGGGGGAAAGGCGATCCGTATTCCGACACGAGCCTGTCGTTGCTGGCTTCGAGGAGCCTGACCCGGTCGCGGCTGATGACCAGCACGTAGTATTCCGCCTGCTTGCGGATAGCCCTGACCAGGTCGCGCGTAGCAAAGGTGTGATCCACCACGGCCCGGTTGGTTACCTTGACGGGAAGCCGCACAAATTCTGAAATATCGTCGTTGACAAATAAAATGAGGCTTTCGAGGTTGTGGCTGTGATCGATATTTTCTGATAATTTATGCAATCTTTCCGCCAGGCTTTTTGTGCGGCGCTTGTCCAACAACCCGAAAAGTTTCTTTTCCGCTTCCTTTACCAGGTTTTTCAGCAATAACGGATCCTTCAGGTATCCCGGTTTTGTTCTGTGGGTGTTCAGGCAGATGGTGATGCAGCCTTCTGCCCGGATATCTTTGAGTTGTTGCAAAAGATGGTTCATGATATGTTTTTTAAATGATGATTATTCCTGAACGGCAAGATACAAAAATTATAACTACGGAAGCCGGGTCGCGATTCAAATTTAAACCGCTCCCCGGCCTGTAAGTTAATCCATGAGAAAATTATCTGGTTGTTGAATGCCCTAACGGAGTCTTAACTGGACACTTCCGGCATAATCGGTGTCATTGTAAATCTGGATATTATAAATGCCGGGATCGAGTTTTTGCGCCGGTGAGTATGTCATCTCAACTCTCCTGGAGATTTCAAAATCCCCTGAGAAGGGTGATAAACTGGCTGTGAGGGTACGTCCGTCATCTGTAATACGGTAAGTCAGGCTGGGCTCATCACTCTTTATCACCTTACCGGATGGAGTGACAATACTGAATTTAATGTTGTCTGACATCGATTGCGGTATTTCAAAGCTCACCATCAATTTCCTGGTCCTGGCCGCATTAATGGTCAGCTTCTGGTTTTTCCTGCCTCGCAGCGGTTCTACCCGGAAATTATCGGTGATGCTTGCCTGCAGGGCATTCAGACTTGAACGCAAACCATCCCTTTCAGACCTCAGCGAGATAAGTTCGGACTGCATATCCTCCAGTTCCTTCGATTTCTTCCTGTTCTGCTGATCCAGGGCGGCCAGCTGGTCTTCCAGGTCTTTCCGGATCTGTTTCACTTCGGATAACTCTTTTTTCACAGATGCCAGCGTTGCATTTTCTTTGCGAAGCCCGCGAACAGTGTTCTCCAGTCCGGCTACCTTGTCCAGCGCTTCGGCCAGCAAACGGTCAGCCTGCTCGCTTTTTCCCTTCCATGACTGGATGTCGTTTTTCAGCTTCTCCGCTTCTTTGCTGAGCGCAAGCTTTTCCGACAGGAGCGATTCGGATTTGAGTTTTTCTTCCTTCATCCCGCCTTTTAAGGTGTTGTTCGATCGGTAATATACTCCGGTCCCGATCAATGATACTACCAGTAATGCAGTGGTAGTGGCAGCGATTATTTTTTCTTTGCTCATCCTGGTTTTCATAACTTGTCCTTTCTTTTTAAATTGTTAAACGATATGATGGAGCAAAACTAGAACCCGGGTATTAAGACCCGATGAAATCCGGATTAAAAAGAGATTAAAAATTCAGGAAAGTTGGGGGAGATAGATCGTAAATGTTGTTCCAACGTTCAGTTGGGATGTTACCTCAACCTTACCCTGGTGCAGAAAGGCGATACGGTCTACCAATGATAGTCCGATCCCGTGCCCCTCGATGTGCCGGGCATTCTGTCCCCGGCGAAAAGGTTCGAAAATATGTAACAGGTCCTCCCCGGGAATGCCGATTCCCTGGTCGGCAAAGCTGACCACTGAAGTGTTATTCTCAGCGCTTATGGTCACAACGACCGTGCGATTTTCAGAATATTTGCAGCCGTTATCTATCAGGTTTATGACCAAAGTTTTGATCAGCAGTTCATCCCCGGTGATGAGTAATTTTGCCTCATCATCGATATTTTCATCCAGGTTGACATGAATCCTGTAGTTTTCATGGCGCCGGATCAGTTCGTCCCTGCATTGCCAGACGATTTCGTCGATGCGGAGCGGGCGGATGTTCAGCTCGGCCAGTTCGGCGCTGGCCTGGGCCAGCAATAATAGCCTGTTGGAGATGTTATTCAGGTTTCGCATATCCTCCAGGACCGAAATGATCACTTTCCTGTACTCTTCTGATGACCTTTCCTGCAGCATCACCACCTCGAGCTGTCCGGAGATGGCCGTTAATGGAGTCCTCAATTCATGAGATGCATTGGTGATGAAATGCTTTTGGGACTTGAAGGCGGTTTCCAACCGGTCCAGCATCTTGTTGAAAGTGCCGGCCAGGCGTGATATCTCATCTTTTTGGTTCCCCTCGTCAAGGCGTAGGTTCATGCTCGCAGCTGATATTTCATCCACTTTCGTGATCACCCTTAATATAGGGCTTAATGCCCTGCCTGCATATATCCATCCCGATACCATCAGCAATAGGATACTGGCGCTGACAACGGCAAGGAGGATGTTGCGCAGGTTGACCAGCTTGCGTAAACCAAATATATCCACCCCCGCAGCAATCACGACAAACCGGTCATACCGGTCAGCAAATAAAAATCCGAAGACCTCAAATTCTTCTTGTGAAAACCGGACCTCTCCCTTCAGCCGGATGTTATCCAGTAATTCTTTGTTAATCTTGAGGGTATAATCTTCATCGGTGGAATAGATCACTTCGTTCTTGTAATCAATAATGACGATTTTTTCTTTAGGAAGACTGACGGGGTTGTCGGCTTCAATTTTCTTCAGCATGCGCAGTCTCACTTCCACAGGCTTGACCTCGATTGCACTGCCCGTCTGCAAGCTGAGATAGTTCAGGTACAGATTGTCCTGTGCCCCGCGCCCTGCGGTGAACACCTGCCGCGTGTAGCGGTCGAGCATCACGAACGAATCGCCGCGCGCGTTCAGGATCTCGAACCGGCCGCTCATCCACCGGCCCGTCGCCTGCCACGTGCCCTGCA
>JAWOHY010000228.1:0-16238 GCA_046484945.1 Bacteroidales bacterium
TACGATTATTACGAGCATCCCGCTGCCCCGACCATCGAAGAGGCCCTGAAGAACTGGAAGCACATCGATTCCACCCACTGCAAGAACATCTTTTTCAGAAACCACAAAGGCAACCGGCATTACCTGGTGATCATGGAATATTCCATGCCGCTGGCGATCCATGACCTGGAGAAAAGGCTCCGGCAGGGCAAACTCTCCTTCGCTTCACCAAAGCGGTTGATGAAATACCTGGGTGTTACGCCCGGGTCAGTTTCTGTATTCGGCCTGATCAACGACGAAACCGATCATGTACACGTATTCCTGGATGAAAAACTCCGGGATGCCGAACGGCTGAGCTTCCATCCCAATGATAACACAGCCAGCCTCGTGATCACCGGCGAGGGGTTTCACAGGTTTTTACAATGGTCAGGGAATTCGTATGAATTTCTGAAACTGGATTGATCCGGGGAATGTGGCATGTTGTATGTTGTATGTTGTATGTGTTATGTATTAAGTGTTTGCTTATTTAGCACTTCTCCTTAGAACATAAAAAATACAACATACAACATATAACATTCTCTAAATCAACCCTTTCCTTCTCAGCATCGCTTTCACATCAGGTTCTTTCCCTCTAAATTTGACATAGAGAGTCATCGGATCCTCCGTTCCACCTTTTGAAAGGATATGCTCCCTGAAGGCCTGAGCGGTGGCCTGGTCGAAAACACCGGTTTCCTTGAATGCCTGGAACGCATCTGCGTCGAGCACTTCGGCCCAGAGGTAGCTGTAATACCCGGAGGAATATCCTCCTGAGAAGATATGGGCGAAATACGGGCTGCGGTAGCGGACGATGATCTCGGGGATCAGGCCTGCTTTTTCGAGCGAAGCTTCTTCAAAGGCCAGGGCATTCTGCTGGGTGGTGTCGGTCAGGGTGTGCCAGTCCATGTCAAGGAAACAAGCGCTCATGTATTCCACCGTGATAAAGCCCTGGTTGAAGTGTTCGCTGGCAACGATCTTGTCGATGAGTTCCTGTGTGATCACTTCGCCCGTCTGGTAATGGCGGGCGTACATTTTCATCACTTCGGGTTCGCCGGCCCAGTTTTCCATGATCTGGGAGGGCAGCTCGACGAAATCGCGCGACACGCTGGTCCCGGAGAGCCGGCGGTAGGTGCAGTCGGATAACAGGCCATGCAGCGCATGCCCGAATTCGTGGAACATGGTGCTCACCTCTTCGAAAGTCAGCAGCGAAGGAGAATCTCCGGTGGGCTTCGTGAAGTTGCATACGTTGGTGATAATGGGGCTAACCAATGAATCGTCCACCCGGTACTGGTCGCGGTAGCTGTTCATCCAGGCGCCGCCATCCTTGCTGGCGCGGGGGAACATATCCATATAGAAAATGCCGATATGGGAGCCATCCGCCTCCTTCACTTCGTAAGTGCGGACCTCCGGGTGGTATGTGGAAATGTCATCCCTTTCTTCAAAATGGATCCCCCACAGTTTCGTCGCGACATCAAACATGCCCTGCCTGACATTTTCGAGGGCAAAGTAGGGTTTGAGCGCCTCCTCGTCCAGGTCGTATTTCTGCTTGCGCACTTTTTCGGCATAGTACCACCAATCCCATGGCTCGAGCTTGAAATTGCCTCCTTCCGCATCGATCATGGCCTGCAGTTCTGCCGCTTCCTTTTTGGCTACGGGTAGAGCGGCCGTCCATACCTTATCCAGGAAATCGTAAACAGTTTCCGGGTCCTTTGCCATGTTCTCTTCCAGGATAAAATCGGCGTGGGTGGCATATCCCAGCAGGTTGGCCTTTTTCACCCGGAGCGAAGCCATTCTGGAGGCAATGGCTTTATTGTCGTGCTCATTGTCGTTGTTCCCCCTGTTGGCGTAAGCCATCAGCACTTTTTCACGCAATTCCCGCTTTTCCGAGTATTGCAGGAAGGGGACCCGTGACGGGTAGTGGAGGGTGACGAGCCATTTGCCTTCCTGTCCTTCGGCTTTAGCAGCCTCTGCGGCAGCATCCCTGAAAAACAGGGGCAGCCCTGCAAGGTCTTCCGGATCCTCGATGAAGAGTTTGAAGGCATTGGTTTCGGCCAGCAGGTTATCGCCGAACTGCAACGAGAGCATGGAGAGTTCCTTGTTGATCTCGCGTAATTCCTCCTGTTGTTCCGGCGGCAGGTTGGCCCCACCGCGGGCAAAACGTTTATAGGTTTTTTCAAGCAGCATGCTTTCCTCCTGGCTAAGCCCCAGTTCGCCGCGCATTTCCCATACTGTTTTTACACGCTGGAAAAGACCTGGGTCCAGGTAGATATTGTCAAAGTGAGCCGTGCGCAGAGGCGACACTTCCCTGGCGATCTGTTGCAGCTCATCGCTGGTATGGGCGCTGGTGAGATTGTAAAAAACATCACTCACGCGGTATAGCAAATCACCGCTGCGGTCCATGGCCACAATGGTGTTTGCAAAAGTCGGCGCTTCGGGATTGTTTACGATCGCTTCGATCTCCTGTGTTTGCTGCAGCATTCCCTCCCTGAAAGCCGGCATGTAATGTTCATTCAGGATGCGGTCGAACGGAGGCGTTTCAAAAGGGGTGTTGTAGGCCTGAAAGAATGGATTTTCTTCTGTCTTCATCTTTTTTTCTCCTGTTGTGCAAGCGGTTAATATCCCTGCCATTAACAAGGATATTGCAATGATTGTTCTCATGTTGATCTGGTTTTGTTAAAAATCGCGAAATTAGGAAGAAAAATTATAGAAGATATATTTCTCAAAGATTTTGGATCGTGCTCCAACGACTAAAGCCGTTGGCTCCTGGAATACTGCATCTAGAACCGACGGCTTTAGTCGTCGGAAGAAAAAAAATCAACCGACGGCTTTAGTCGTCGGAAGAAAAAAATCAACCGACGGCTTTAGTCGTCGGAAGAAAAAACTTGTCGGACTACTAACTATTTCTCCTTATCCGAACAGCAGTTCTCGTCATCGCAGTTGCAGTGGCAGAAGATGCGCGTTCCGACCAGGCAGAAGATGCCCAGCAAAAGGAACGGGATGGAGATAAAGAAGTAGTTGTAGAAATTTTTCACGCTGAGGAATTCATCGCCGATAAGGAAACCGATGACGCCGGCCAGCATGAGGAGGGCCCCGAAAATACCCGATGCCCAGCCGAGATAAAGAATGATCGTCGTGATTTTCATATTGTGATAGTTTTGGTTGAAATATCAAATGTAGGTAAAATAATTTCAAAATAATTTGGAATTGAAAATTTTAACCATTAATTTTAAACTTTTTTACTATATTAGTCAGAAAGTTCAGGTAAAATGGCTAAGGAACAGACCAAAGAGAAGATCATGATAGTGGCCGCCAGGATGTTTTCCAGGTATGGTTTCCAGAAGACCACCGTTGACGAAATTGCACGGACGGCGCACAAGGCAAAAGGTTCCGTTTACTACTATTTCAAAAGCAAGGAGGATCTCTTCAAGGCGGTGGTAGAGCGGGAGATCGGGGTGCTGAAGAATGGTCTTGCCAAGGTGATCGTCAACAGCACTGATGCCACCGAAATGATCCGGAATTACATGATGAGCCGGATGGTGCTGATGAAAGATGCGGTCAATTACCATGAATCGCTCAAGGCTGATTTTGTGGAAGATTTTGAGTTCCTGGCCGAAAGCCGCAACGAATTTACCCGTTTTGAGATCGAGCTGATGGAAGCCATCCTCAGCCGGGGAATGCGGGAGGACAAATTCCAGATCAAGGATACCCAGGCTACGGCGCAGGTTATCATCCTGGCTATGAAAGCCATCGAGATCCCCTTTTATCATCAGCATAAGATCACCGAATATGAGCAAACCATCGTTGAATTGCTCGACATCCTGATCCGGGGTTTGGGAAAAAGCTGATACCCTTCTGTTTACTGCATCCGTGTAGAAATCATTTCGCCATCTATTGACTTTTAGGAAAAAATATCCTATCTTTGTAAAATAAATATGACTAAAAAACGTTATTAGTCAAAAGGTCAAAGCTGCCCATTGATGACAAAGATATCTGCAGCGGTCATTCAATACCGGAAAGGCATTATTATCATCACCAGTGTGATCACCCTGGTCATGTTATTTTTTTTCAGGAACCTGGAGGTGGATCCCGATATATTCAATTACCTTCCGGAAGATGATCCAAAAGCGGTGCTATTCAGAAATGTCGGCCAGAAATACGGGGGCAATTATACCGGGATTATTGGCCTGGAAGCGGAGGATGTGTTCAGTACGGCCATCCTTGAGCATATCCGCTCCATTACCGATTCTCTGAGGACCATTCCAGGGGTTGGAACGGTCACCAGCCTGACCAATATCCTTGACATCAGGGGAAGTGACTGGGGTATTGAGATTGGCAACCTGGTGGACAGGTACGATCTTCCGCAAACGGAGGAGGAACTTGCCGCTTTAAAGCAATACACCCTTTCCCGGGAAATGTACCGGGGTACTCTGGTTTCTGAAGATGCCACTTTCACGGCCATACTGGTGAAAATCCTCGAGGGTCATGACAAGATCGAAGTGGCACAGGAGGTGCATGAAAAACTGGACCAAATGGCTTTACCGGTGCGTTTGTATTACGGGGGCATGCCATTTGTTCTGACCACCCTGGCGAACATTATCCTGGGCGATCTGATCATCCTGGCGCCGCTGACCGCTCTGGTCATCATCATTATCCTTTTCCTGGCTTTCCGTTCCTGGCGTGGCGTGATCCTGCCGCTGCTGACCGTATTGATCAGTATCATCTGGACCATCGGTTTGATGGGTATGCTGAACGTCCGGATCTCGATCATCTCCGATGTCATACCGGTGATCCTCCTCGCCGTGGGCAGCGCTTACACCATTCATGTTGTAAACAGGATAAGGCAGGACAGGGCGGCTGATCCCCGAAAAACCATCCGGGATTCGCTGGACTATATTATGGTGCCGGTATTTTTAGCCGCCATCACCACGATGGCCGGTTTTATCTCTTTCATTTTCGGTTCTTACCTGACCATGATCAGCACCTTCGGTCTCTTTATGGCTGCCGGTGTTGCTTTTGCCATGATCCTGTCGTTGACTTTCACGCCTGCATTGATGGCTGTAATTCCCGAAAAAACATCACCGGTTCGGACTGATACGGCGAAACGCGTTGATCTGCCAGAGAGGTTCCTGGAAGGTGTTATCGCGCTGGTAACCAGGTATCCCTGGCGCATCATTCTAAGCTGGGCGCTCATCCTGCTAATCTCTGTAGGAGGTATGTTTATGATAAGCAGGAAAGTGGATATCATCGATTACTTCAGGAAAAATGATCCCACGCATGTGGCCGAGATGATGTTCCGGGAGAAATTCGGGGGAAGCATGCCGGTATACCTCGTTGTCAGGGGCGATGTGCAGGATCCTGGAACCCTTCAGATCATGCGGCAAATTGCCGGTTTTATGGAAATATCTCCAGAGATTATCCATACCCAATCGGTTGCCGATCTGATAGAGCAGATGAACGATGTGATGGGGGAAGGGGAGGTCATTCCCGATGACAGGTATAAGATCGAACAGCTCTGGATATTGCTGGAAGGGCAGCCGGTTATGGAGCAGCTCGTAACCTATGAACTCGACGAGGGGCTTGTCACGGCCACTTTCAGGTCGGGCGACGCCGGCGTGATGCAGGGTTTCGTGAATGAACTGCAGGCATTTATCGACCAACACCCGCGGTGGGAGGGGAAAGTGGAATTCACCGGCCTTCCTTCGCTTTACCTGCAGATAGACAAGAGCATTGTCAGCAGCCAGTTCCAGTCGCTGATCTATGCCACGCTGCTGGTGTTGCTCCTGGTATCTTTGATTTTGCGGTCGTTGAAGAGGGGCTGGCATGCCATTATCCCGATCCTGGCCACGTTGATGGTGTTATTCGGGTTCATGGGACTGGCAGGCATTTCGCTCGACATTGCCACGGTGCTGGTAGGGAGCGTTTCCATCGGTATCGGGGTGGACTATGCCATCCACATGATCACCCATTTCAATCATGAGAACCGGGCTGGCCGGGGTATTCGTGACTCGATCGGGCATGCCCTCAGGATTAGCGGCCGGGCTATCATGATCAATATGGTTTCCGTTTCACTGGGGTTCCTGGTGCTGTTATTCTCCAACCTGGTGCCATTGCAGCATGTGGGATTGCTGGTCGCCATCACCATGTTCTCCTCAGCAGCAGCGGCAATCACTCTGCTGCCGGCTGTTTTGTTTATTTCATCCAAAAAAGAAAAATAAAGCTATGAAAAAGAGAGAAATTGTAACGATCCTTCTCCTGGCCTCATGCAGCATGGGCCTGCACGCACAGTCCGCCACGGAGATCTTAAAAAAAGCTGACAATGTAATGTATGCCCCAAAGGATCAGACAGCTGATGTGAAGATCGTACTGACCGACAAAAGAGGGAACCAGCAGGAACGGGAGGCCCGGTATATTCAGAAAGGAAGCGATAAAAGACTTTTTAAATTTACTGCGCCTGCCTCCCAGCGTGGCATCGCGTTTCTTTCGCTGCCCGGCGATGTGATCTACATCTATCTCCCGGCCTATGAAAAGGAGCGGCGCATCGCTTCACATGTGAAGAACCAGTCGTTTGCCGGCACTGACTTCTCATATGATGACATGGAATCGAAGCCCCTTGCGGAGGAATATGATCCTGAACTGATCGGGCAAACCAATGAAATATGGAAGCTTAAGCTGATCCCCAAACCGGGTACGCAGTCAGATTATTCCCGGCTGGAGATGGAAATAGGGAAAGATAATCATTACATGAGAAAGGTGACATATTATGACCGGGGAGGGCAGAAGTTTAAGATACTGGAGAACCGGAAGCTGGAAATAATTGATGGATACTGGGCCGCCACTGAGATTGAAATGAGGGACGTACAACGAGATCGCAGCACCCTGTTCATTTCCAGCAACCTGGCATTTGACAGCAACCTGTCTGACGACGAGTTCACCGTCAGGCGGATGAAGCAATAACATTATAATTCATTAGTAATGAAAAAGATATGGCTAATTACATGTATTCTGCCGATGTTAGGGCTCTTTGTTACTGCCTCAGCGCAGGAAAATCCTCTGCACCTGGGCGGCGAGCTTTATCTCGATAACCGGTTCCGCCTGGAGAGCGGCGAGTGGTCGTGGAACGAAAACAGGCTGGATTTACAGCTTGATAAGAGGTTTGGCGGAAAGGCCCGGTTCCATTCCCAGGTGTGGCTCCGGACATTTGGTTTTCCTTTCCTGAACCAGGCGGAGCAGCTCTTCAACACCGACCAGACATCGCCTTATAACCTGCAGATCAGGGAGGCGTATGTTGAATTCTATGATCTCATAGTTAAAAACCTTGACGTCAGGATCGGGCGGCAGCGCATCGCCTGGGGTACGGCCGACAAGTTAAACCCGACTGATAATCTCAACGCCTATGACCTGGAGGACATCTGGGATTTCGGCCGGCATCACGGATCGGACGCTATCCGGGCCAGGTATTACTTCAGCGATTTCTATCTCGAGGGTGATTACATTCCGTTTTTCCGTCCGGCCACCCTCCCCAGGGGCGACTGGGCGGCAGGACTGGCAGGCCCTGTCACCGTTCCGCCGGGATTTTACATCGCTGAAATGACCGACAGTCTGGCGGCCCCTTCACTGAAAATCGGAGAGAGTGCCACCTATGCTCTGAAATTCGGCGGGTTTGCGGGAGGTTTTGATTTTTCGGCGAGTTATGTTTATGGCAGGGAAGGGCTGCCTGTGGGGTATCTCAGTAAGATCAGTTTTGCCAATATGGAAGGAGGATTGGCAGTCAGGAATTACATGTATTTCCCCAGGCTGCATATCGTGGGGCTTGACATGGCCGGCGCCATCCGGAGCGTTGGCGTCTGGGCCGAGGCGGCTGCTTTCATTCCGACGGAGGCCTGGAAGCTCACGATGGATCTATCAGCCTTAGGCGTGCCCGACAGGGACTCCATCCTGGTGGAAAATGAACCGTGGTTCAAGGTTGCGGCCGGATTCGACTATACCTTCAGAGGGGGACATTATTTGAATGTCCAGTACCTGCACGGTTTTGTGCACGAACAGGGCAGGGGCAACCTGAACGATTATTTTGTGATGAATTACGAAAAGCGGTTTTTCAATGAAAAGCTGAAGGTGCAGCCGGCAACGCTGGCATTCGTTGTTTCTGACTGGAAGGATATTGCAGATAATTACGCCCTGGTATACATGCCTTTTATCACCTATATGCCCAATATTAACGCGGAGATCTTTCTGGGGGTGCGGTTAATTGGCGGGAAGGGAGACGATGTTTTCGCGCAATATAAGGACAAGGATGAATTTGTCTTCGGGCTGAGGTACCGGTTCTGACCGCTCACTCCAGTTTTCCGCCGCGCGAGTATTTCAACATCTTCAAGAATGGCCTGGCCAGGAAGCTTTTTTCGTCGAGGCGGCAGAGGTCCTCAAACATTTTTTTATTGACCGTGAAGGCCAGCCTGTCGGGCGGCAGGTTGTTCCGCATGGCCATATCAGTAGCGCCTACCAGGGCATGCGGACCGGTTTTCTCCTCCAGCAGGTTAAGCATTTCCATACAGCCGGAGCCGAAATCGACCGACACCGGCGCCGGGTCACCAAAATGGTGATAATACTGCGCACCGGTGAGCAATATGCTTAACTGATCGGGGTTAACATAGAAGGTGATCGTTTTCAGGTATTCGTATTGATCCTCATTCAGCGGCCCGACCAGGATAAATTCATGCTCCGGCCGGTAGCGGTTCACCGCATCGAACCAGCTGCCCATCAGCTCTTCGCTGGCCTTCAATCCCTCTTTGTTGGCCAGGAAATCGAGGTAGTTTTCCCGGCTGCGGGTCTGCCGGTCGAACCACCAGGTGCCGCAGCCGCCGCAACCATAATTGTCGGCGGTAATGATCAGCGTTTCGCCTTTTAACCAGTTCGGATAATACTCAAACAGGCATGCCCGTTGCCCTTGAGGCAATGAAACCAATGGGCTGAAAGGTTCAGGTTGAGGGGCGTCATACACACCGATCAGCGGGACACTCAGGTTCAGGCTTGAAATAAGATAAGATGTATCTGGCATTATGCTTTGTTTTTCCTTTGTGTTCCTTAGTGAAGTCCTTTGTGTTCCTTTGTGGTTAAAATAATAGCTTTTGAGACATTCTTATAACAGATGATCATAAAGTCTCCGGAAGCTTGTAAAATATTTTACTGACAATCATCCATTGATTCTCAAACTTGTAAAGAAATAAATAATCAATAAAAGTCAGCTTTTCGCCCACATAAAATTCAAATTTTGCCATGGCGGCATTCCCTGTCACATCTACTTCCAGGAACTTCACCGACACAGCTTCCTCAGCTTTACGTGGTTTTTTGCCTTCGGCCACCTCTTTCACCACCCGCTCCTTCCATTCGCTGATGGGGAGTTCCCACATTTCACCTCCGGGGCCTGTCCCCAGGAGCCTGAAGCCTGGATGAAAACCGGCATCGATCTTTGCTATGTCGCCTTCGTTCTGAAGCCCTTCAACATAAGCCGATTGAATGACTTCCTTTATCATTTCCCGGTCATTGGCAATATCTTCATTATTCTGGGAAAAAGTACCAAGGGTGAAAGCAATAAGTAGCGTGGACAACAGAAATCTCTTTTTCATGGAATGAAGTTTTGATGATTCGGGTAAAAATAGGAAACATCTTCCAAAGTAAACCCTGAAACGCGGCAAAAATCATCAGCAATAAAAAAGAGGGTGCCGAAAACCGGCACCCTCCGTCTCTTAACTGAAGAAATTAATCAGCCGATATCTTAACGGTAGTTTGAATTACGTTGTCTTTCAGGTGATTCACTTCTGGGCCGTGCTTGTTTGACAACGATTTGACTGTTGTCGTAATCACAATTGTCCAGTTCTGCAATGGCTTTGTTTGCATCCGCATCGTTCTTCATCTCAACGAATCCGAATTTTTTGGAATAGCCGGTCATCCTATCGGTGATAACATTGGCCGACGTCACTTCGCCATACTCTTCAAATAAAGTTCTAAGGTCATCGCTGGTCGTGCGTGAGCTTAATTTTGCAACAAAAATGTTCATGATAAAAAATTAAAATTTGTAAAAAAATTGGTTAAAAACTGTAAGGAAAGCAATTCTAAGGTGGGAAATGCGAATCGATATAATTTAAAACTTTGCAAAGATAAATAAATTCTTGATAGCCAGCACATTTTGACTGAAAAATATTTTCAGATCTTGTAGAACAGGTGAAAATCAGCAGGCAGGGACATAAATTTTATCTATTTTTATCCTCAATTTTCACCCATTGAGCCAGACACTATTCTCTGATGAGTATTTCATGCGTGAGGCGCTGCGGGAGGCACACAAGGCGATGGAGCTTGACGAGGTTCCCGTCGGGGCGGTCATTGTCTGCAACGATCGCATCATTGCGCGCGGGCACAATCTCACCGAGCGGCTGAACGATGTGACGGCCCATGCGGAGATGCAGGCCTTTACGGCCGCGTCGCATTATCTTGGGGCAAAATATCTTGAAGAATGTACGCTTTATGTGACGTTGGAGCCATGTCTGATGTGTGCCGGCGCCGCCTTCTGGACGCAAATCGGGCGCATTGCTTATGGCGCTTCGGATGATAAAAGGGGTTATACGCTGGCCGGTGCACCGGTATTACATCCCCGTACGACCGTTATTCCGGGCATACTGGAAACAGAATGCGCCGACTTACTCAGAGAATTTTTTAAAAGAAAAAGATAGATGCAACTCAACAAAACCAATGAGCAGGCCAGGGCCATGGCCGGGCAGATCGCCGAGGTGGCGGCGCTGCTGTGGCAAAAAGGCTGGGCAGAGGCTACCAGCGGCAACATTTCTGTCAATGTAACCGATTGTTATCCAGGTATTAAGATGGACTTTCGTTCCTATCCGATGATCAGCCTGGAAACGCGCCACACCGCCCTGTCGCATCATTACATTTTCATTACCGCGAGGGGTTCCCGCATGCGGAACCTGACGACCAATCCCGGCAGCGGCCTTTGTTTGATCAAGGTCAATAAAAAAGGCGATGCCTACCAGGTATTGTTCGAAGAACCGGAAAATCCGCTGGCGCCATCAACAGAGATACTTACCCACCTGGCCATACACGACAAGATGGTCAGGGCGGGCAACGGCAACACCTCCATTGTACATGCCCACGTGCAGGAACTGGTTGTGCTGACGCACGACCCCAAACTCAGGAGCGCAAAAACCCTCAACAAGTTATTGATGGGCATGCATACCGAGATCGCCTATTTCTTCCCCGAAGGGATCGGTTACGTGCCGCTGGTCACTCCCGGCTCGGCCGACCTGGCCAAAGCCACTTTCAAATCCCTCAAAGACCACACCCTTGTCGTCTGGGAAAAACACGGCTGCATCGCCATCGGCAAAAGCGTCCACGAAGCATTCGACCGGATCGATGTCCTGGCGAAAGCGGCTGCGATTTATACGGCTGTATCAAAACTCCGTGATATCTAAACACTGCCTGGATTTGGGCTTAGTCCAACGACTAAAGCCGTTGGTTCCTGGTGTTTCACAAATCGCTACTTGAAATGGGGTGGTGCTCCAACGACTAAAGCCGTTGGTTCCTGGAATATTACAAAGGTTTGAACCGACGGCTTCAGTCGTCGGACTACAAATATAAGAGGCTTTTTAAAGTGTTGAGTTTTAAGGTTTAAGGTTTAAGTTCGGGATTGTTTTAAAGTGTTGAGGTTTAAGGTTTAAGGTTTAAGTTCGGGAATTTTTTTAACAGAGCGGGTATATTTTTCATTTTTCCGGATTAATAGATAAAATCCATGAATCATGAAAGAAAGTATTGTCGGTGGTAAAGCATATTATTATGCATTGAGTATTATTCCGCTCTATCAAAAAATGTTACAGCAGAAGGAATATATTATTTCCAAGCAATTGCTGAGGAGTTCTACAAGCATAGGAGCAAATATTGAAGAGGCAACAGCCGGAAGCAGCAGAAAAGATTTTTGTGCGAAAATGGCCATTGCATCCAAAGAAGCCAGGGAATCAAGGTTTTGGCTCAGGCTTATTTCAGACAGCAATTTAATAGGAGACTTTGATTTTCAGGAACTTCTCAAAGAGATCGATGAAATCATTAAAATGCTAACAAAAATTGTTAAAACCACACAAACTCAGGAAATAAAACAATAGCCCAAACTTAAACCTTAACCCTTAAACCTCAACACTTTAATTAGCTTCCCACCCGTAATCAACATATTCCCATGTAAAGCTGTCCCCGGCAACTTTAACCAGCAGAAACCCCTCTTCCGTACCGTGATGGGGCCCTTCCCACCAGGAACCGGAAACTGCTCCGCCGGTTATATACTGGATGCCAAGGACATGGATCGTTTCGTAGATGTGAAGATGTCCTTGCAGAACGAGTCTCAGGTTGTGGTCTTTGAAGAGTCCGGTTACCTCTTTGGCATTGGTAACCACCCAGCTGGAAGGAGCTGCCGCGGTGGTTCCGTAATATATCATTGCCCCGGTTGTGAGCAGGGGGATATGCGTGCTGATGGCAATCGGGGTGGAGTGAGCGATATCAGCGAGCTGTTCCTGCAGCCATAACATCTGTTCTTCGTCGATCCGGCCTTCGTAACCGCCTTTTCCATCTTTTTCGACGGAGTCGAGGATGAAAAAGATCCAGCCATTGCGGTCGATGCGCTGGTAGCGGGGACCGAGCCTTTTTTCGAACATCCGCTTGCCGTATTCGCGATGGGTGGGCCTGATACCGCTGCGTTCGTACCAGCCGAAGACCTCGTGGTTGCCCAGGGTGTTGTAGACCGGCATGTTAAGCCCTTTCACCATTTCGGTGTAGATATTATAGAGCGTATCGGCGCGGCCGAAGGAGACTGCCAGTACGTCCATGACCTGGTCGCCGCCGGTGATCACAAAGTCGGGTTTCAGCTCGTTCACTTTTTGTATCGCCTGGCGGAACCCGGCTTCGGCGTTCTTTTCAGGTTGCACGTGGATGTCGGTCATGAAGACGAAGCTGAATTCGTTCGTCTCTTTGCCCGCCGGGGTCTGGTGGTTGCAGCAGGAGGCGGCCAGGAGAATGATCGCTGTGAACAGGAAGCTGCGGAGGAAATATCTTTTTGAGAGCATAAAGTGGGGTGTTGATTTTGCGGCCAAGTTAGTTTTTTTCTCACAGATTGGCACAGATAAAAATACACGGATTACACGGATGCATGCCCGTATTCCTATCTATTGATGACAACTTTCCTGGAAATTGTGCCCTTCTTCATCTCCAACCGCATCAGATAGACTCCCGAAGGATAATCCTGCACTTCCAGAACGTAGTTTTTTGCTTTAATCTCCTTGGAGTAAACCGGTAAACCGGTGCAATTATACAATCTTAAAGACCGGATGGCTTCCGGGGCAATGATATGAAATAAATCGCCGGAGGGATTCGGGTAAATATGCAGGTAGTCCACTGCTTTTTCATCCAGGCCCATAAAACGACGACACACATTAATGTTATCAATATGCCAACTTTCAATATTTTGGGAGTTTTCCCCTTCTGCAACGAAGGCGATCTTGAATACTTCACCTGCAGCAAGAGGAGTGATGTTAACTTTGTTTGTGGTCCATGGAATATCTCCTTCTGCATTTGAAAGTGTTTTGACAATATGCCAGGATTGGCTTGTCCAGTTCCATACCATTATATGCATTTTTTCACTGCCGGTGGGTTGAAATACAGAAAGTTTAAGATCGAAATCGAGATAAATCTCGCCACTGTTCATTGAATTCCCAAGTAATGGATAGCTTTCGAGTATCATGGAATAGTTGGTCTGGACCGGGTTCCAATTGAAAACAGCACTGGGGGGAGAATTCCCCACAGATCCGCTGATCGTCCAGTTAGATCCATCCACCTCCCAATTATTTTCGTCAAAATTACCTGACAACCAATCTTCCGTGAAGGGAAGCGAAAACCCAAAACTGTAGATGTAGATTGCACTAATTGGTGACGATTCTCCCGTTTCACCCGGGAACCCATATGGCTCAAGATCAAATATGGCTGTAATATGATATGTGTATGCTCCGGGTTCAGTTAAATATTCACATTCATATGGATGGAATGAGGTCGTTTCAGGAGTCAAATAACAAATAAAGCTACCGTCTCTATATAAATTATAGCCTATATGATTATAATAAACTACACCATTGGAATCAAGCGGAGGACAGACAATCATTGGCCTGCTGCCGGTATCGGCCTGGTAGAAACAGGAGGGGGAAATTAATTCTATCGGGGTTCTGACGATATTGGAAAGGACATAGTCAGACCATCCTGAACCTTCAGCATATCGCCTGACCCCGTAAGCATACCATCCTGGTCCAATGGTGTCCCAGGCATAATCACCATAAAAATGTAACTCCGTGAGGGCAAGGTGAGTGGTGTCACCCAGCAGCGGGGAACCGTACGGGTCAAAATCCGAGAAACGGTCGACCTGGTAAACCACAGAATCATCTGTTCCGCCGAGCGTTGTCGTATACCAGGCACGTATCATTAAATCCTGGAGAGGGGCTGACATCCAGGGAAAATCATCAAACTTGATATAGCTCCTGTAATAAGTCGGTATTTCGCAATCGATCCCTATTGGGGGTGCCTCGGGAGCAGGCACCAGTTGCTTCATTGCCAGGAAAAAATCGCCTTCGGTTATAGTGTCGCTCAGGCCCTCAAAATCAATCCAATGATAGTTATTTACCATGACTTCTATGGAATCCAGAGCGGTTCCGGGCAGGGCTTCCTCACCATCATCATCATACAGGATTACCCGGAATGCAGTTCCTGAAAAAGGGCCGGGAAAAGAACCGTCTCCGACATAAATTCTGCCCCCCACTACCCGAACCGGGTAAAAAGTGGGTGTAAAACGGACAGCAAACATACCGCCGGGATTCACAAATACAAATAAGTCCTCGGCAGTGCCGTCATCCATTGCGATCTGAAAAAAGTAATCGTCATGGTTCCAGGAAACCCTGCACCAGGTATCATTGTCCATTACTTCCGCCCAGACAGAAATTAGACTGTCAGGGCTTTGCCGGCCGGAAGCTATTTGATGCGGATCATTAATCGCTTGTGAAACGGCTTCAGCAACGATCATAATGAACATAACTGCAAGCAAAGGGCAGTAAATTCTTAACATTTTGGTTTGTTTGCCGGTTTCCAAATATAAGACAATCTTTCATTCACAAAGGTTGCATGAATAAGTTAGCTTATTGATTACTTGCATCCTGGTCATCTGCTTTCTTTTAAAGTGCCTCATTGACGAAATTTTCCTAATATTGCTTGTTTTTATCGTTTTTATAATAATGGTATGATTAGAAAAATTTACTTTCTGTTACTGCTTGCCTGCAGCGTGCCTAACCTCATGGCACAGCCATCCCAAACGCGGCATCAATCCATCAAGGCCGAAGACTACCCCGGCGCCAACGTTGTAGTGGTATTCGACAGCACCGTTGCCGATGTGCAGGAAACGGGCCTGACATTTGTCGAAATGCACCGGCTCTATAAAGTCCTTACGCCTGCGGGCGCTCTGCAGATGAGCGTGGTGAAGATCGATTATGACCCATTGTCGGCTTATGTGGAGATCCGGAAGGTGGTGGTGCACAGGGGAAGAGGAGAAGAGGGGAAGAAGGGAAGTGGGGAAGAGGAGAATGGGGGAAGTTATGAGGTGGTTTCTCCTGTGCTGGATTATCCGGCGCCGGCGCGTGCCATATACTGGGGTGCGCGGGAGAAGATGATCGAGGTGGGGCGCCTTGAACCGGGTGATGCCGTCGAGGTGTGGCTGTTCCGGAAAGGGTTTACCTACGCCCTGCTGGGCGATCCGGACGATGACTCCCGTTACATCCCGCCCATGCGCGGCCATTTCTATGATATCATTCCGTTCTATTCCAGCGATCCCATCATCGAAAAGGTTTACCAGGTGGCGATCCCATCCGACAAGATGGTGCAATACGAGTTTTATCACGGCGAAGTGAGATCGTCGGTCGTTCCCAGGGACGATAAGATGGTATATACCTTCGTCAAGAAAGATATCAAACCGCTGAAACGGGAGCCGAACATGGTCGATTTTTCGGATGTGGCGCCCAAGCTGCTCATTTCAACCAGTCCCGACTGGTATGCCAAATCGGTCTGGTTTTACGGCGTGAACGAAGACTATGGCAGCTTTGAGTCCACCCCCGCGATCGATGCCAAAGTTGCTGAGATATTGCAAAACG
>JAWOHY010000044.1:0-6143 GCA_046484945.1 Bacteroidales bacterium
TTGTGGAGCATCCGCTGCAATTCAGCCGATGAACTGAAGGTTAATCTCCCAACGGCCACTTCAGGATACAGATCGTCTTCACCCGGTTCCCCCCACAGTTCGTCCCCATCATCATTCCAGGTACCGTCCAGTGCCGAATAATACAGATCGGCAGGGATACCCGAATCGGAATACCCGCCGCCGGACTGCACATAACAGTAAAATCCGCGATAAGGCACCACCTCTTCGTCTCCTCCGATCAGCACATAACTGATCCCGTGATCCTCGTATTCCTGGATGATGTAATTCCTGATCTTTTCCTGAAGATCAATCCCCGTCATGGCCGTGTCGATATATTCTGTGGCAACAGTTTTTGTCAGCACACCCCTGGGTTTGTAAAACCTTACCAAAGTATCGAAATTATTAATATATTGATTTTTAGTGACAACCAGGTAATCATAATCAGTTGTCCGCAGCTCCCTCCCAGTCAAATACAGGGCTATCCCTTCCGGATTCTGAACATGACCGGCCAGCCGGCTCATATTTCCAGGAGAAGGATAAAACCGGGCATTCCTTTGCCCTGCATCGGGGTCCGGACCGGTTCTGACCGTCACTGTCACTGTGGAATAGTAGGATACCTGGCCCGTTGCCGGGACATACCTGACGGGAATAAAAGCCGACAGGGCTATTCCCGACCCATTCATAAAATGTGTCGATATTTTGGAACTGTGTGCCGATGGATATGCTTCAAAGCTTTGGTAGAAATCCTGATCTTCCAGCCAGATCCCGCTATCACCCTCTGAAAATGGTCGGGTTTGTTGCCGGGGTAGCAATTTATAGTTCCCGGTAATCAATTTTTCCTGTCCGAATTCAATTTCGACGGATAAGGCAACTTCTCCAGGCGGAAGCAACAATTTCACAGGATAAAAAGGCATGGTCGCTTTTCCGGGTTCACCGAACAAGCGGGCGCCTTCCAGATGGATCGTATGATATTCCCCATGCGGCAGCAGCAATGGCTCCCGGAAATAATATACCCGCGATACCTCACCTGCCATGCCTGAAGAAAAAAAGGCGATAAACAGGGAAAATATGAGCGCGGACGTTTTCATTATGGCGTAGTGACCGAAACCGGCAATATCTTTCCGTTAAAATAACGATGGCCGTTGCATGCAAAATCAGCAATAAAACCTGCCATTTCAGCAGCAGTGAGCGGCGCCTTGTATCCCGGAAATGCCTGCGAAAGCATCTCCGTCTGGGCCGACCCCAGGGCCAGGCAATTGACCGCTATCTTTTTTTCTTTCAATTCTTCGGCCAGGCACTCCGTCAGGATGGCCAGGGCGCCTTTGCTGGCACTGTAGAGCGACAAGCCGGGAAATTTCACGCTGCCCTGATAACCGCCCATGCTGCCAATATTCACAATATGGGCATTTTCGGAAAAATAAGGAAGCAATGACCGGGTCAGCCTGAATGCACTTTTCACATTAGCGCCGAACATCAGGTCGAAATCATCATCGTCCAGATCTGCAAAAGGTTTGTTTCCCAGCAAGCCGGCGTTATTAACAAGGATATCAATATTCTTTATAACGGACAGAATCTGCGGGACCAGTGTGCCATGAAAATCCCCGGTTACCAGATCAAAGGGAAATATATTCAGGTCTCCCCCGGAGGAATCTTTCAACCGGTGTAAACCCTCTTTGCCGCGGGCAATGGCGATGACTTTATTGTCGCGGTTTTGGGCGAAGATGGATGCCATCTCAAATCCCAATCCCCGGCTGGCACCCGTAACGATTATATTCATTCGATTATCTTTTTCTTGCATTACAAAGGTACGAAAATTGCAGTGTCCTTCCTTCAGACCAACCATTGTCGATTGGTTAAATTTGCTAATTTTGTAACAAACCGCTCATATGGTAAAATATACCGGCATATTGCTTTTTATATGGCTCCTGTGGTGGATGCCATCGTTTTCACAGGAAGATTTATTCCAACCGGTCATTAAAGCCATGCAGGATTCGGACGCCAGGAAACTTTCGGCTCATTTCAATACGGCTGTAGATCTGGGATTTCCCGGCAATGAAAATTCATACAGCATATCGCAGGCTGAGATGATCATGCGCGATTTCTTCAGAAAACACCCCGCTGATTCGTTCACTGTCACCCGGCAGGGCACCACCAATGGTTCATCGCATTTTATCATCGGGGATTATCGGTCAGGAGCACTGGTATACCAGGCGTATATATTATTGCGGCAAGTCAAGGAGAAGCAACTTATACAAAAGATCAGGTTTGAAGACAAACCAGCCTTATCCCCTTCCAGGCATGACAATTGACGAAATCATCCGCCTGGCACTCGAGGAAGACATCGGCCCGGGTGACCATACGTCCCTGTCAGCAATACCGGCGCATAAGACCGGCACATCGCAACTTCTTGTCAAAGAGGAGGGGATCCTGGCAGGTGTCGGCATTGCTGAAAAAGTGTTTCATGCCCTGGATCCCTCCCTGGTTTTTGATGCTATTATCCCGGATGGCGAGGCAGTTAAACCGGGTGACATTGCATTTTATGTTTCAGGCGGTTCCCGGTCGATCCTCACAGGTGAAAGGCTGGCGCTGAACTTCATGCAACGGATGAGCGGCATTGCCACCACCACTCACCGGCTGGTAAAACTATTGGCGGGAACACGCGCCAGGATCCTGGATACCCGGAAAACCACCCCCCTGCTCCGGGAGCTGGAGAAAATGGCTGTCAGGCTGGGTGGCGGAGAAAACCATCGGATGGGGCTTTATGACATGATCATGATCAAGGATAACCACGTCGATTTTGCAGGAGGGATCAGGGAAGCCATCGAAGCAGTGAACAGGTATTTGAAGATTGAAGGTTTAAGGTTGAAGATTGAAATTGAGGTGCGGAATTTTGAAGAATTGCAGGATGTAATTTCAATTGGTAAAGTACACCGGATCATGCTGGATAATTTTACACCGGAAAATCTGGCTAAAGCTGTGCATATGATCGATGGCCGTTTTGAAAGCGAAGCCTCCGGTGGAATAACCATAGATAATATCAGGCAATATGCTGAAACCGGCGTGGATTATATATCGGTCGGTGCGCTGACCCACCATATTCAATGCCTCGATATGAGCCTGAAAGCAATAAATTAATCTGTAGATGAAGAACTTCTTTGTAACGATCTATGAAAGAATCAAAAGCTTAATCAAACAGCTTTTCAGGTTAATTTTACAGCCGGTTATCATCGTGTCCCGGAAAATTTTCCCGCCTGGCTTCAGAGGTTTGTCGCTATATGAAGTCGGATTGTTTTTTATAGAAGGAATGAAGAAAAGTTCCATAGTTCTCCGGGCTAACGCTATTACATATTCTTTCATCATCGCATTCGTACCGGCTGTGCTTTTTTTATTTACCCTGATACCTTATATTCCAATCAGCAACCTGGAAGAAAACATCATACTGACACTGGGGGAAGTCATTCCAAATGAAGCCTTCATCCTGTTAAAATCAACCATTGAAGATATCGTAACCAAACAGCAAACCGGCCTGCTCTCCATAAGTTTCCTCATATCCCTGTATTTTGCCAGCAATGGGGTGATAGCGATCATGAATGCCTTTAACCAGTCATCTCATTCCATCGAATATCGCACTACTATTAAAAAACATCTTATTGCTATCTTACTGGTATTTATCCTTGCTATCAATATGATTATCTCCGCAGCAGCCCTTGCCCTGTCATCTGTTGTGCTGTATTTTATGAAAGAAAAAGGCGTCATTGGAGATAGTTTTACTTTGTTCCTTATACAGGCAGGACAATGGATTGTTATCCTGCTCACATCTTTATTTGCATTTTCAAGTATATATTACCTTGCACCAGCCAAGAAACGAATTTTCCCATTCTTCTCACCTGGTTCTATTCTTGCTGCCATATTATCCGTTGTTAGTTTCAATGTGTTTTCGATCTTTATTGAAAATTTCAGTAATTACAATAGATTTTACGGATCGTTGGGCGCAATGATCATGATTATCTTCTGGATCAATCTGACCGCCTTGATGCTGCTGATCGGCTTTGAACTAAATGCCAGCATTTACGAGGCAAGGATGGGAAATGGAAACGCAAAAACAAATGAAAATGAGTAGCTCAAATATCGTTTTTATTGGTGCGGGCGCCATCGGGACCGCGCTGGGCAATGCCCTGGCGAAAAATGAGAGGCAGAATGTGACCCTGGTATCGATCGAAGAAGAAGTGGTCGATTCGATCCGGAAGCAGCATGTCAACCGGAAGTATTTTCCCATGATTGCCCTCAATCCCCGGCTGCAGGCAACCTTGAGTACCGACCCGATCAGGGAAGCGGATTTTTTGTTTCTGGCCATCCCTTCCGCAGAAACGGTCAGATACCTGGAAAAGCACAGGCAAATCGTCCCGCCTGGCGCTATCGTAGTAAACCTGGCCAAAGGCTTCGGCGAAAAAAATTGCACCATCATCCAATGCCTGCAAGAGATCATCCCCAACCCGGTATGCCCGATGAAAGGGCCCACCTTTGCCCGCGATATCATCAACAACCAGCCGACTGCTTTTACGGTCGGGGCGGCCGACAAGTCCATCTTTCCACATTTTTCCGCCATCTTCAAAGGCACCAATATCCATCTCGACTTCAGCACCGATTTACAGGGAGTTGAAATACTGAGCATCCTAAAAAACATCTACGCCATTGTCACCGGCATCACCGATGCCAGTTTCGACGCACCAAACCTGCGCTCACTGGTGCTGACCAAATCATTCAAGGAAATGCGGCGGATCCTGCTGGAGTTTGACGGCAAGGAAGAAACCATGTTCAAATACTGCGGTTTTGGCGACTTCACCCTGACAGCCCTGAACGACCTGAGCCGCAACCGAACACTGGGTCTCCTGATCGGCAAAGGATTTTTTACCCGGGAAATGTCAGATAAGGTAGTATTAGAAGGCAAAATCGCCGTGAATGTCATTATGGAAGAACTGGCAAAACGGGACCTGGAAGATAAATTCCCCATCCTGAGGGAATTACATCGCGTATTTAACAATGATTACGACCTCTCCCAATTCGTAAACCGCATCCTATACCTCGAAAACCCCAATAACTAACCCGAAACATTAAACACGAAACACGAAACATTAAACACTCTTCGCTATCTCCCTCGCCTTCTCCATCGCCTGAGCTATCCCTTTCGGGTTGTTGCCGCCGGCCGTTGCAAAATGCGGCTGGCCTCCCCCACCGCCGTTGACAGCCTTTGCCAGCTCCCTGATCATATTGCCGGCATGCAGCTCCTTTTCCCGTATCAATGCAGCGGACAACATCAGGGTAATATTCACTTTGTCTGCTGTCGTAGTGATGAAAAGAATCATTTGATGGACATCATCGTCATTCAGTGCAAATGCAAGGTCTTTGGCCATGGCGGCATCGGTGTCCAGTTTTGACGCGATAAAACGAATACCGTTGATCGTCTCCGCCCCGTTGATCAGGTCTGTCTTCATGGATTCAACCCGGAACCGGTTCAGTTCATCGATCTTTCGCTGCAAAGCTTTGTTCTCTTCCACCAGGCTTTTCACGCCCTTTGCCAGGTCCCTGGCGCCTTTTAACTGCTCCTGTATCTCACTGACAATCATCTGTTTTTCATACACATAGGCTTCAGCCCTCTCACCGGTGACCGCTTCGATACGCCTGACACCTGCTGCAATGGCCCCTTCCGAGATGATCTTGAAGAACCCGATCTGCCCGGTCGCATGCACATGCGTCCCCCCGCAAAGTTCGACAGAGTATTCCGGGTCGAAGGTGATCACCCTGACCGCCTCACCGTATTTTTCACCGAACAGGGCCATGGCGCCCATCTTCTTCGCATCCTCCAGCGGGACATGCCGCATTTCGCCACTGGGGATGTTCTCCCTGATCTTTCGATTGACAATGGTTTCTACTTTCCGTATCTCTTCTTCTGTCATCCTGGCAAAGTGGGAAAAGTCAAAACGCAGGTGGTTTTCATCGACCAGCGAGCCTTTCTGCTCGACATGGGTTCCCAGCACTGAGCGAAGCGCTGCATGCATCAGGTGCGTGGCGCTGTGGTTGTTTTCCGTGGCGATTCTTTTAGCCAGGTCCACCACCGCAAGCACTGATTGTCCGCAGTCATTGAA
>JAWOHY010000131.1:0-12147 GCA_046484945.1 Bacteroidales bacterium
CAGGGTTTCTCCGACGACTAAAGCCGTCGGTTCGAATGCTCCGGCAAGCCGGCAGGGTTTCTCCGACGACTAAAGCCGTCGGTTCGAATGCTCCGGCAAGCCGGCAGGGTTGCTCCGACGACTAAAGCCGTCGGTTCGAATGCTCCGGCAAGCCGGCAGGGTTGCTCCGACGACTAAAGCCGTCGGTTCGATCTTTGTAACAAACCAGGAACCAACGGCTTTAGTCGTTGGAGCAGGACAGTCAGCTATCCTGATATTTGGAACCAACGGCTTTAGTCGTTGGAGCAGGACAGTCAGCTATCCTGATATTTGGAACCAACGGCTTTAGTCGTTGGAGCAGAAATCACCTGAGACATACTCCGAACCAACGGCTTTAGTCGTTGGAGCAGGACTCTATTCGGCTTTAGTCGTTGGAGCACGAATTGACTTTTAGAACCCCCTCTTTTTGTTTATTGCCGGAATATCATCCCATAATATTAACTTTGTGCTGGTCGTTTGCATTGCAATGAAACAGATCTTCACCATAGGCCTCCTTTTTATCATGTTGTCCGGTCAGGCCCAGCCGGAAGTGATCCGCGTGGAATGGGATGCCGCTCTCAACAGCGATATCTATAAACTTGTGCCTTGCGGAGACAAAGGCGTCATGGTTTTTTATGAAACGAAGGATTTTGCCGGAGAAGAAAGCAAAAACTGGTTTTTCCGCTTCCTGGACCGGAACCTGGAAGAACTTTGGCAGACGCTTATCCCTGTGATCAATGGCGCCGAATTCCAGCAGTATATTTATTCAGATTCACTCGTCTACCTGGTATTTCTAAATCCGGGAAAAGTCAGGCATGGCAGTGAAAATTTCCAGGCGCTGATCATCGACCTGGTAAACGGGATATCATATGAAACAAAAGCCTCACTGCCCGGGGAAAGCAGCCTTAAAAAACTGGTGGTGCACCAAAACGTAGCCTACCTGGGGCTGAACCTCAAAAATGAACAGGCTGCCATTTATACCTTGACACTGAGAACGGGAGAGATCAATCCCTTCAACATAGTGATCCCGGATCAGAATTTCATCGAAGACCTGGCCTATGATCCTTATAATGAGCAGTTAATTGGTGTTTTCAGCAATTTCCTCTCCCGGAGGCAGTACAAAATGTACATGGTATCGCTTACACCTGAAGGCCATTATCAATTTGACGAGGAGATTAGGGCTGTGCTGGATGAAAAATACCTGAATACCGCCAGGATATATCCGCTTGAAGGATCAAAGGTCATGATGATCGGAACTTATGGCAGCCTTTCGGCCAGGATCCCGGCAGGTACCGAATATTTCGGCATTGAATCGGCCGGTGTGTTTGTAACCATGTTGGAAAACCGGAAACAGTCCTACATTAATTATTACAATTTTGTGGAATTCAGTAATCTGCGGGCAGGGGTCAGCGCCCGTGATTTCTATCGCTTGCAGCGAAAAAAACCGAAGGAAGCATCGGAATACTCCCTGAATTATGAATTGCTGATGCATGATGCCGAATTGTATGATAGTAATTTCGTGGTGATGATGGAGGCATTTTACCCGGAGTTCAGGACTGTCAGCGATATCGCTTATGATTATTGGGGGCGGCCTGTAACGAACACTTACACCGTTTTTGACGGTTACCGGTTTTTTAACGCTATTTTAACGGCTTTTAATGCTGACGGTGAATTGTTGTGGGATAATAGTTTGGAAATGAACCTTTCACCGATCGGGCGACCGTTGTCCCGGGCTTCTTATTTTTTCGATGGCAGGCCCGTGGTATTGTTTTACAACGACGGGATGCGGATCTATTACCGGGTTTGCCTCGAAATAGCGGAGCTGGAACCCTTTTCCAGGATGGATCTGGCCACATCGGAACTGGGCGACAGGATCACGGCAACGGGCCTGAACCATCTTCAGCATTGGTATGATCAGTATTTTCTGGCCTTTGGTTATCACACAATCCAGAACAACCGTATCGCCGGGAAGAGCCAGCGAACTGTATTCTATATCAACAAGATATCCCTTGAATAGCGCCCCGGCCCAAAAACTCCGCCTGATGAGCCGGTGGATGGAATTTCTTTTTCGTTCCTCCACCCGTTATCAATTGCACTCTCCTTTTCTTTATGCATTGATCAACCAGGTTGTTCACAACAGGGGATACCTGCCGGAATGTTTGCCGGCTGAGGGGATCCGAAAGCAATGTCTGAAAAATGATGAAGTGATCCTCAAAACAGATTACGGGACAGGTGCCGATGGATGCCGGAAGCGGATCTATCCGGTAAAGATCAGCGATATAGCCAGGCGTTCCCTTACCTCGCCCGCTAAAGCAAAGCGCTTATTCCGGCTTGCGCAATTCCTGCAGGCGCAGCATATGCTTGAAATGGGAACTTCCCTGGGAATAACGGCATCGTACCTGGCCCTGTCGAACCGGGATGCACAGCTCGTTACGCTTGAGGGTTGCCCCGAGCTGAGCCGGAAAGCAAAGGAACATTTTAATCAGTTGGAGTTGCATAATGTGGACCTGCTGACCGGCCCTTTCAGCGAGACACTTGGAACGGCATTGGACCGCCTGGGAAGGGCAGACCTGGTTTATATCGATGGCCATCACCATGGAATCGCTATGCTGGATTATTTCAACCAGTGCCTCCCTTTCATAACCAATGGATCGATCATCGTTTTCGATGATATCCGCTATTCTCCGGAAGTGGAGAAGGCCTGGAACACTATTTGCGGACGGCAGGAGGTCAGGGTAAGCCTTGATTTTTTCAGTTCCGGGTGGGTTTTATTCAGGAAAGAATTATCCCGGCAGCATTTCAGGCTTCGGTATTTCTAAATGTTTTATACATTTGTCTGTTTCAATCCGATGGTTATGCATAATGAAGTGATCAGGCTGGTGGACATCACCCGGCATTTTAAGGTGGGCATGGAGGTGGTCAGGGCGCTCCGCGGTGTTTCCGCCACGATCGAAAAAAATGAATTTGTAGCATTGATGGGACCATCCGGTTCCGGCAAGTCGACCCTGATGAACCTGCTGGGCTGCCTGGATACACCTACCTCCGGGCAATATTTCCTTAGCGGAAATGATGTCAGTAAGCTGAATGATAATGAACTGGCGGAGATCAGGAACAAGGAGATCGGTTTTATTTTTCAGACCTTTAACCTGCTGCCGCGTTCCACCGCATTGGAGAATGTGATGTTGCCGCTGGTTTATGCCGGTATTGGCAAAACCGAACGCATTAAGATGGCCGAAAAGGCCCTTCATGCTGTGGGTCTGAGTGACCGCATGAATCACAAGCCCAACGAGTTGTCGGGGGGGCAGCGGCAGCGCGTAGCCACTGCCCGCGCGCTCGTTAACAATCCCTCGCTGATCCTGGCCGACGAACCTACCGGGAACCTGGATTCGAAAACCTCCGTGGAGATCATGGGGCTTCTTCATGATATTCACCGGGCAGGGAATACCATCATCCTGGTTACCCATGAAGAATCGATCGCCCGTTATGCGCAGCGTATTATCCGGCTGATCGATGGCGAAATAGAGACCGATCAAAAGAACATTGAAATAGATCATCAAAAAACCGGTCAACAGAACGATATCCCGGTATAAACAATTATGCTATCTGCTTGTTAGGGCAGGTATTCATTTTATACAATTCACGACTCTATGGATCCTTCATTTAAAATATACACCAAAACCGGTGACAAGGGGGAGACTTCGCTGATCGGCGGTACCCGTGTGCCTAAATTTCATCCCCGTATTGAAGCTTATGGCACCATTGATGAGTTAAACTCTTTTATCGGGTTGATCCGCGACCATGATATTGATCCGCATTTTAAGGAAGTTTTACTGGAGATACAGGACCGGCTTTTCACGGCTGAATCGTTGATTGCCAAGGACCCGGATGCCGGATCAAAGGTAAAGTTACCGCCCTTGTACGATGCGGACATCACTTATCTGGAAAAGGAAATTGACAATATGAATGAAGTGCTTCCAGCATTGAAATCCTTTATCCTTCCGGGCGGGCATCCGGTGGTATCATACTGTCACGTGGCCCGCTGCGTCTGCCGCAGGGCTGAACGGCATGTGATACGCCTGTCGCAGGCACAAGCGGTTGAACCGAAGGTTATTCAGTACCTTAACAGGCTGGCAGATTACCTGTTTGTATTGGCCAGGCGGCTGGCAAAAGACCTCAATGTGGATGAAACTATCTGGAAAGCAAGGTTTTAAAGATTATTTTACGATATGTGAAAACAACTTGACTTTGTGCTAAAATAGTATATTTTTGCAAAAAATTAATCCTTTAATTTTTAATGATATGTACTGGACGCTGGAATTAGCATCGAAGCTGGAAGACGCTCCCTGGCCATGTACGAAAGAGGAGCTGATTGATTGGTGCATCCGGTCAGGTGCTGCCGCAGAGGTGATTGAAAATCTTAAAGAGCTGGAAGATGAGGGAGATATCTATGAAAGCATAGAGGATATCTGGCCCGATTATCCGACCAAGGAGGATTTCTTCTTCCACGAAGATGAGTATTGATCACAAGCATTGGTTTATGAACACATAGAGGGCCATCCGGACAGGATGGCCTTTTTTATTTGGATACAAATCTGAAAAAAGAGAAGTTCACCTTGCCGTATTTTCGCTTCTCATAAAAATATGGAAAATTCGAAAGATCAATTTGTTGAGGATGTTCTATGATAAGCCAGCCGTCAGGGTTCAGCATCTGGCGGTCGAATACCGTTTCCGGGATTTCCGTTATGCCTTCCAGGTCATATGGCGGATCGGCGAAGATCAGGTCGAATTTCCCGGCGTTTTGCCGGAGATAGCCCAGGGAAGATGACCGGATGGCTTTTAACTGGCTGAAGCCCAATTCTTCGGCTGTTTTGCTGATATACCGGACGCAGCGGGGGTTAATATCCACGGCAATCACCAGCGGGGCGCCCCTGGAGGCAAACTCATAGGATATACTCCCGGTCCCGGCATAGAGGTCGAGTACCCGGGTATCTTCAAAATAGATATTGTTATCCAATATATTAAACAGGCTTTCCTTGGCCAGGTCGGTGGTTGGCCGAACCGGCAGGCTTACCGGCGGGTTGATCCTCCTGCCCCGGTGGCTGCCCCTTATGATCCGCATAGTGCCAGTCCGAATAAGGGTTGATAAAAATGCCCGGGAAGGGAATGTAAGACCGGACTGTATACTGCCGGCCCGGGACGGGTGGTGAAAGATAGCTGCGGTATGTACTGGCTGAGCAGTGCATACGCATCGGTATCCTTTTCCAGGAAACCTGAAATATTGACCGTAGTGTCTTCCACATGCAATTTAAGTTGATCCATGGCATAAAGGGTAAAGTAGAGAAGGTCCTCTTTGGAATGATACGTAAACGAGTTGAAAAAAAGCAAGCCGTTTTCACCAATACAACAGAGATCAATGTCGGGTTCACGAACGTGCAGAAAAAGACATACGGATCGTTGATTCAGCCGGTAATCCTGGTAACATGACCTGACCAGGGATGTTCCCGGGTGCATCGTGGCGGCTTCAGGAAAAAACTGATGGATGACCGCAAGGATTGCCGGATCGATACTATGGATGTTATAAGCGTCAACCTCCGGAATATGTTCGCAGAAAAGAGGATGCTCCTCCGGAAGCCGGAAATGAAACCTGAGATAGTGTTTCATATGATCGCGGTCGAACATGGCGGAAGGCACAAGCGTATGAACAGGGGTTTCAACCCCGATGGTTACAGAGGAATATGGCTTTTGCAGCAGTCCCTCTTCAAGAAATAACTGCCTGAGATGTTCCGCGTATAAAATGGGGCCTTTCAGGTTCGTCTTCAGCCTGAGATCACTCAGGGCCACGAACATGTTCGTCTCCGAGTTGAGAATAGCGAATTGCAGTGAATGTTGACCGAGAATGACAAAAAGGCGGGAAAAATAAGGTGATAACCGTTCCGCAACCGGATCGGCAAAGCGGTGATGCCATTCAAAATTATTCATCGGGAGTGTGGTTGACCGGCGGGGTGTTTATCGCCGGTTTACCCCAAAGATAATGATTATTCCCAATTCCCGTCGGTTGACGGTTCTTGCATCGACCCAACCTTCAACCCGGGATAGCGCTCAATATCTTCCCTGGATTTCACCAGGTTCACGATCAATTGCGCATCCAGCCCTTTCAGGAAAGCATTGTAATGAGCCCTGATTTCAAATACGGGGACGTTAATGCCCCCCCGTTCGATTTTACCGGCCTCGATTTCAAATAATTTTTTACCGGAGAATGGTATGAAGCGCAGGGAATCGACACTGAAATTCACCTTTCTGCTGAAGAGGGAGTCGGCAACATTTACAAAACCCAGGGTATCGCTGATCGACCTGGTAAAAGTTGTGTCGGTCGGATCCGGGATCAGGCTGACAACCGGGATTTCTCCTGATTTCAGGAATGTGATCAGGGTGTCAAAACTATCAGTGTAATGATTGTACTGCCTTTTGTAGAACTGCTGGCTTAGCCTGAGATCAGCCAGCCGTGAAATTACAGCTTTTTCTCTTTCATAGACTGCCTGGTTAAACCTGACAGGTCGCATGATGCTTTCGTAGATCAGGTATGCCAGGACGATGATGATAATCGTGAGAACAATCTTTATTACAGTAAATTTCAAGTTCATAGGGTTTGGATTTAATGCCTCGCAAATGTAAAGTTTTTTTTTATTCGTTACCGGGATTTTGATTATTTAAAACGGGTAAATCATGAATCTGGCTGATGGTGCCCTTTTCCGGGTCTGCCTGGCAGAATATGTGATGGTACCCGTTGGTCAGCCATAAATATTTCACTTTCAATGACATGTTATAACGGAGGGCCTGATCCATCTCATTTTGTGAAAGTTCCACGGAGGTAGATTTACATTCAACAATCAGCAGCGGTATCCCGTTCCGGTTGAAAACTGCCACGTCAAATCTTTTCCTGGTTTTTAATAACTGAAATTCAGATTCAACTTTAATGAGCGATAACGGAACATTTTTATCCTTTGCCAGGTATTGGATCACATGTTGCCGAACCCATTCCTCCGGGGTCAGGGCGACAAATTTTTTTCTGACCGGATCAAAAATGAACGGTTTTCCTTCCCGTTCCTTTATCCGGAAATCATAATCAGGGAAATTGAGTTTACGCATTTTAATGATTGAAAAGAATATCTGAACCTGAAGCTGTAAAGTTAAATAATCCTTATAAATCGCTACATTTGCATTAAATATTCCGGTATGAAAACCAAAGAGGAGATTGTCAATAACTGGCTGCCGCGTTATACGGGATTATCGCTGGATGCGTTTGGAAAATACATTCTTCTGACTAATTTCGACCATTATGTCGATCTTTTTGCAGCCTGGCACGATGTACCGGTGAACGGCAGGGACCGGCCCATGCCCAATGCTACGGCAAATAGCATTACCATTATCAATTTCGGGATGGGCAGTTCCAATGCGGCCACCATTATGGATCTGCTGGAGGCCATCGACCCAAAGGCGATGTTGTTTCTTGGCAAATGCGGCGGGTTGAAGAAAAAGAGCCAGATCGGCGATTTGATCCTGCCCATTGCCGCCATAAGGGGTGATGGCACATCCAACGATTATTATCCGCCTGAGGTGCCGGCCTTGCCCGCTTTTAACCTGCAAAAGGCGGTTTCCACCACCATTCGCGATCATGACCGCGATTACTGGACCGGGACGGTCTACACTACCAACCGCCGCGTCTGGGAATTTGACGAGCAATTCAAGGAGTATCTGCGAATGATCCGTTGCATAGCCATTGATATGGAAACCGCCACCCTTTTTACCGTTGGCTTCGCGAACGGGATCCCTTCAGGGGCTTTGCTGCTGGTCAGCGATCAGCCGATGATCCCTGACGGCATCAAAACGGAGGAGAAGGATAAAGAAGTGACCCGGCAATTCGTGGAGGTGCATCTCCGCATCGGGATCGATTCCCTCAACCAGCTTATTCATGAAGGCCTGACTGTCAAACATCTGCGGTTTTAATGGCAACCCTTACCTTCGAAAATATCGTTGAAGACATCCGTAAGAAGATTTACCACCCGGTTTATCTGCTGCACGGTGAGGAGCCTTATTTTATCGATGTCATCACTGATCTGATCGAAGATACAGTACTTACCGATACCGAAAAGGAGTTCAACCAGACGGTGGTTTACGGCCGGGATATTTCAACAGGACAACTTATCGACATCGCACGCCGTTACCCGATGATGGCGAATTACCAGGTGGTCGTTGTCAGGGAGGCGCAGGATCTCGACAACATCGATGAATTGGAACCCTACCTGAAAAATCCCCAGTCTTCAACCATACTGGTCCTGGCACATAAATACCGCAAGCTGGACCAGCGAAAAACTTTCGTAAAAACCACAGAAAAAACAGGGGTCGTATTTCTTTCGGCGAAGCTTTATGACGATAAAATACCGGGTTGGATCTCCAGGCAGATCACTCTGAAGGGTTTTTCGATCAGGCCCGACGCCTGCCAGATGCTGGCCGATTACCTCGGCAATGATCTCAGCCGGATCAGTAACGAGCTGGAAAAACTCATTATTAATCTCCCGGCCGGCAGCGCCATCGACTCAGGTATCATTGAGCGAAATATCGGTATCAGTAAAGATTACAATATTTTCGAATTGCAAAACGCCCTTGGCGCCAAAGACATCATAAAGGCAAACCGGATCATCAGTTATTTTTCCGCCAACCCGAAACAAGGCCCGCTGGTGGTTGTGCTGACCATCTTATACAACTTCTTCATGAAAGTGATGATTTACCATCAGCTGAAGGATAAGTCAAAGGGAAATGCCGCATCCGTCTTATCAGTGAATCCTTTTTTTGTAAAGGATTACATTCAGGCTTCCCGGAACTATTCCTTCCGGAAGTTGCGGGCAATCATCCGGTTACTGAAGGATTATGACCTTCGCGCCAAGGGGGTGAATAACGGTTCGACCGAAGAGGGCGAGCTGTTGCGGGAAATGGTCTATAAAATAATGCATTGATCTTCTAGTGGAAAAGCCTTTCCACTTCTTCTGAATACTTATCCAGGATATAAGATCTTTTTAGCTTCAGATTGGCGGTGAGCTCACCTGTTTCGACACTCCATTCATGGTCGATGAGCTCAAAGTTTTGGAGCTTTTCGGTGCTTCCGAAGAATTTATTGAAATGATCGATCTCTTTCTTAAAGCGCTTTTTCACTAGCGGGTCCTTGATCATTTCCCTGTCTGAAGTATACGGGATGCCCTTGTGTTCGCACCAGGAGCGCAGGTGGTTGAAATCGGGCACCACCAGGGCGGCGGCATACTTTTGATTTTCACCGAGGATAAGAATGCCGTCGATAAAATTTGATTCCTTGAATTTGTTTTCGAGCAATTGCGGACTGATATATTTTCCGAGAGATGTTTTGAAGATCTCTTTCTTCCTTCCGGTAATCCGTAGATGGCCCGATGGTTCCAGTTTGCCGACATCCCCTGTATGGAACCAGCCGTCCGGTTCAATGGCCTCTTTCGTCATGCCGGGATCCTTGAAATAACCGATCATGATATTCGGTCCCCGGGCCACGATCTCCCCGTCACTTTCTATCTTCACCTCCACGTTGGCCAGTGGCTTCCCAACCGTACCGAACATCATACCGCCCTCTTCCAGGGTGTTGACGGCTATAACCGGTGAGGTTTCCGTGAGTCCGTAACCTTCCAGGACCGGTATGCCGGCAGCGGTATAAATGCGTGCCAGTCGTTCCTGCAAAGCAGCGCCACCCGAAACGATCACCCTGAGGCGACCGCCCAGCGCTTCCCGCCATTTCACGAACACCAGTTTATCCGCCAGTCTCAGGAAAGCGAGATATAGGCCGCCCTTTCCCTTTAATTCATAACGGTTCGCAATACTGAGCGCCCACTTGAAAATGCCCTTCTTGATGCCACTGAGCGCATTTCCTTTCGCGATGATCTTGTCAAAGACTTTTTCAAGCAGCCGGGGTACCGTGGTGAGTATCTCGGGTTTGATTTCCCGGATATTGTCGGCAATTGTTCCCATGTTTTCAGCATAATAAACCGATACGCCGAGAATATGATAAACATAAATATTCATCCTTTCGTACACATGGCATAGCGGGAGATAGCTCACCCCTCTGCAGGTGTCATCGACGGGGAAAATATGCTTCACGGCCAATACGTTGCTGAGGATGTTCCGGTGGGTGAGCATCACCCCTTTGGGATTGCCGGTCGTGCCGGAAGTATAGATCAGGGTAGCCATATCGTCGGGCTGGACGCTGTCTTTCAACTTTTTGAGTACCTCAGGCTGACTGCCGGACTTTCCCATCTCCATCAATTCGTTCAGGTGCCTCTGATTTTCAACCAGCTTAAAGGTGAATAATCCTTTGATGCCCGGGATTTCAGGAAGAATGTGCTCGATCTTGCGCAGAAGCTCCTTGCCGGCCACGAAGACATATTTCACTTCAGCGTGGGCCAGGATGTATTTGTAATCCGATTCGCTGATGGTGGGATAAATCGGGACGTGAACGGCGCCTACCTGCAGAATGCCCATATCCAGGAAATTCCATTCGGGACGGTTGTTGGAAATGGTGGCGATCTTATCACCCTTCTGAATACCGAGCTGCAACAGACCATAACTGATATTGTCCGCAGCATCCATGTATTGATGGATGGAGTATTTCACCCATTTCCCGCCCTCTTTGCCTGCAATGGCATCGTCTTTTTCCCTGAAAGTTGATTTATAGTAAGGTAAGAGATCAAAGAGTCTGGTAATTTCCATGTCTTTTGATTAGGTTTCTCAAAAATAGCCTACAAATGTAATATAATTTGTTTTTTATCTGCCGTATTGTTTAGCTGATGTTTTATTGTGTCCCGGTGGGCGAGCTGTTATTTTTTATGAGAAGGTGCGTGCCGAACCATTCAAGCATTTCCCGGTTAGCTTCTTCATAGTATCTTCCTTTCGCCCCGTAGCTGTTGCCATGGGTCATTCCCTGGTAAACCACCAGTTTGGAAACGACGTTGTTTTCCTGGAGGGCGTCATACATTTTTTCCGATTGCCATAGTCCGACGACAAAATCGGAAGTCCCGTGGATCAGCAGGGTAGGGGGATCGCCGGGACTGGCAAAGGTGACCGGTGACACGGAGGCGGCTAAAGTGGTGTCGAAATCCATGGCCGGGATGAATGCCTTGATGAAGTCGGGGACATTGCGCAGGTCGGCGGGAGGGAAGAAGGCAACTATGGCGCTGACGGGGTTTTTCTCTCCCGAAAGGCCGGCCATCAGGGAAAGCTGCCCGCCGGAGCTGCCGCCAAAAATGCCCAGCCGCGTTGAATCGACCCCGTATTGCGCACTATTGGCGTGAATGTGCCAGGCTCCGAGAATCACGTCGTCTACGGCTTCGGGAATGGTAAACTTAGGGCTGCTGCCATGGCGAAGGGCGAAAACGGTATATCCTTCATTCAGCAGTGGATAATAATTATGCGCAATGGTATCGGGCATCATATACCTCGAATTCCAGCCTCCGCTGACCAGGTGGATGATGCCCGCGCCGTTGGCATTATCCGTGGGGATGAACACATCGTACGTCAGCGCCATGCCCGCTTTCCGGCCGTAAATCACATCCGGAATGATCCGGTACTCCGGTTGTGAAAATAATAACAGGGGAAGAATGAATAGTATGATGAAGAAAGAATATGGTTTCATGATATGTTTTTGTTTGGTCTTATATCCATCAAACAAATCATAACCGGTAATGTTTATTTTCACCTGAATTTGAGCGGAAAAAGCATGGATGTCGACAGTTTGTAATCCAGATAATCTGTTCTTCTCTCCATATGCCGCCGTTCAATCATCGGGATGCTGGCAAAGATAAACATCAGGGTGATGGAAACCGGCCCGATGATGGTCCACCAGGCCGATGGGCCGGTAGCCATGGCGAAGAGGAACAAACCCCACCAGGTGAGGATCTCCCCTGAGTAATTGGGATGGCGGCTGTAGCGCCATAACCCTCTTGTTATCGATTTGCCTTTGTGGGCCGGGTTTTTCCGGAAACAAGGCCTGCCGGCTGGCGTGCAGCGAATTGATCTTCCCCGAGTTGGGCCACATCGTGGGCCATCTTCGCAGCCGATAGG
>JAWOHY010000248.1:0-2723 GCA_046484945.1 Bacteroidales bacterium
TAACCCGGCCGGGTGTGGACAATCGTCTTTTCCATCATGGGAACTCCGGTCATTTTTAACAGGACAACGGTAATGATAATCGGACTGATGATGGTCCATCCGCTCGATGGTGTTGCCAATGTTATCAGAAATAGACCCCACCATATGAGACATTCTCCGAAATAATTCGGATGACGGGAATAGGCCCATAGCCCCTGGTCCATGACACGTCCTTTGTTAGACGGATCCGCCTTGAATCTGGACAGTTGCCAGTCACTGATCGCTTCGAAAAAAAAGCCGATCACCCAAACTCCCGTACCCGCATAATCCAGGGCTGTGAATTTTGCCGGAACCGACGAGAATTGGCCCCATTGCAAAGCCAAAGCTATGGCCCACATAAAAACCGCCTGCAGGACAAAAACTTTGAAAAGGCTTACCAACCAGAATCGGTCCCCACTTTTTTCACGCCAGCTTTCATAGCGAGGATCTTCGCCATGGCCCCAATTACGCAAGGTTAAATGCAAACTGAGACGAAGGCCCCAGAGGGTAACCAAAAGAGTAATCAACATCTTACGCCCGTAAAAACCATCGGCCATGAAAAAAGTCAGCCAGGCGATCATAATAAAGCCCAGACCCCACAATGTATCAACGATTGTGACATTGCGATAAATCAGGCTGATAAACCATCCCAGCAACATCATAATCAGCACGCTTATAAAATTGACCATCAAAATAGTGGTTATGTTCATGTGTCTACTCTTTCTTCGGAGCAATGAATAAGATTTCAGGCTGCTTTGCCGGTCATTGCCAGCGGGTCTAAAACCATCTTGCCGGCTTGTTTTTTAACAATGGCCTGCTTTATTTGCTCATGAATTTTTTCATTGATGGGATAGGCCAATGCCACAATAATTGCCAATAGGTTGCACAGGGACGGCACTAATGCATACAGCGTCCTCAACACCAATTGAACTGTTGGGGTCTGTTCAACATTGGGTGTGTAGCCGGCCAACCCCAATATCGAAAGCCCGGCACCGATACCAACAGCCGCTGCAAGTTTTTTTGAAACCGACCATAAACCAATATACTGGCCCTCACGCCTTTCTCCTGTCAAGAACTCGTCATAATCGATTACATCTGCCTGTATTGCCGATGGAATAGCCAGCGCAGCCCCGAAACCGACACCGGATAAGATCACCAGGATACCGTAGATGAAGGCATCTCCCGGACCAAGAAAAAAGACACCGGTAAATGCACCGGTGTTGATTGCCATTGAAACCAGCCAGGCAAACTTTTTTCCGATGCGCCGGGCAATGAAAATCCATCCCGGAAGGAAAATAATACCGGTTACAAAATACAACAGCAGGAATAAATCGGCAAGGTTGGATTGCAGCACGTACTGCACATAGAACAGGATCAGGGTTGCCGGCAGGTTGTTTCCGATGGCGCTGATGGTATAGGCAATTAAAAGAATGATAAAAGGACGGTTATGAGTTACCTGACGAATGCCTGGAAAAAAACCTGTTCTTTTCTTTTTCTGAGGATGCAGTTCTTCGATGACCAGCACACACCACCAAGCCGTTCCAATCAGAAGCGGTGTATACAGCATGGATATCCAGAAAAATTTAGTCCTCTCATCTGCAGGATCACCTGAAAGTCCAAAAATCCATTGAATAAATGCAGGAGCTGCGACAGCCGCCAAGGTTCCGGCAAGCAGAAAGCCGTCCCGCATTCCAAACAGGGATATCCGTTCATGATAATCAAAGGTTATCTCAGGTCCCAGAGATTCGTAAGGAACCGTAACGATGGTCCAGAAAAGAAAAAGGGCATAGATAAAAACACCGAACCATAGGGTCTCAAAAGACGGCGTTGCCTCAGGGGGGTTGAACAGCAGAATCATCATGAAAGCAGTCAATAGGGAACCTACAGCTATGTAAGGACGCCTCCGCCCAAATCTTGTCCTGGTCCGATCAGACAAATAACCGATTACCGGATCGGTAACAGCATCGAAAATGCGTACACTGAAAAGGATATATCCCAGAAATATAACATTAACCCCGACCACATCCGTGTAAAACTTCGGGATATAAACGTAAACCGGTATTCCGATAATTGCCAGGGCATAGGCCGGCAAGGCATAGGCCAATTTTTTAAAAAATGGTACTTTATGCGAATCGCTGCTGCTCATGGAGGTCCCATTAACTGTTGTTTAAAAGATTGGTTGATGGGGTTTTGTCCCAACCATATGGCATAAACGGCAGACGCAAAATCAGCACCATATATAACTCCTATGGACTTTCCGTTCAATGCCAATTCGGTGCCTTTGCCAGGGATATATGTCAGAGAATAACGATCACCCGGTTCAACATCTTCATACATCTGATTAAATTTTTCAATGCGGGGTAGCAGTCTTTCAAATGTCTTTGAGTCGGTATTTTGAGCAATCAATCTGGTGGTAACCGATCCGAATTCCTCCCCTTTGATCTTGTGAAAGTATTCAATCTCCAGTCGCTTGGCTGAATCAGACAAAACATCCTCGGTAGGTTTGCCTTCTTCCAGATAAAGAGCACCCACATAGGCTTTTAGAAACCCTAGATATCGGAAAAGCCCTTTACCCCTTATGGACAAACGTATATCTTCCTCAATGACAGCATTTTTAAATGAGACTCCTTCAATTGCGGCACTACGCACATCCGGTGCCATCCCGACAATTACCATCATTATCATAATGAGTTGAATTATTAAGT
>JAWOHY010000092.1:0-16325 GCA_046484945.1 Bacteroidales bacterium
TTCAAGGTTTCAGGGTTTCAAGGTTTCAGGGTTTCAAGGTTTCAGGGTTTATTCATGTATTTATTATTGGAACTCTGGAACTTTGGAACTCTGGAACTCTGGAACTTTGGAACTCTGGAACTCTGGAACTCTGGAACTCTGGAACTCTGGAACTCTGGAACCCTGGAACCCTGGAACTCTGGAACCCTGGAACTCTGGAACAGCTTAAGGTAAACTATTCTTAAACTGCTGGTAACGATCCGGGAAGGTTTCCCCTTCTTTTCCGCCGAGGCTTTGCCAGATCTCCAGTATCTTTTCGATCCTGTTGCCGGGATTGGGATGGGTGCTGAGGAATTCGGGCGGTTGCGGATTGCCTTCGATCTTCTCGAAAAAGCCGGCCACCCCACGGGCATCGTAGGAGGTTGCATAGAGATATTTTACCGCATCTTCATCCGCCTGGTATTCATCGCTCCGGCTGAAAGCCAGGAAGGCAACGCCGGCAGCCAGATCGGCGGCTATTTCCGCCAGCTGGTTGGGGTTCTGGCCCAGGACGATCGACAGTAAAATCTGCAGACCGTAAGCTTTGGTCAGTTGCTGCGTTGAATGGCGGCGGGCGGCATGTGACATCTCGTGTGCCATCACCCCGGCAAATTCGGCTTCGTTATCGAGGAATTTGATCAGGTCCGTAAAGAAATAAACGTATCCTCCCGGGGTGCAAAAGGCATTCATGATCGTATCGTTGATAATGAAAACCTCCCAGACAAACTCCTTGTCATAATTAACCAGGCCCGTGGCAAGGATGGAGTCCCTCACCCGTTCAATGTGACTGTATGCCTCCGGGTGCTGGTTTTTGTTTAAAACAGGGTACTTCGCCGGATCGCTCTGTATCATCTCTTTCATCTGTAACCCAAATGCCTTGTCATCTTCCACGGTGAAGAGATTAACCCCATTGTCATCTTTACAGGCCGAAAAGAAAAGGATTGCCGGCAGGGCCAATGCCACCAGCAGTCTGATTGCAGTTTTCATGATAATAATTTTTTTACAAAGTTAAGAAATTATCACGCCAAACACCCAATAACCAACACCCAATACCACTCATAACAGAAAGCTCATCAATATCCCTGCCGCCACGGCCGAGCCGATCACGCCCGATACATTGGGGGCCATGGCGTGCATAAGCAGGTGGTTCGACGGGTCTGCCTTCAAGCCTTCCATTTGCACCACGCGGGCGCTGTCGGGCACGGCCGATACGCCGGCGGCCCCGACAAGGGGGTTGATCTTATTTTGAGCCGGCAGGAAAAAATTCATCACTTTGGCAAAGATAACCCCGCTGGCGGTGGCGATCATGAACGACACAGCCCCGAGGACAAAGATCAGCAATGACTGGGAGGTGATGAATACGTCGGCCTGGGTCGATGCGCCGACGGTCAGTCCCAGGACAATGGTCACGATATCGATCAGGGAGGTCTTTGCCGTATCGGCCAGCCTGCGCGTGACACCGCTTTCCTTCAGGATATTCCCGAAGAACAGCATCCCCAGCAGGGGCAGCGCCCCGGGCGAGATAAACGAGGTGAGGATCAGCCCGACGATCGGGAACATGATCTTTTCAAATCTCGAAACAGCCCTGGGCGGTTTCATTTTGATCTGCCGTTCCCGGGGGTTGGTCAGCAACCGCATGATGGGCGGCTGGATAACCGGCACCAGCGCCATGTAAGAATAGGCGGCAATGGCGATGGGCCCGATCAGGTTCATGGTTTGAATACCATTGACAATGCCGCCGTTGGCCAGTTTTGAGGAAAGGAAAATGGCCGTGGGACCGTCTGCCCCGCCGATGATCCCGATGGATCCCGCTTCAGGCAGGTTGAAACCCAGTATCAGCGCTCCCAGGAAAGTGATGAAGATGCCCATCTGGGCCGCCGCTCCCAAAAGCATCAGCCTGGGATTGGAGATCAGGGAGGAAAAATCGGTCATCGCCCCGATCCCCAGGAAGATCAACGGCGGATAAAGCCCCCGTGTCACCCCCTGGTATAAAATGTTCAAGACACTGCCATCCTGGTAGATACCCAGTTGCAGGTTCAATCCCTCCGCCTGGAAAAAAGGAATGTTCCCGATAATGATCCCGGTACCGATAGGGATCAACAGCAAAGGTTCATATTCATAGCGGATGGCCAGGAAAATAAAGACCAGCCCTACAATGATCATCCCCAGGTGACCGGGTGTGGCATTGGCAAAACCGGTAAATGACAGGAATTTACGGATCCCTTCCAGCGCCTTGTCCCTGTCTTCCTCCAGGATATGCGCAATGGTCTCTTCCTGTTGCTGATCAGCCGCATTAAATATGGAAATCGTATCATCTGCAAATGAGAATGCCATCTGCAGGAGGGCCACCAGGGCCAGTATCATAAAAAACGTGAGCGCTCTTTTCCGGGTCATGGCTGTCAGGCTATTTCCATCAGTATGTCACCTTGCAAAACGCTACTGCCGGGCGTTACGCGTATTTTTTTCACCGCCCCCTCTTTTTCCGCCGTCAGGGTGTTTTCCATCTTCATCGCCTCGTACATCAGCAGCTTGTCGCCCTTTTTCACCTCATCGCCCTCTTTCACGAAAACCTGCATAATGTTTCCGGGCAGCGGGGCCTTCACTTCAAAGGCCGTCCCGATCTTTTTCCTGAACTTATGGGCGCTGCGCGGCGCTACCTGGTCGCCGCGAACGATCACAGGCGTCTTCACCGCTTTCACTTCCCGCTGCAGCTCCACCTGGTAAACCGTCCCGTTCACTTCAACCTCCGCGATATTGTTCTCCATATTTTTAACTTCCACCTCGTAATCGTAACCTTTAATGGTGAATTTGAATGTTTTCATTGTTGAAAGGTTTAATAATGACACCCTTTATTTCCAACCTCCCCGCATCGAATAGATCTTGCTGCTCCAGGGGGAATATGTTTTTGATATTCTTTTGATTGTCAACACATTGCTTTCCTCATCATGTAATTCGTGGTAGAGGAACAGCGCCATGGCAATGGCAGCGCCCACGTCGCCGGGGATCATCAGGTCATCCTCATTGCTCTTAAGCGGCTTTCCCTGCCTTTCGAGCCGCTTCCGGATATACCATGCCATGACCCGCGCCAGGTAAGTGAATACAAAGTAAAGGGTCACCAGCGCCAGGAAAACGATGACGTAACCGACGATCGTGATGATCAGCCCATCCTGTAATATAAGGTTCCAGTCGATTTGCATTGCTATAACCGTTATAAGGGGATATTGCCGTGTTTCTTGGGAGGCGTGAGGTCTTTTTTCGAAACAAGGGTCTGCAGGGCGCGGATCACCCGGAAACGGGTATTGCGCGGCTCGATGATCTCGTCGATATAGCCATATCTCGCCGCCTCGTAAGGATTGGCGAATTTTTCCCGGTATTCTTTTTCTTTTTGCATGATAAAATCGGCCCGCTCACCTTCATCGGTGATCGTACGCAATGTTTTACCTTCGAGGATTTCGATGGCGCCGGCCGGTCCCATCACGGCGATCTCGGCGGAAGGCCAGGCGTAGTTGATATCCCCGCGGAGCTGTTTGGAGCTCATCACGCAATGGGCGCCGCCGTAAGATTTCCGTAATGTCACGGTGATCTTGGGGACAGTCGCCTCGCCGTAGGCATACATCAGTTTGGCCCCGTGGATGATAATTCCGCCGTATTCCTGCACCGTGCCTGGCAGGAAACCGGGGACGTCCACCAGCGTCAGGATGGGGATGTTGAAAGCATCGCAAAAGCGGACAAAGCGCGCCGCTTTCCGCGAAGCGTCGATATCCAGCACCCCGGCCATGAAAATGGGCTGGTTGGCCACGATCCCCACCGTCATGCCGTTCATCCGGCCGAAGCCAACCACGATATTTCGCGCAAAATCCTGGTGGATTTCAAGGAACTCCCCTTCATCGAGTATGCTATAGATAACCGTTTTCACGTCATAGGGCTTGTTCGGGTCTTCGGGGATGATCTCATTGAGGATGTCTTCCTTTCGATGGATCGGGTCGGAACATTCGATCACCGGCGGATCTTCAAAGTTGTTCTGTGGAAGATAGCTGAGCAGCTTGCGGATCAGCAAAAGCCCTTCCTCCTCGTTTTCAGCCACAAAGTGGGTCACCCCCGATTTGCTGGCATGGACCTCGGGCCCTCCCAGTTCTTCTTCCGTGACATCTTCACCGGTGACCGTACGGGTGACTTTCGGGCCGGTTACGAACATGTAGCTTGTCTTTTCGCTCATCACGATGAAGTCGGTCAGGGCCGGGGAATAGACGGCGCCGCCGGCGCAGGGTCCGAAGATGGCCGATATCTGCGGCACGACGCCCGAGGCCAGGATATTGCGTTCGAAGATCTCGGCATAGCCCGCCAGGCTCCGCACCCCTTCCTGGATACGCGCCCCGCCGCTGTCGTTAATGCCGATCACCGGCGCGCCCACCTTGAGCGCCTGGTCCATCACCTTGCAGATCTTCTGCGCAAAGGTTTCCGACAAGGATCCGCCAAAAACGGTGAAATCCTGCGAAAAAACATACACCACCCTGCCGTCGATCGTGCCATGGCCGGTCACTACCCCGTCGGAAAGTATCTTCTGATTTTCCAGCCCGAAATCGTGGGTGCGGTGGGTCACGAACATGTCGAATTCCTCGAAACTGCCCTCATCCAGCAGGATCTCGATCCGTTCCCGGGCCGTCAGTTTCCCTTTGGCATGCTGTGCCTCAATACGCGCCTCTCCCCCGCCCATCCTGGCTTTTACGCGGTTGCCGAGCAACTCGCTGATCTCCCGGTGGCGGTCGTGTATAAATCGCTCTTTTACCATGATGCTACTTGTTTTTATTCTCGCAGAACTCCGTCAACACTCCCAGCGTCGATTTGGGATGCAGGAAAGCAATATGCAAGCCCTCGGCCCCCTTGCGCGGCTGCCGGTCGATCAGGCGAATGCCTTTCGCCTCCGTCTCCTGCAAGCACTCCTCCAGGTTCTCCACGGCAAAAGCCAGGTGATGCACCCCTTCTCCCCGGTTGGTAATGAACTTCCCGATAGGGCCTTCCGGATCCGTCGATTCCAGTAATTCGATCTTGGTCTGCCCTACTTTAAAAAAGGCCGTTCTCACCTTCTGGTCCTTCACCTCCTCGATGGCATAACATTTCAGCCCGAGAACCTCCTCGTAAAAAGGAATAGCCTCTTCCAGATTCTTCACGGCGATGCCAATGTGCTCAATATGAGTTATTTTCATAATAATTCTTTTATTGTGAAATTTTTCACAAAAGTAGTAAATAAGATGAAAACGGAAAGAAAAGCGTTGAAATTATTGTGAAAGAGGATTTATTCCGAGAGGATGAGCACGCGGTTGTTCAATACTTCGACAATTCCCCCATTGATCTCGATATATTGCAGTTGGTCTTTTTCGTCCCGAAGTTTGACTTTTCCTTTTTTCAGTGAGGCAATCAGCGGGGCATGATTTTGCAGGACTGCAAACAAGCCTTCAACACCCGGCATTTGCACCATGCTCACCTTGCCGGTGTACAATGTCTGGTCGGGTGTGATGATTTCGAGCGTCATGGGAAGGGTTTCTTGTTTCTTGTTTCTTGTTTCGCGTTTTTTGTCTTCTGTCTCAGACTTCTATCTTCTGTCTTCTGACTTCTGTCTTCTGACTTCTGACTTCTGTCTTCTTCCTACTGGTTCTCGACCAAAATCTTTTTCCCTTTCTCGATCGCTTCTTCGATGGTGCCGACCAGGTTGAAGGCTGCTTCGGGGTATTCGTCGACTTCTCCGTCGAGGATCATCCTGAAACCTTTGATCGTATCTTCGATAGGCACGATGGTGCCGGGGATACCGGTGAATTGTTCGGCGACGTGGAAGGGTTGCGACAGGAAGCGCTGTACACGCCGGGCACGGCTCACCACGAGCTTGTCTTCATCCGAAAGTTCGTCCATGCCCAGGATGGCGATAATATCCTGGAGCTCTTTGTAGCGCTGCAGGATTTGCTTGACACGCTGGGCGGTATTATAATGCTCCTCTCCGACGATTTCGGGTGTCAGGATTCGCGAGGTGGAATCGAGCGGGTCAACGGCCGGGTAGATGCCGATCTCGAAGATCTTGCGGTTCAGAACCGTGGTGGCATCGAGGTGGGCGAAGGTAGTGGCCGGCGCCGGGTCGGTGAGGTCGTCGGCGGGGACGTAGACCGCCTGCACCGAAGTGATGGAGCCGCGCTTGGTAGAGGTGATGCGTTCCTGCATGAGGCCCATTTCGGACGCCAGGGTCGGCTGGTAGCCTACCGCCGACGGCATGCGCCCCAGCAAGGCCGACACTTCCGAACCGGCCTGGGTGAAGCGGAATATATTGTCGATGAAGAAGAGGATATCCTTGCCGCCCGATTTCTCATCCCCGTCGCGGAAATATTCGGCCAGGGTGAGGCCTGAAAGGGCCACCCGTGCGCGAGCCCCCGGCGGTTCGTTCATCTGGCCGAAAACCAACGTGATGTTCGAATCCTTCAGCTTCTCCCGGTCCACTTTCGTCAGGTCCCATCCCCCCTTCTCCATATCCGCTATGAATTCATCCCCATACTGGATCACACCCGATTCGATCATTTCGCGCAGCAGATCATTCCCTTCACGCGTCCTCTCCCCTACACCGCCAAAAACGGACATCCCCGCGTACACCTTGGCAATGTTGTTGATGAGCTCCATGATGATGACCGTCTTGCCCACGCCGGCGCCGCCGAACAGTCCGATCTTGCCGCCTTTCGAATAGGGCTCGATCAGGTCGATCACCTTGATCCCGGTATACAGCACCGACTGACGCGTTGTCAGGTTCTCAAACAAAGGCGGATCCCTGTGGATGGGATATAATTTTTCACGCGATACCTCTCCAAGACCATCGATGGGTTTGCCAATCACATTGAAAAGACGCCCGCGGACCTCCTCCGTCGCCGGCATGGAAATAGGCTGACCGTATCCGATCACCTCCTTGCCGCGACGTAACCCGTCGGTCGAATCCATGGCAACGGTCCGGATCGTGTTTTCCCCGATGTCCTGCTGACATTCCAGGACGATCACCTCTCCCTTGTCGTTGACAACTTCAAGGGCGTCATAAATATTGGGGAGCTGGGTTTCATCTTCAAAAGCGACATCGACCACCGGACCGATGATCTGAACAATCTTTCCGATATTTTTCTTCTCCATGGGGGTGTGCAAAATTTCGGCAAATATAGCGTTTTTGTTCGAAAGTTTTACCCTCTGGAAAACAGTGCCCTGATGATCAACCAGGCCATCCTGGGATTTTCCTTGAGGCGGCGGGTGCTGTAAGCAAACCATTGTTCGCCGAAGGGTACATACACCCGCATGCGGTGGCCCTTTTCAACGATCGACTTCCTCAGTTCAGGCGTGACGCCATAAAGCATCTGGAACTCATACTTATCTTTCGGGACATGGTACTTTTCAATCAACCGGTAGGCGCCTTCCACCAAAGGCTTATCATGTGTGGCAATCCCGGGGTACATACCCTGCCGGAACATGTATTCGAGGTCTTCCAGAAAATGCTGGTTGATCTCCTCGTATTTCTTATAGGCGATTTCAGCCGGTTCCACGTAAATGCCCTTGCAAAGCCTGTAGTTGAGCGGATTATCCGGTGTGTGCAGATCCATCAGGCTCTCCAGATCCTTCAGCGTCCGCTTCAGGTAGGCCTGAACCACGAGCCCCACATGCTTCGGGAACTCAGCTTTCAGTTTCCGGTATAGTTCGATCTCCAGGTCGACACACTGCGAATCTTCCATGTCGATCCGGATGAAGTTGTCGTAAGAGGCCGCTTTGGCAACAATCTCCCGGATATTCCGGTAGCAGATATCTTTATCGATCAGCAACCCGAACATGGTCGGCTTCAGCGAGAAATTTCCGTCGATATTCTCCCGGATGAAGGTATCGATGATCTCCAGGTATTCATTTTTATTGCTTTCGGCCTCATCCAGCCTGGTGATGAACTCCCCGAGCAGGTCGACCGTCACCATGATCCCCTCTTCATTCAGTTCCCGGGATGCCCGGATGGCATCCTCGATCTTCTTCCCGGCAATATATCTTCTGGAAAAAATCCATACAAAGCTTTTCGGCATATACGGCAGTATGGCAGCAATCATCTTATTGAACATAGCGCAGTTTTTTTGTTAGCAATTTCAGACCTGCAAAATTATGTTTTTGTTAATTATTTAACAATTTATGAGAAAAAATCTGTTAATCTGCGGTAAATAATTTAGTTGATGAAAAAAGATTTGTCTGTCAGAATATTAATCGCTAATTTTGCCCCCCAATTTTTCAGGAGGGAATGACGTGGATTACATGCGACAATTTGTGATCCCTTTCAGCGGATTAAGGGCAGGAAACTATAATTTTGCCTTCGATATTGACGATGAGTTCTTTGAGAATTTCGAACATTCGGAGATCGGCGAAGGGAGGATACAGGTGGTTTGCCGAATGGAAAGGCAGGAGCGGATGCTCATCTTCCAATTCCATTTCACAGGCCTGGTAACCATACCCTGTGACCGTTGCGGGCAGGACTACAAACAGCCGCTGGATGGAGAAACCCGGCTGATCGTCAAGTTCGGCAGCGAGCACCAGGAGGTGTCGGAAGAGGTGCTGATGATCCATGAAAAAGAACATGAGATCGATCTGAGCCAGTTTTTCTACGAATACATCCATTTGCTGCTCCCCATGAAAAGGGTACACGGTGAGAATACAGCCGGGGGCAGTCTCTGCGACCCGGAAATCACCCGTTTCATCAGCGAAGGCAGGGAGCCACAGGTAGACACCCGGTGGGAGAAGCTCAAGCAGTTAAAAGATAATACGAACCAGGAAAATAAATTTTAAAACGATATGCCACATCCAAAGCGTAAACACTCGAAAACCAGAAGGGACAAGAGAAGGACCCATCACCAGATTGAAAAGCCCACGCTGGCCAAATGCCCGGCAACCGGGGCCATTCATGTTTATCACCGCGCCTATTATGTCGATGGCGACCTTTACTACAAAGGCAAGCTGGTGATGAGCAAAACCGGGGAATAAATAATTTCCCAATAACTTTGCAAATATGAAAATAGGACTGGATATTATGGGAGGGGATTTTGCCCCTGATGCTACCATATCAGGTGCATGCAAAGCCCTGACTGAGATATCCCCTAATGACCGGATCGTGATGATCGGGCCGGAACAGGTGATTCGGGAGGGCTTGAAGAAAATCGGGTGTAACTCCGATCATTTTGATATTGTTGATGCTCCGGATGTGATCGGGATGAGCGAGCACCCGACCCGCGCTATCATGCAAAAACCCAATTCAGGTATAGCCATCGGGTTTCACCTGCTCAAACATGGAAAGATAGACGCTTTTGCCAGTGCAGGCAACAGTGGCGCGATGGTGGTAGGATCCATATACAGCGTCAATACCATCCAGGGGATCATCCGGCCCTGTACTTCCGTGATCATCCCCAAAGAGAACGGTTCGCTCGGCATCCTTCTGGATGTAGGCACCATTCCCGATCCCAAGCCCGATGTGATGTACCAGTTCGGTATCCTGGGTTCCATATACGCCCATTACATCTACAAGATTGAAAATCCCCGCGTGGCCCTGCTCAACCTGGGCCACGAAGAAGAAAAAGGGAGCCTTTTGTGCCAGTCGTCTTACCAGTTGATGAAAGACACGAAAGATTTCAATTTTATCGGAAATATTGAAGGGCGGGATATCCTGAAAGACAAGGCCGATGTGATCGTATGCGACGGGTTTACCGGCAACGTGGTGCTCAAACTGATGGAATCGGTTTACCGCATGCTGGTAAAGCGAGGGTTCCATGACGAATACATTGACCGTATGAACTATGAAAATTACGGCGGCACCCCGTTGCTCGGGATCAATGCTTCCGTAATCGTCGGACATGGCATCTCCAACAATACTGCTATCAAGAACATGATTATCCTTTCCAGGGAGGTTTATGAAGCAGCACTTTCCAGCAAGATTCAGCAGGCTTTAATCAAGCATTCTCTCAATCAAAAAGAATAAATTTAGCATGCAAAAGATCAGGGCCGCCATCACCGGGATTCATTGCTGGGTGCCGGATTTTGTGTTGACAAACGAGAAACTGGAGAAGATCGTCGATACCAGTGATGAGTGGATCATGACCCGGACGGGCATCAGGGAGAGGCGGATACAACGGGAGCCGGGCAAAGGGACCTCCGATATCGGCGCTCCGGCGGTCATGGGTCTGCTGGAAAAAACCGGCACTAAGCCAGAAGAGGTGGAACTGCTGATCTGTGCCACCGTCACCCCCGATTATGCATTTCCGGCTACTGCCAATTTGATCAGCGAGAAGTGCGGGCTCAAAAATGCCTGGAGCTTTGACATCAATGCAGCCTGTTCGGGATTTGTCTTTACCCTTGAAACCGGGAGGAGATTCATCGAGTCGGGTCAATATAAAAAAGTCATCGTCGTCGGTGCGGAGAAGATGTCGATGATGGTTGATTACACCGACCGGGCCACGTGCGTGCTCTTTGGCGACGCCGCCGGCGCCATCATGCTGGAACCCACCACCGAAGAGTTCGGGGTGATGGACTCCATCCTTAAGACTGACGGCTCAGGCAGGCAATTCCTGCACCAGAAAGGAGGCGGGGCCATCAAGCCGGCATCGCAGGAAACGATCGATTTCAAGGAGCATTATATTTACCAGGAAGGACAGTCGGTTTTTAAATTTGCCGTGGTGGGCATGGCCGATGTCTCTGTGGAGATTATGAAAAAAAACAACCTGACATCCGACGATATTGCCTACCTTGTCCCGCACCAGGCCAACCTTCGCATTATTGACGCTACCGCCAAAAGGATGGGCCTGCAGAAAGAGAAAGTCATGATCAATATCGAAAAATACGGTAACACGACTTCTGCTACCATCCCGCTCTGCATCTGGGAATGGGAAAACCAGCTCAAAAAGGGAGATAACCTGATCCTCTCTGCCTTTGGCGGCGGATTTACCTGGGGAGCCATCTGGGTGAAATGGGCCTACGATCCGAAATAAATACACGCATTGTCCGGTTCCGGAATTACCGGGAACCGCAATTTACCGAAATGGCGCTCGCCATCCGGCATGAGGTGTTCGTGAAAGGCCAGAATGTCGATCCGGCCATCGAATACGAGCATGAAGAGGAGTCCCGCCACTACCTGCTCTTTATCGATGAAAAACCGGCGGCCACCGCCCGCTGGCGGGAAACGGAAAGCGGGATCAAACTGGAAAGGTTTGCCACCCTGGAAGAATACCGGAACAGAGGATTTGGCGCTGCACTGCTGAAAGAAATCCTGAATGATATCATCCCGTTAAATAAAAAAATATACCTGCATTCCCAGCTCACCGCAGTTAAATTCTATGAAAGATACGGGTTTGTTAAAGAGGGAGATATATTTTATGAAGCAAACATCGGGCATTACAAAATGACCCGCCCTGACCATCCCTGAGGTGACAGATACATCAACTCACCAAACCCAAGCTCCCTGAGAATTGCCATTGTTTCCGGATAATATCCGTCGATCTCTGACGGATGATGGGCATCGGCACTCAGGGTGACAGGAATCCTCATTTTCAACATTTCTTCCAGTATCCACCGCCCGGGATAAAGGTCCTGAGAGCGTTGCTTGTATATCCCCCGGGTATTCACCTCGACGATCACTCCCGTTTGCCGGATGACTTCCAGCGTTTCATTCACCAGGCTGCGATACCACCTTTCATCCTCCCTGAAATACCGGTTTCGATTGTGCATCTTGACCTTATCAAAATGCCCGACAATATCCGGCTTTTCCCGGATCAGCATCTCATTGACCTGTGCGTAATAAGCTGTGACAGCTTTTCTGATATCTCCCCCGAAAATTTCATGCAGCCCGTTGTCAAACGATTCCACTTTCGGGCCATCAATGAACCAGAGGTCATGATGCTGATGGTTTCTGACCAGGTGAACAGAACCGATGGTGTAATCCAGGGAAAGTTCCTGCCTGTACTTTTCGAAATCCCCTGAAATTCCGCTGATATAATCGAGTTCCAGTCCCAGGAAAATGTTGATCCTGTCACGATACTTTTCTTTCAGTTCCCTGATCTCGTACGCATAGGCCTGCAGGGAGTCACGGTCCTGTATGGCAAAATTATTTTTAAAAGGCACCGGTGCATGGCTGGAGAACCCCAGGGTATGGAAACCGGCCTCGAGGGCAGCCTTCACATAGGCTTCCGGCTCATCGGCGCCATCGCAGTAATGGCAATGCGTATGCAAGTTAAACAGGGACTCCATCCCATTCCAGTTTGTATAATTTATCCGACAACCGGAGAAAAGTGCCGACCGGTATGGTGATCAGGTCGCCTTGTCCGGCAGAGTCAACTTGCCGGTCATCTTTCCAGATTTCTCTCACCTTATCTTCCATAACCCCTGTGGTAGGACCCAGGATAAGGATATCATCCCCCACGTTAACCGGATGGGCCTCCACTTTGATCTCTGCAACGCCGGCTTTGGCGTAGTAATTCATGATCTTTCCCACATACACTTTTTTCCGGGTAGCTTTGGAACCATGCCGGTCAGACCATTCGCCGGTTTTTCGGCCGAGATAGAAGCCGTCCCAGAAGCCACGGTTATAGACAGTTTTGAGTTCTGAGTTCAGAGTTTTGAGTTTTTCTTCTGAAAATGTTCCGTTGCAAATGGCATCGACTGCTTCGCGGTAGACGCGGGTGACGGTTTTAACGTATTCGGGTGAGCGGCCGCGGCCTTCGATTTTGAGTATCCTCACCCCCGCATCCAGTATCTTATCAAGGAAATCAATGGTTTTCAGATCTTTGGGCGACATGATATATTCATTATCGATGACCAGTTCTACCTCCCCGTCCCGGTCGAACACCCGGTAAGGACGGCGGCAGAGTTGCAGGCAGGCGCCGCGGTTGGCTGATGAATTCATATTGTCGAGGCTCAGGTAGCATTTCCCGGAAACAGCCATGCAAAGGGCTCCGTGAATAAAGACTTCGATCCTTACCAGCCGGCCTGAAGGGCCCGTTATCTGTTCCCTTTCAATGGCTTCCGTGATCGCCTTCACCTGGCGCAGCGCCAGTTCACGGGCTGTTACCATCACATCGGCATAGCGGGAAAAGTAGCGGACAGCTTCGATGTTGGTGATGTTCGCCTGGGTGGAAATATGTACCTCCATGCCAGCCTGGTTTGCATATTGGATAACGGCATGATCGGAAGCGATGATGGCATCGATGCCTGCCTGCTTTGCCGCATCGGTTATCCGGCGCATTATTTCCAGCTCTTCATCAAAAATAACAGTATTGAGTGTGAGATATGTCCGTATACCCTGTTTCCGGCAGATAGATGAAATGGCATGCAGGTCTTCCAGGGTGAAATTGATGGTCGACCGGGAGCGCATGTTCAGGTGCCCCACCCCGAAATAGACCGACCCGGCCCCTCCCTGGATAGCCGCTGTCAGGGATTCAAAGGAACCCACCGGTGACATGATTTCAATTTTCCCTGAAGGTCGTATACGGTTCATGCCGGCAAAGTTAAGCTTTTATGAACAAGGGTTTCCAACCCCGGGGTTTCCAACCCTTTTTATTAATTTTGCCGCTTAATCTCAGAAAACCATATAAGATGATGAAAAGAATAACTTTCCTCAGGATATTGATACTGGTCTTTTGGGGCCTTTCTTTACAGATCAGTGTATTTGCGGATAAAGGATCCCCTGATGGGCCCAAATACGTCTTTCTTTTTATCGGCGATGGCCTGGGACATACCCAGGTCAGTACCACAGAAGCTTACCTGGCGGCGCTGCAGGGTAAAAATGGATTTGACCCGCTCAATTTTTCCGGCTTCCCAATCATTGGCCAGAGCACCACATATGCCAACAACCGGTTGATCACTGGTTCCGCTGCGGCCGGCACGGCGCTGGCCACGGGCAATAAAACCAATATCAACCGTATCTCCATGGACCCGGCCGGAACAATCCCTTATGAAACCATAGCGGAAAAAGCAAAAAAACAAGGCTATAAGATAGGCATTGTTACCAGCGTTTCGATCGATCATGCCACCCCCGCGGTTTTTTATGCCCACCAGCCTGACCGTGATATGTACTTTGAAATCGGCATTGACTTGATAAACAGCGGATTTGATTATTTTGCCGGGGGCGGTCTTTTGATCCCCGATGGGACCTGGAAAGATCAGGAGGTGAACCTGCCCACCCTGGCTGCCGAAAAAGGATACACGGTCGTCAATACTGCAGAAGCCTTTGGCAACCTTAAGCCAGGCAACGGTAAATCGCTCATATTATCTCCAAGATCAGCCGGCGGGGCTTCGCTGCCCTATGCCATCGACACTCATCCCGGCGACCTGACACTGGCCGATTTTACGGCAAAAGGAATTGAGATGCTTTCAGGAGATGAAGGCTTCTTCATAATGGTTGAAGGCGGGAAGATCGACTGGCTGGGCCATGCCAACGATGCGGCTTCCTTGGTCCGTGAGATGATCGCTTTCAGCGAAGCGGTGGACAAAGCATTGGATTTTTATCATGAATACCCTGAAAATACGCTGATCATTGTCACGTCAGACCATGAAACGGGTGGGATGTCGCTTGGCCATGCCGCCATGAAATACGAAACCAATGTGGAACTGTTGAAATACCAGCGCTCATCAGTGGAGGAACTGAACAAGATCGTGGCCCATTTCAGGGTAAATCAGTCGGGTAATCCGGAAGAAGATTTCAACCGGATGCTGCGGGTGCTGGAATTCGACCTGGGCCTGCACAACAGAAAGTACGAAACCCTGCTGGATGATGTGGAAATGGCTGTCCTCAAAGAACTTTTCATGACGACCGTCATGGGTATTGGAACAGAAAAAGGGTCGTACGGGTACTCCGAACCCTTCATGGCCAAAGCCATCGAGATCATGAACAAGAAAGCGGGTATTGCCTGGGGAACAGGTTCGCATACCGGAGTCAATGTCCCTGTTTACGCTATCGGCACAGGTGCAGAACGGTTTACCGGGGTGATTGACAATACGGATATCCCGAGGATCATTGGGGAGTTGATGGGAGTGTGGTGATTGTTCCAGGGTTCCAGAGTTCCAAGGTTCCAGGGTCTTACCATCCCACAGTCCTACAGTCCTACAGTCCTATCGTCCTAATCCACCTCCGGCCGGCAGCAATTCGCGGGGTTTTTGATGAATTTCAGCTTGCGGTATGTTCTGAGAAGGATTTCCTTTTCGCCTGATTCGGTCAGGGCAATTTTTCCGGAAATCGAAATTTCGTCACCCTGTATCAGATCAGGTTTTTCTTTTGAATTTATCACGACATTGATCGTTCCGCTGAGATCATCGACCACAAACCTGCTTCCATCCAGCCATTTGGTCACCATGGCGGTGACCATGACGGGTTGGTTTTCTTTTTTTGATTTGATGATATCGGCAATGCTTTCCTCGTATGGATTTTGCTGTGCTAAAATTGAGGTACCCGTGAAAAGGCACAGCAATAAAATCACATGTAATCTTGAATTTTTCATTTTTATCTTTAACCCTCCCCTGGCCCCTCTAAAGACGGGGGGCTCCTACGGAGTTCTATCCTACAGTCTTACTTTCCTACAGTCCTACCATCCTACAGTCCTACATTCCTACCGTTCTAACACCCAGCTCCCTCAATTGTTCATCTGAGATCGCAGCCGGGGAGTCGATCATCATATCCTGGCCGGCGTTGTTTTTGGGGAAGGCGATAACGTCGCGGATGGAGTCCACACCGGCGAACAGGGCTACCCAGCGGTCGAAACCGAAGGCGATGCCGCCATGCGGCGGGGCGCCGTATTCGAAAGCATTCATCAGGAAGCCGAACTGTGCCTGGGCCTCTTCATCGGTAAATCCGAGTATCTGGAACATTTTCTTCTGCAGATCTTTATTGTGGATACGGATAGATCCTCCTCCGATCTCCACCCCGTTGATCACCAGGTCGTAAGCGTTGGCGCGGACCTTTCCGGGATCTGTATCCAGCAACGGGATATCTTCCGGTTTCGGCGATGTGAATGGGTGGTGCATGGCGTAGAAGCGTTTCGTTTCCTCATCCCATTCCAGCAGCGGGAAATCGAGCACCCATAAGGGTTTGAAGACATCCGGGCTGCGCAGACCAAGCCGGCTGCCCATTTCCAGGCGCAGTTCATTGAGCGCCTTGCGGGTTTTGTGAGTATCGCCAGCCAGGATCAGGATCAGGTCGCCTGGTTTCGCTTTGAAGGCTTCGGCTGCCTTCTGCAAATCCTCCGGACGGTAAAACTTATCCACCGTGGATTTGAACGATCCATCCAATTTGT
>JAWOHY010000125.1:0-3297 GCA_046484945.1 Bacteroidales bacterium
ACCGATGTTCATATTCTCGTAGCATTCGATGGCTATTGAATTGCTTAAACGCCATTTTCATGGATTCTTTCATCATTCTGAGCCATTTGGCAGACACTCCTCCGTTTTTTCGATTATAAAAACAAGGAATAACTTCGTTTTCTAAAATATTATACAGTGCCTGACTTTCCATTGCATCCTGATAGGCAGCGTCGGAATATTCTTCACCGTTACCGATTTTCCACCCGAGAGTTTCGGAATATCCTTCACACCACCACCCGTCGAGGGTGCTGACATTGAGAACTCCGTTGATGGCTGCTTTCATGCCCGACGTTCCGCAGGCCTCCAAAGGTCGCCTCGGCGTATTGAGCCAGACATCAGAACCCTGAACCAGGTGTCGGGCTATGTGCGGATCATAGTCCTCTAAGAAAATGATGCGATGGCGCAAGGCCGAATTTCGGGCAAAATCAATGATTCGTTTAATGATGGCTTTTCCTTCATTATCCCTGGGATGTGCCTTTCCTGAAAAAATGAATTGAACCGGAAACTTTTCATTGTTCAAGATGGCTTCGAGACGTGCGGGATCATGAAACAAAAGATGGGCACGCTTGTATGTGGCGAATCGCCGTGCAAAGGCAATTGTGAGGGCATCCGGATCCAGTACCGATGCAATATCCTCCATAATAGCCAATGTTGCGTTACGCCTGCCATACTGCTGAACCATCATTTCACGACAGTTTCGAACAAGCCTTAGTCGACACATTTCATGAGCCCGCCATAGTTCCTCGTCGTAAATTTCATCGATACGGTTCGCATTTTCCTCGTTTCTCTGCTGAAGATACCATTCCGGGCCGATATATTGTTCGAAGAGTTGGGAAAGCTCCAGTGAAATATAACTAGGCAGGTGAACACCGTTGGTTACATGGGAAATGGGAATTTCATTTTCGGTTCTTCGGGGCCAGATATGTGTCCACATCCGGCGAGCTACCTTTCCATGCAATTCACTCACGCCATTGCAAAATTGTGACAGCCTCAATGCAAGCACAACCATTGACATGGGCGCGTATTGACCGGCACCCGACGGTTGTCCCCATGAAATAATCTCGTCTACTCCGATACCGAATATTTTTTCATATCCCACCAGATACGGTTTGACAAGATCCACCGGAAATTCATCGTGGCCTGCCGCAACAGGTGTGTGGGTGGTGAATACTGTTGTTCTGGGGACAATTTCAAAGGCTGTTTTTAAATCGACGGAGTAGGCTGTCATGATCTGGGCGAGGCGTTCAATTGCTGCAAAAGCTGCATGGCCTTCATTTAAATGACACACATGCGGGCATTTTCCCATGGCCTCAAGTATCCGCATTCCGCCGATTCCCAGTACGACCTCCTGGGCAAGCCGAACACTGTATTCTCCGGCGTATAATCTGGATGTAATTTCCCGGATTTCAGCGGGATTTTCCGGAAGATTGGTATCCAGCAGGTAAAGTGGAATGCGGCCCACATCGAGTTTCCATACCATGGTCTGAATATTACCGATTGGGCCCGGTATCGATATAATGATATCATTTCCCGTATCATCGACAACTTTTTCAATGGGAAGATGATAAATATCTGTTTCAGGATATTGTTCCTGCTGCCATCCTTCCTGATCGAGGGTTTGTTTAAAATAAGCTTTACGGTAAAGCAGCCCCATACCCATCAAGGGCAGGGTTAAATTGGAGGTGGCCTTCAAATGATCTCCAGCCAGCATCCCCAGACCGCCGGCATAAAGGGGAAGGCTTTCATGAATCCCGAATTCCATGGAAAAATATCCGATGACATTTTCCATACCATAAGGTCCTTTGGAACGATCCAGGGGAAGAAGCACGCGCTTTTCGAAACGATCTTTCACTCGCTGCTGGTGGGCCAGGAAGCTGTGATCCCTGGCCAGTTCCTCTAGACGTTCCTGGGATATCATTGTTAAAAAGGCCAGGGGATTGCGTCTGGATTCTCTCCATAGTCGGGGATTGATTCTTCGAAATAATTCAATGGCATCTTTCTGCCAACACCACCAGATGTTTCTGCCGAGGGTTTCTAAAAAAGACAGTGGCTCCGGGATTGCCGGTAAAACCTGATAAGATTCAAAACGATACATTTATAAATTACCCATTGGGTTCGAGTTCATTCAAAGCATTATGCGATTGTCATGATCATCATTTCTTTTATAGCCTTTGCGGCCTATGGTCAAGTTTAATAAACACACGGGGTGGTTCCCTGATGCTTCATGTTTCCTAAGCAGTACTAATGTCCGGCAACAGAATGACTTCTATCGAGCCTTTTGAAATCCACAACCGGTTACAAAATTAACCTGTTGACTTTTCATGGTATTTCAGAGGATAGCTGTAGTATTGTTATGTCAAAAAATTGTCGGACTCCTCTCGTTTCCATGCTTTGCGTGGGTACGTATAATTTTATTGCTATATCAGGTAATCTTTGGGATAGAGAATATGTAGCCTGGCTAAAGGACCAAGTTTTTGTATTGTAATAGAAGGAGGCGTTATGAGATTTCTTTGGTTATGGGTATTTATTACTTTGTTGGTAACAGGGTGCACATCAAAGTATACGGCCATGCCGGAAATTGCCCTGGTTGATCTGAGGTTAGGCGAAGTTACTTTTTTGGAGACCGGATTAAAGGCAATTGTTCGTATTGATAATGAAGGCCGTTATCCTTTATACATTAATGGTGGTGTATATCGCCTTTATTTGAACGACATTGATGTCGGCAAGGGCATGACCTCAGAAAGATTGACCGTTCCGCGGCTTGGCTCAGCCAATCAGGAGATTTTGTTTCGCCTTAACAATATCAGTTTGATATCCAGAATCCAATCCTTGCTGGAATCGAATCAATTTAGCTATAAAATCAGCGGTCATGCCTATGTGAGCGGAGGATTTGGTATTGGCAAAGAAATCCCGGTGGAACATACCGGAGGTTTGGATCTAAAATGACTTTATTTTGGATTCGACAAAAAATTTGGGAAATTCTTGCCTATTTCACTACTGATTGGAGATAAGTGATGAACAAATTACTTGCCGGTCTCCATTTAAGGCGTTTAAGCGGTTGCTCCGGACAACACCTAAAAAGGGACACTGAAATTAATTTTTGGTCGGCTCAATATGACAAGCGTTAGGATTAAAAAGTTGAGATAGCTCTGCCACCTTTAATGCATGCCCCGTGCCTGTCAAAATCGTTGATATGAACCGGGTGATATATGGAGTACCATTTTTTACTTTTATCGTTGATTTTTACGATGCCGGGAGTGACCATTTATATTCTGC
>JAWOHY010000176.1:0-28096 GCA_046484945.1 Bacteroidales bacterium
GTCTTTTCCGGAGGTGAAGCTCATGGGCAGGGGTTCTTGACGGAATGTGGCCGAAGCGGTATTGAGGTCGGCCAGTTCATTCAGTTCAATCAGGGCAGGGGCTTCTTCCTGCAGGTAACGGCACACGATCCGCAGCAGTTCGTAAGTCGATGACACCCTGGTTTCAAAGTCTTTCAGGGAATGGTTTTCGACCAGCAGGCCGATGCGGTTTTGTGCGGCGGCATAGCCCTGGGAGTAGCGCGGGCCGGCGGCGCCGGAGCGAAGACCGCTGCGCGGGTCATGCCAGCGGCGGAACATGACGTAGGGGAAAGAGGGGTAGCCAGCCGATTCCATCTGCGATTCCATTTCCGGGATGAACCGGTCTACCGTCCACCGGGTCAGCCCCTCGTCCATATTGCCATGGGTTTCCAGCCCGTAGGTCATCACATACTGGTAATCGGCGCCGTTGGTGACATGTATATCCATCATGAAATCGGGCAGCCAGCGGCTGTAAAGCTTCAGCCACGCTTGCATTTCCGGGGTATCGGCTTTCAGGAAATCGCGGTTCAGGTTGAGGTTCTGTGCCGTGGTCCGCCAGCCCATCTCTTCGGGCCCGACCTGGTTTATACGGTTATAAGGCCCGAAGCGCTCATGACCATCGACATTGAATATGGGGATGAAAAGGATCGTAAGGTTTTCTGGCATCCCACCGAACTGCTGATGGATCACCATATCCCTGAAAAGCATAAAACCGGCGTCTTTGCCATCGGCTTCACCGGGATGATTGCCGGCGATGACCATTAGCACGAGCTTGCCTGCTTTGCGGGCGGAGATGGGATCGAAGCGGCCGTCGGCATCCAGGATCAGCAGGGGCAGTTTGCGGCCTTGCGGAGAGGTGCCGAATGTGGTGTAGAGAATAAATGGCGATGCTTTATCGAGGGCCTGGCAGTAGGCTACCGTTTCATCGTAGGAGGGTGTTGCCACACAGCCTGATTTTTCGTAGAAAGTTTCCAGATGATTATCCTGGGCAGCGGTGGCGAGAGTTATTAGTATTGATAATACTGATAATACTGTTTTTTTCATTGCTGTGATGCTGAAAATGTGGTATGTTGTATGTTTTATGTTATATGTACTAAGTAATTGAGATCCTGTATTTTCACTTAATAATTATCACATACAACATACAACATACTACATTATTGACTAAACGATTTCCTGTTCGCAGAATTCATCCCCAAAACATATCCCCATATTTTTTCCTTTTTTGATCAGTGGGAAATCGGCAGGAACCAGCCTGATCTTATCTCCGACTTCCTTCAGTGGCAGCGAAGTGGTGATTTCCCCTTTTTTGGCTACCATTTGCCCGAATTCCCCCCTTGCGATCAGTTCCACGGCGTGCGCACCGAAGCGGGTAGCCAGGATACGGTCGTTATGCGACGGGGTCCCTCCGCGTTGTATGTATCCAAGGATGGTTTCGCGGGTTTCAAGGCCTGTATGTTTCTGGATTTCCTTTGCAATATAGGTTGCTACCCTCTCTTTTTTAGGTTTTTCGATCCCTTCCGCTACCACGACAATGGAATAGGGTTTCCTGGCTTTGGCCCTGTTAACAAGATAATCTGAAACGATGTTGATATCATAAGGGATTTCAGGCAGAAGGATCACGTCGCCCCCGCCGGCGATACCGGCATACAAGGTGAGCCAGCCGGCATTATGGCCCATCAGCTCGATGACCATGATACGCTTGTGGCTGTTGGCGGTGGTATGCAGCCGGTCGATGGCCTCGGTGGCTATGCCCAGGGCCGAGTCGAAGCCAAAAGTAACGTCGGTACCCCAGACGTCATTGTCGATGGTCTTGGGCAGGCCAATGATGTTCAGCCCTTCTTCCGCCAGCATGGCAGCGGTGCGCTGGGTTCCGTTTCCGCCGATACATACAACGGCATCAAAACCCATTTCCCGGTAATGCTTTTTGATCAGCTTGGGTTTGTCGATATGGTAAAAGCCGTTTTTATTTTTCTTGAAAGGCTTTTCACGCGAGGTCCCCAGGATGGTGCCCCCCAGGGTGAGGATCCCCGACAGCTTCTCTTCGGTCAGTTCCTGGTATTCTTCATTGATCAGGCCCAGGAATCCGGAGGAGATGCCGATGACCTGCATGCCGTATTCGACAATGGCGGTTTTTCCTACGCCCCGGATGGCAGCATTGATGCCGGGGCAGTCGCCGCCGGCGCTGAGGATTCCGATTTTTAGGGGTTTTTTGGTTGAGGGCATGTTACTTTCATTCAGATTTTTCAGGAGATGAAAGTAACTTTTTTCTCAAAGAGTTGCATGGATTAATTTCATAGATTTTCAACAGGGTTTCCAACCCCGGGGTTGGAAACCCTCTTCTGACTATTCCAGCTTATCTATCACCTCCTGCATTTTTGCCCTCACTTCGATGGCAATTGCCGTCAGATCCGGGTTGTCAATGGCTATCATAGAGGCTACCGGGTTAACGGCAGCCACTTCAAACTCATTTTCTCCCGTTTCCTGGATGATGACATTGCAAGGCAGCATGGTGCCGATTTTGTCTTCCATCTCGAGGGCTTTGTGCGCAAAAGCAGGATTGCAGGCCCCCAGGATGACGTACTTTTTGTAATCGACGTCCAGTTTCTCCTTGAATTTTTCCTGGAGGTCAATGGTGCTGATAATTCCGAATCCTACTGTTTTAAGGGATTCGGTCACTTTTACCAGAATTTCATCATATTCGCCGGATAGGGTTTTGGCAAAATAATAGGGTTCAATGTTCCCTTTGAGCATTTCTGTGTCCATAGTGGTTGCTTCTTTGGGTTGTTCTTTGGGCTGGCAGGAGATCATCAGAAAAATTAATGACATCGCAGCCATGGTTAAGGTCAGATGATTCATAAAATGAATTTTTTAAGAAACAAAAATAATCGATTTTGGTCAGGAATGCCAAAAATCAATCATACGGGCATCTTAACGGCCGAAAAAATTAAAGATATCGATATGCACTTTCCATGCTCCATCGGGCTGCCGTTGCCAGATTACAAGGTATTTTGTAGAGTCGGTGATAATTTCTCCTGATTCCGTCTCGATAAGTACCCTGGTTTTGCCGGTTTCATAAGCCAGATCACCGCAGCCATCCACTTCAAGCGTAAAGAAATCAATATCTTTTAATCCCATTTGGAGCAAGGCCTCGTAAAACTCACTAATAGCTTGTTTTCCCCGGAGGATTTCCCCATCTGCCGGGATAACCGTGGCGTTATCTGTATAGCAGGCCAGCATGGCTTCAACATCGCCTTGCCTGATGGCTTCGACATACAAGGCGGTTTCTTCTTCAATGGAGACCCTCACCTGATCGGCATTAAAAACATCAGGCCGGGAACAGGAAAGTACGGTCAGCACAAGACCTGAGAGAGCGAAAATGGCGAATTTGTTTTTCATGGTTTTCATTTTATTGGTAACAATCACAAATATATGCATTAATAAACTTAAAAGCAAGTTTGGGCCGTTTTTTCTACAATTCCGGAACTCCTACGGAGTTCTGCCCTACGCCCTACGCCCTACGCCCTACGCCCTATGCCCTATGCTCAATGAAAGACCCCATAATTTACTAAATTTGAACAATAATAATCCTTACCGATCATGGCCCATTCGCCCGTATTTCCTTCCCGCCCTTTTTATCTCATGGCAAAGCCCGTAGGATCGGTTTGCAACCTGAACTGCACGTATTGTTATTACCTGGAAAAAGAAAAACTATACCCGGACGATCCGCATAGATTGTCCATGAGCGAAAAAGTACTGGAGCAATTCATCGCCCAGTACATATACTCTTTCACCGAACCGGCCGTCCTGTTCACCTGGCATGGGGGAGAGCCCGTTATGAGGGGCCCGGAGTTTTTTCAGAAGGTCATCGCCCTTCAAAATAAATACGCCAACGGAAAGATCATCGAAAATTCACTTCAAACCAACGGCACCGCGCTCACCGACGACTGGTGCAAATTTTTCCGCGACCACCGTTTCCTGATCGGCCTTTCCATCGATGGCCCGGAGCATTGCCATGACCGTTACCGGCGGTATAAAAGTGGCCGCCCGAGCTTTTCACAAACCATGGCCGGGCTGGAATTACTGAAAAAATACGGGGTGGAATTCAACACCCTTTCTGTCGTGAACGACTATAATGCAAAATACCCGCTGGAGGTGTACAATTTTTTGAAAAACATCGGCAGTCGGTACATGCAGTTCACCCCTGTTGTGGAATGGATCGATCCGCGGGCAGGACCTGACGAACTGCATATTCTTCCCGCCGGGTCAAATAAGCCGGCCAGGGTGACGGATTGGAGCGTGAACCCGATCGCTTACGGCGACTTTCTTATCAAAATATTCGATGAATGGGTCCGGAAAGATGTGGGCGATTACTTCGTGGTGACTTTCGACTGCATCCTGGCCAACTGGTTGCGCGTTCCGCCCCCGCTGTGCGTTTATGCGGAAACCTGCGGTCATGCCGGGGTGGTGGAATACAACGGGGACGTTTATTCCTGCGACCATTTCGTTTTCCCGGAATACAGGCTGGGGAACATAAAAGACAAGACGCTGATGACCTTCATGAATTCGCCTTTTCAGCAAAAATTCGGCCGTGATAAAAGGGATACGCTGCCGGCTTATTGCAGGAGGTGCGAATATGTCGACATCTGCACTGGCGAATGCCCGAAGAACAGGATCATCCACTCACCGGATGGGGAGCCGGGCCTGAACTACCTGTGTGCAGGATTTAAAAAGTTTTACCGCCATGTGGAGCCATATTTCGATTTCATGGCGAATGAATACCGCTTTTTCAGGTAAAACCCTGTCATCAGGAGAAAAGAAAAAACAGAGCGTTTTGCTATCCGGAAGAACAAAGGAGGAGTCTTTCGCCTCCGCTGTATTCACAGGATAGTCCGACGGCCCGGGGTCGGACACGGATCCGATATCTGCGGATAGCCTTTTACCCCATCACCTGATAAATAACCATCGGAACGATCTTATTCTTCAGCCTGAATTCTCCGACCTTCTGGCAGTTGAAAAATTCTTTAATCTTCCGGTAAGCATTTTCATTGATGATGATCTGCCCGGGTTCCGCCGCCGACTGCAACCGCTGCGCTGTATTCACCACGTCGCCGATCACTGTGTAATCCAACCGGCGGAGGCTGGCCGAGCCGATGTTCCCGGAGATGACTTCACCGCTGTTGATGCCGATGGAAACATTGGGGTTATAATGGACGTGATCTTCTGTGGCCGGGAGTTTATGGATCTCGGCCCGGACAGCCAGGCAGGCATCCAGGGCGCGGTCCAGGTGATGGTCGCCGCGGAACACCGCCATGATGGCGTCGCCCATGAATTTATCGATGAAGCCCCCCTGCCCGATGATCTCTTTTACCATGACATCGAAATAATTATTGAGCAATCTGACCACGCTGTCGGGAGTTTCATGTTCACTGATCGCGGTGAACCCGCAAATGTCAATGAAGGCAATGGTAGCCTCCACGGTCTCGTTGGCCGTCAGCGACGACTCGAATTCCCGGGTTCCCATGAAATTGATCACGGTTTCGTCGACGTACATTTTCAGTATGTTGTTCTCCTTGATGGCGCGGAGGGTTTCTTTCACCTGTCGGACATGCCGGAGCGTTTTCTCGATCGTCAGTTCCAGGTCGTTGAAATCGACCGGTTTGGTCACAAAGTCGAAGGCGCCACGATTCATGGCCGTTCGGATGTTTTCCATGTCGCCATAGGCAGAAACGATCACCGACTTTAGCAGATTATGCTTGTCGTTCAACCGGGATAGCAGGGTCAGACCGTCCATTTCAGGCATGTTGATATCGCTCAGGACAATATCCACATCATGATGCGCTTCCAGTTGCTCCAGGGCGTGTCTGCCATTGATGGCAAAGACAAATTCATAAAGCTGTTCGCGTATCTGTTTCCGGAATTTTTGCTTGATGAGGATCTCCAGATCCGATTCATCGTCAACTACCAGTATTTTAGCCATTTTCTTAAAATATTATAATTATTCCTCTATTACGCGGAAGTTGATTTTAAAATGATGGTAAACTCCGTGCCTTCACCTTCTTTTGTCTCCACTTTAAGTTCTCCGGCGTGCCCTTTTGTGATGATATCATAGCTCATACTCAATCCCAGCCCCGTTCCTTCACCGGCAGGTTTGGTGGTAAAGAAAGGCTGGAAGATCTTGTCTTTGATTTCCTCCGGGATGCCGGGGCCGTTGTCTTTAATTGAAATCAAAACATTGCTGCCTGTCTTTTTTGTGCTCACTGAAACGGCTGGCTCGTAAGCATTTTGACCTGTCAGGTTTGACGACGCTGACAGGTCTGAAGCCAGTTGTTTTTTCTTTTTGTTAACAGCATAAAAGGCGTTGGTAGTTAAATTGAGGATTACCCTGCCGATATCCTGCGGAATAATATTTATTTTCCCTACAGAAGCATCAAAATCTGTCTTTAAAACAACATTGAACGTTCTGTCTTTCGCCCTTAAACCATGGTAAGCCAGGCGAAGGTATTCATCGCACAAAAAATTGATATCGGTTGACTCTTTCTGGCCGGTGCTGTTGCGGCTGTGTTGCAGCATGCCTTTTACGATGGCATCGGCGCGCTTGCCGTGGTGGTTGATCTTATCGAGATTTTGCCTGATATCTTCTGCAATCTCAACGGCAAACGGCAAACGGCCAACGGCTAACGCTTCTTTCATTTCATCAACCAACTCGCCACTAACCTCCGCAAAATTATTCACAAAGTTCAACGGGTTTTGAATTTCATGGGCGATGCCGGCGGTGAGTTCGCCGAGTGACGCCATTTTTTCGGATTGGATGAGTTGAGTCTGGGTAGCTTTGAGTTCGGTATATGCTTTTTCAATTTCGCGGGCTTGCATAAGTTCCCGCTCACGCGATTTTTCACGTTCCATTCTTATGGTTCTTTCTTTCTGATATTTATGAACCCACCAAATGCCAAAAATCAATACAAGCAAGTAAATTGCATACGCCCACCAGGTTTTCCACCAGGGCGGCAGTATGGTGATTCCCATGCTGGCACCTTCCATATTCCAGACTCCAAAACTATTGGCTCCCCGCACTCTGAAAGTATAGTCACCTGGAGGAACATTAATGTAGGGAGATGTTTCCCCATCACGTATATCATTACGCCATGCCCTGTCAAAGCCCTCAAGCATAAACTGCAACTGGATGGATGAGGCGTCATAGAAATCGAAACAGGCAACTGATATAGTAAATAAATTCTGGTCGTGTGCCAACCGGATAGCTGCCGTTTGCCAGACCGGTTTCTCAAATAATTCAAAAGCTGCAGATGGATTTTGATCACCAAGCATCTGGAAGCCGGTTATACGAATATCAGGCAGCCGGATATTTTTTTGTTGTAAGATCTGATCCGGGTAAAATGCATGAAAACCTCCTTTCCGGCTGAAAAATAGTTCCCCGTCGTCAGCCGCATATCCGCTCTTGAAATGGTCATAGGCATTTCTTATACCTCTGGTCTGATTAAAAACCGACATTGTTTCAGTCTTCGGATCAAACTCAATAATTGAATGCTGGTCGCTTAACCATAGTTTTCCATCGCCGGGGTTTACAAGGGATAACAGGTAATTAGAAGGCAAAAGACTGTTGTAGGGGGTAAATGATTTGAAAAGACCGGTGGCAGGATTAAACTTTTGAAACCCGTTTAACCAGTCAATAAACCAAAGGTTGCCGTCACTGTCTTCAGTGATGTCAGAGACCATGCCAACCTGTTTGTTTGTGTTAAAAAATCGTTCTATCCTGTTCGTTTTTGGGTTTATCCGGTCTAAAAACAATGGATTCAATATATCACCAAACGGAGAACCTCCTCCCACCCAGATATATCCATTCTTATCTTCATAAATGGATCCGACCATTATACCGCCGAGGCTGTTTGGATCGTTGGGATCATGCGCATATTTCACAACTTCATCTGTTACGGGGTCGTAACGAAACAGGCCGTGTACCCAGCTCCCAAACCAAAAATGGCCAGAGCGGGAATGTAAAAACGTAAGGAAAAAACTTTGCAGTATTTCATCTGAAATCCCGGGCGGTTTAAATAACCGGAAAACGGATGTTTCAGGATCTCCACGAAATTGTCCGCCGTTCGTTCCAGCCCAGATATATCCCTCCCGGTCCAGTGTCAATCCATATATTCTTGTAACCGGTTGTTGCGTATTGCCAAGGGTAATTAATGTTCTCGACCCTGCAACGCGGTCTATACGTTCGAGAAAGGCGCCACGTGCTATCCATATATTGCCCGCCCTGTCCTTTAATATCCCATTAGACGGTAATCTTAATTTATCCTCACTCATCGGAATGTTGAAAAAGGGAAAAAGGTCGTCATGCTGCTTGACCTTAAAAACTGTCCGGCCCTCGCCACCGGATGTAATCCATAGGGTTCCGTCATTCGTCTGATAAGTATGCCAGAGGAAGTCGGTGTTTAGTTCTTCCGCACCGCTGCCCATTTTAAAATGCCGGGTAATCCCGGAAACCGGATCAAATATTTTAACGCCGCCGGGGAAAGCGGTGATCCAGATTCTGCCTTCATCGTCCTCGAAAATGCTAGAAATATGAGTAGTAGAATCAAAAACAGCCGGAACGGTTCCGGGTTGCCACGGGCCTGATAACTTTTCAGGGGTTAAAGGATCGTTGGTCAGCCGCTGAAACGTACCATTTTCCCTGTCCATCAGGTGTAAGCCGTCGCCGGCGGTGCCGACCCAGAAATTGCCCCTGCTGTCTTCCATAATCGCCCTGACTTTGTTGTTGATCAGTGTGGTGGAATCATCAGGATCATGCAGATACCGTGTAAATGTTCCGTCTACGGGATTATATCTGTTTAATCCGCCCTCGCTGGATTGGGTATCCCATGGAAACCCCGTTCCAACCCACAGCGTACCCGTTTTATCTACATAAAGCGCCCTTACCTTGTTGTGAGAAAGCGAGTTTGAATTTCCGGGATCATGCTGAAAACGTTTAAACGTTGTGGTTTCAGGATCGTACCTGTCAAGCCCGAGCTCCCCGCCAATCCAGATAAAGCCCTGATGGTCCTCTGCAACACAACTTAATACATTACTGCTCAGGGATTCAGGGTTGTCCGGATCATGCTGGTGCCGGGTGAAAACCCGCCGTTCGGGTTCGAAAGTAGTCAACGCTCCGGCCTGCCAGTGTGTTAGCCAGAGCAAGCCATTGGAATCAAGAAATACAGACTCTATATAATCGGCTGCCAGGGAATTCGGATTATTGCTATCGTATCGGTACGTAACAAAGTTTTGCCCATCGTATCGATACAATCCTCCCTGCGTGGCAAACCAGAGGAAACCTGAATGATCCTGCACCATTCCCTGCACACTGTTCCCATAAACATCACCAGGAAGATTAAAAACCTCAAATCGCGGGTTGAAATCCTGCCCGTCTTCAGCACTCATCTGTTGTGCAAAGAGTTGTATGCTAATAAAAAGCGTAAACGTTGCAAAAAGTAGTTTCATAATTCGCCGATTTTCATGGGTAATTGAATGATAAACGCTGTGCCTGCCTCGCCGGCATGCAGGCCTCCTCCTTGTCCGTCCGTAACGGCACGGGCGGGCTTCGTTTCCACCTTTAACTCCCCGCCATGCGCCTTCACAATATCATTCGTAATACTCAGCCCCAAACCCGTTCCTTCCGTTCCTTTTTTGGTGGTAAAAAATGGCTGGAAGATCTTGTCTTTTATTTCTTCTGGAATGCCGGGACCGTTGTCTTTAACCGAAATCAAAACATTGTTGCCTGTCTTTCTAGTGCTCACTGAAACGGTCGGCTCGTAAGTATTTTGACCTGTCAGATTTGACAACGCTGACAGGTCTGAAGCAAGCTGCTTCTTTTTTTCATCCACTGCATAAAATGCATTTGTAATTAAATTAAGGATCACCCTGCCGATATCTTGCGGTATGATGATGATCCTGCCAAGGCTTTCATCAAAATCGGTTTTCATCGTGGCATTGAAAGAGCTGTTTTTTGCCCGCAGGCCGTGATAGGCCAGGCGAAGGTATTCATCTTTTTCGGGCAACCAGCGCATGTACCAGAAATAGTGGGCTTCGTGGCCAAGTTGAACAAACTCGGTGCGCCGCCTGACTGCATCACGCAGTTCAAGGTTCTCCCGGCTGATCTTTTCGATGGCCATGGTTTCGCCTTCCTGAACACGGATATCCGGAAGCGAACCATGCTGTTGAACAACTTTCCAGCCTCCTTCGGTTTCCCGCAGTAAGGTGGATATCCTGATCTTTGAGTAAAAACCCCAGGTCGTATCCGCCAGTACATAAATATCACTGTGTTCATTTACAAGCATAAGCTGATCCAAAGGAACAACATCTATTTTCCGGTTTCTCAGTTCAGCTTTTCCGACAACTTCCGCAATCTGCCCCTTCAAAAATTCAATGCCTTCAGCTTTTGTATGACAGATTTCGTTTTCCGAAGTTCCGATCATTTCATAGGTTTTATCGAGTGTTGAGACAAAAGTCTCCATGTCTCCTTTGGCGTAGCTTTCCCAATAGATGTCATAAACATTGCGGGCAGCTGCAATGGATTGTTTGATATTCGGCATAACACGAAAATTGATTGAGAATGATCGATTATGCCTGTAAGATGTCCTGAATCTCCAATTTCAGGGAGTCAAAATCAATGGGTTTTGTAAAAAATTCCTTTGCCCCGGAATTCATGGCCCGGTCATGGTTTTCACTGTCACCGTAAGCAGAGATCATACTGACATGGATCTTTGGAAACTCATTTTTTACCTTTTCCAATAATTCAAGGCCGGTCATACCTGGCATGTTGATATCCGAAAAAATATATATTACATCAGGTGGTTTTTGGCTGCGCAGGATATCCAGGGCCTCCTGCCCCGATAACGCAAATTCCAGTTCAATGAGTCCGCTCCGGAGTTCTTTTCTGAACTTTTGCCGAAACAACATTTCGACATCTTTCTCATCATCAACGACTAAAAATTTCATATTTGTGATTTATTTGTAATGAACAACTTAAAGGCTTTTTAGTTTTTTAGTTGCATCATCAGTTAAATAATTGGTTAATCATAAGTTGATAAATGCCAGGTTCAGGCCCCCAGCCATAATTCAAAACTTTTATTGACTTCCCCTTTGGGGTATGTCCAATCGGGTTTTAACCTCATTCCACCGTCTTTCCTCCAGATAAAATCCATAGCATCTCCGATATCTTTTTCGTTGTCAATTCTTATCAGCAACAGATTACTTTCCTCCAGTTCAATTATTCCTATTACTGATGTGATGTTCTGCGCAAGCAGGGCATTGGATAAAACTTCCGCCTGACGAATATCCCAGGTAGCCCATACAATTCCATATTCACCTGAAAGAAGGGCTTTTTCATCCAGCGTGACATCAATCTCAAGAGGAGTTCCCCGTGGCAGCTCAGGTACGTTTTTATTGCTCAGCGATTTCCAGGAAACAGAGAACCCCGGATGGAGAATAATTTCACCATCCGGGTTGAATTTCCCTGTTTTTCTGATCAGTTTCAAGGTTATTTATAATTATATTATTGAACTATTCGGCCGGTGGGTTGTGACTCAGGTCTTCATCACGCTTGTAAAGGTATGACCATGACCCTTCTATAATATCACGAAACTCGGCCTGCATCTGATCTCTTTTTTTCTTCCCGTTAGCTTTTTCGTAGATATTCCACACATTTTCCCTGTCCATATCCATCGCGGCATAGTTTGCGAAAGGCGTGGCGACAAAGAAATCGGCAACATCTTTACTTCCCCCCATAACACTATACCAATAACCCCGGGAAGATCCTTCTGCTTTGACAACCTCTCCGGTAACTTCCTTCACAATCTCTCTGAATCTTGTCCAATTGTTTACCTGCCAGTTGTTAACCCAGAGCACCGGATCGGGATTGGGATACGTTTTACTGAATTCCGGCATGAACCTGGCAAAATTGTTTTCGGAGGTTTCGATGTGCGGATTGATCAGTTCTCTGCCAAGGACCCGACAATCCTTCCCGGCATCATCTGTTTCATCCATTTCAGCCCAGTTGGCCATTCCCGAGGTTAAAATATAAACATTTCCCTCGCCATTTATCCTCTGCCAGATATTCCATGTCCATTCGCCCTTGTTTTCAAGATAGCAGGCTTTCCAGGCTTTTACCCCTTCACGGAATTGGACATTGTGGCCAGGCTTGATGGTGAATTCCGTCATCGAAAGGATGAACCCTTTTTCGGGTTCCTGTGCCTGAACCCCACTGTTGAACAATGCTGAAAAAGCAACGATCAATGCTACAAATAAGAAATTTGCAATGTGTACTCTAAAGATTTTCATAATGATCATAATTTAATACATGCCTACTCTTTGATGAAGGATTTTCGGCTTTCTCCCTGTTTTTAAATATTTTCATAACTAGTTATAGTTCCTTATACCACATATACCAGGTCACTTTCCGCAACCTGGGATCCTTTTTTGATTCCAGTTTTTCAGCCTCAGCTTTAGTGGCCGGACTTTTCAGCAGCACATCATCGCCCGGCTGCCAGTTAGCAGGCGTAAAAACATCGTGTTTATCCTGAGTTTGCAAGGCAATCAGGGTCCTTTTGATTTCTTCGGTGTTGCGGCCTACGGATTCAGGATAATAGAAAAAAGCGCGGATTTGGTCATCGGGATCAATAATGAAAACGCCGCGAATATCTCTTTCCTGATCATGACCGGATTGGAGGATACCATACAAACGGGATATCTCCAGGTCTGAATCAGAGACTAACGGAAAATCGATCTTCACCGGGGCCACACCTTCGATGGATATCGCTTCAATAGAGTTGACCCATTCGATATGACTGTTAAGCCTGTCAGTAGATATGACGATAAGGGCTGTCCTGAGTTTTTTAAACTCGTCCTGCATTGCTGCCAGCGCCATGATCTCCGATGTACAAACAGGGGTGAAGTCAGCCGGATGGCTGAAGAGTATTTTCCATTTCCCATAGTAATCTCCGGGGAAACTTATATCGCCCATAGTGGAAACTGCCCTGAAAGCAGGGGCAGTCCCTGAAATGAGCGGCCCGTTCTGAACAGTTTGATCTTGTGCTGAGATGTTTTGAACCATTAAAAAGCATGATATAGCATAAATAAATAGTTTCTTCATATGATTAAAATTAAATTAATAAATGTATGTGATTTACAAATAGTTGATCCGGGTTTTCCCTGGATAAATTTAATACTGCAAAATTAAGGGGAAGGATCGGGGAAGGCTTGGACTATCGGCGCAAAGGTTTGGACTTTTTAAGCTGGAAGAGGGGAAGAGGGGATTAGTAGTTAAGTGTCCATTTTTCGGAATGGATTCTCATAGTTACAAGCTTCTTAATAATGGTGTTGTAAATAGCAATTAGCTCATCCGCTTTTTCTTTTCCAATGTATTTACAAGACAATGAGAATTTTATCCAGACCTGGGTTTCCGCCGCTTCACCCTCCGAATCATTTATCTTCGAGACAAAGGATTTAATATAAATTCTTTTTCTGAATGCCTCAGCAATATTCGCACAAACGGACCTTGAGGATCGGCGGATTTGGTCTGATAAAGAATATTTTTCTTCTTTTGGAAAAATTGTTGTTAATTCAAATATTTCCATTGCGACTTTATAGGATAGCTGGAAAACTTCCAAATCTTCATGATGATTGATTTTCATAAATATAAATTTTGTGATTAACATTTTATCAGTTAATCACCAAAATCATCAATATATACCCGTCCTGTTAATAAATTTATTTACCTACTTCCCCTCTTCTCCTCTTCCCCTCTTCCCCTCTTCCCCTCTTCCCCTCTTCCCCTCTTCTCACAAGCCCCGGTACTCCGACGGGCTGCAGCCGAACTGCTTTTTAAAGGCGCGTGAAAAATAGGCCTGGTCATTGAATCCGACCATGTAACAAATTTCTGCCACGTTCCCGGCGTTCTGCTTCAACAGATCGGCGGCACGCTGAAGGCGCAGTGAACGGATCAACTGGCCCGCGGGCTGATCCACCAGTGCATTCAGTTTACGGTTGAGTTGCGAAACACTCATGTTGACATGATCGGCAAGGCTTTCAACCGAGAATTGCTCATCTTCAAAATGCGTTTCGATGGTTTTTACGATTTTTTCCAGAAATGCCTGGTCAACCGAAACAGAGGAAACCTCAGAAGGCCTGATCACGGTTGACTTGCTGAACCGCTTTCGGAGCTGTTCCCTCCGGTATATTAAATTTTTCACCCTGGCTTTTAGTTCTTTGGCGCTGAATGGTTTTGTGAGAAAATCATCCACTCCGGTTTCCAATCCCTCTATCTTATCGTCAAGCCCGGCTTTGGCCGTGAGCATAATGACCGGGATATGACTGGTTTTTTCATCCGCCCTGATCTCTTTGCAGAACTGGTAACCATCCATTTTTGGCATCATGACATCGGTAATGATCAGATCAGGGACATCTCTTCGTGCCAGTGAAATACCTTCCTCACCCTGAACTGCTTCTACTACCTGGTAATCAGTTTCAAGCAGTTCGCGAATATAGGTGCGTACATCGGCATTATCTTCCACTATCAGGATTATCTCACGTTCATCTCCGGGGACCTGATCCCTTGAGTAAGCCGTTTCAGCACCATCGGCGGCTTCTGAATATTCAACGGACCTGTCAGGCATTAATCCATTGGCATCCGTCTCTGACCATTGTTCTTTTTGATCTTCTGTTATGCCGGCAGGTAAAGTGAGGATAAATTCGGTGCCATGGCCTTCTTCACTCGTGACGGTAATTTTCCCTTTATGCAGCTCAACCAGCTCTTTGGTCAGTGCAAGCCCAATTCCGGTTCCTTCATGCTCGCGGGTGCTTGAGCCGTCGACCTGGTAAAAACGGTCGAAAATATGGGCAATCCGGTCGGGCGGTATGCCTGTTCCGCTATCTCTTATTCTGATCTCTGCCAGAGATGGAGAAGGGATCCTGACCGAAACTTTGATTTCCCCGCCGGCAGGAGTAAATTTAAATGCATTTGAGAGCAGGTTATAGAAGATCATCTCCATTTTATCCGGGTCGAAAACAACTGGCAGATGATCCGCTTCAGATTCAAAGTTGAGAGTAATTTTATGAGATTCTGCCATCGATTCAAAGGAATAATACAGGCTTTTTAAGAATGATACGATGTTGTGAGGCGCTGCATGCAGTTCCATACTTCCGGCCTCAAGTTTTGAAAGGTCCAGCAGCTGGTTGATCAGCTTGAGCAATCTTCTTGCATTTTTGTTGGCAACCTGCAGCTTGCCTTTTTCCTTCGAGTCTATCCCGGAAGACATGACACTCTCAATCTGCCCGAGTATCAGGGTGAGGGGCGTCCTGAATTCATGCGATATGTTGGCAAAGAAATTTGACTTCAAATTGTCCAGGTTTCGCAGGGCATTCGTTTCGACCTTTTCAACTTTGAGCTGGTTTTTTAACCTGATCCGACCGATCTCATATCTTCTGACCAGGTAAAGCCCCGAAATAAAGATCAGCCCGTATAAAAGATATGCCCACCAAACAGTCCACCAGGGGGGAGTTATGATCAGTTTGATTGAAGTTCCTGCTTCGTTCCAGATGCCGTCGTTATTCGAACCCTTCACCCGTAATGTATATTTGCCCGGTGGCAGGTGTGAAAAGGTAACCGCACGGGCTGTCCCCAGGTAAATCCAATCCTTATTGAAGTTTTCGAGTTGGTAGGCATATTGGTTTTTACCTGACGCTGAGAAATCCAGGGCGGCAAACTCAAACGATATGATCCGGTCAGAGTGGGAAAGCGTGATCTGGCCGGTTTCATTGATCGGATTTTGAAGAATTTCCGGGTGCGTTTTTTCTGAAACAAACTTATCCTGGATTTTAAACCCTGTTATTACAATCGCCGGCTTATGCGAATTGTCCTTTATCTGCTGCGGAAAAAAGTAATTCAAACCGTTAATGCCGCCAAAAAACATTTCTCCTTGTTTGCTGCGATAAAATGCCCCGGTGTTGAACTCATTGCTTTGCAACCCATCCCTGACATCATAATTCCTGAACCTGCCCGCCTCCGTGTTAAACACGGATAATCCTTTGTTGGTGCTTAACCAGAGATTGCCGTTCTCATCCGGCAAAATCCCGTACACGACATTATTCGGCAGACCGTCACTTTCTCTGAAATGAGAAAAAGTGCCTGTTCCGATATCGAACCGGTTCAATCCTCCTCCTGCCGTACCTATCCAGAGCGTTTGACCCGGCCGTGACGGATCGGGACAGATTGATTTAATATGATCGTTGCTCAGGCTGCTGGGATTAGCCGGATCGTTCCGGAATGTCATAAAGGATTCAAGGTCAGGGTCAAACCGCACCAGACCATCTTTGGTACCCAGCCAGAAGACACCCTGGGGATCCTGGTGAATAGCCAGCCTGATCAACTCACGGTAAGGTGGCATGTTATTGTAACGGTGATGTTGAAAAGTCCCTTTTTCAGCATCTGTCATCTTGCAGAAATAATTTTCCGTCGCAGTCCAGATATTTCCCTGCCGGTCTTTATAAACAGCATACACTTCTTTTTGCGGTAAGCCTGCGGTATCGGCAGGATTGAACTTATACAACCTGGTTTTTCCCCCTGACGGATCATAGCGGAATAAACCTTCCGGAGATGCTAACCAGATACTTCGATCGTCTGTTTGCACCATCGACCAGGCTCCGGTGTTTCCAAAGGCTTCAGGCTCGTGCGAACTCCTTTCATAGCTCTTCAGTTCTCCGGTTTGTCTGTTCCACCGGTGCAATACATCTGAACTTACCCACACATTGCCAACATGATCTTCCATTACTGATCTGATACTGAAGCCTGTGATACGGGATGAAGGGTCCCTGGCTTTTTGCAAAGTCTTAAACCGGTTCACTTTGGGATCAAAAATATTGATTCCCATCCCGGCAGTTCCAACCCAAAGTATACCGGTTTTGTCGATATAAAGGCTTGAGATGCCGTTAAAGCTGATGGATTGCGGGTCGAACGGATCATGTTTAAAATAATCATAAGATGATTTTATGGGATCAAACCTCATCAGCATAGCGGCTGTTGCAAGCCATAAATTGCCGGAAAAGTCTTCTTTGATCTGAATGATATTCCCCCATCCAAAGCGGAATATTTCAAATTGATGCGGAAACAATTGATATATGCCACTTTGACGGTCAAATTTCGCCATACCTGCGGGAGTTCCCAGCCACAGCAAACCGTCTTTGCTTTCATAAACTGAATGTACACTACCCGGAATGTAACTGTCCGGCGCCCCGGAATTCCTGATCTGAATGATGTGAAGCCTGAATTTTCCGGTAAACTGGTCGAACTCCTCAAGCCCGTTCTCTGTACCTATCCATATTATGCCCCCCGAATCGAAGTATAGAGCGTTAATGTTATTACTGCTGATGCTTCCGGCCCGGTCAGGCTCGTGACAGTATTGTTCGCAAATTATTTCCGATGGTTTCCCTTCATCGAATGAGATTTTGTATAGTCCGTCACCACGGGTGCCGACCCAGATATTACCGTCGGCATCTTCTATAATTGACTTGATCTCATAATTCTGGATGTTTTCAGATGAGTCCGGTCCCAGCTTTATCCTATTAAAGGTTTCAGATTCACGCCTGAAACAATCCAATCTGCCATTTTGAGTACCTACCCAGATCCTCCCCCGGCTGTCTTCAAACAATTCCGTTATGTAATTTGAAGAGATGGATAAGGTATCGAACGGGTTGTTCTGAAAAATCTTGAAGGAGTAGCCGTCGTAGCGGTTCAATCCGTCTTTGGTCCCGAACCACATAAAGCCCTGGCTGTCCTGCAGGATGGCGAATACCGCATTTTGCGACAGGCCGTCATTGATGGATAAATGCCTGAATTTTACCTGCTGAGCGATGAGCTGCGATGAACAGAATAAAATCAGAAGGGCTATGGTCTTCATGCCCGGGCTATGGGTTGGGATTGTTTGAAATAAAGAATTCCAGGAACTCCTTGTGAATGAAATCTACCAGGATATTCGTATCATATTCTTCAATGGTCTTGCCCATATAATGTCCGATGAGGCCATGGTAATAGCCTTCAATCTGCTCCAGAAAGTCTTCCAGATCTGAAGTGGAACAATTCAGGTTGTAGAATTCTTCGATCAGGAACGGTTTATCACTTTGGTTGTTCAACACGTAATTAACGCTGGCTGCAAGATCATTTGAATTCGGATAAATATGTGTACTTAATATATCGAAATGGGAGGCAATGGAATTTATCGGCCCTAAGGGCAACAGCCCGACGGTAATCATGGTAATCTCATCTTCCAGGCGGATGACAGATGTCATTTCATCTGTCCAGGAACCAATTGTTTCCCAGTAGGTATTATTTGGATCTATGGATATATTCTGGATAAATTGATACCCGCCAAACTGTCCGTTTTCCGGATACCAGCTGCAATTGACAGAACCCGGACCGCATCCGACGGCAACGACGGGTTCGTTGATGAGGTCATAGGCAAATACACAGGAATGGTCTTTTAAGGTAGCAGCCACTGTTTGCCAGAAGATTTTTTGCGTTTCCCATCGCCCGTAATCATCCAGTTCATCATACCATGGCTGTGCATCACTCAGCCTGTATGCACCCAGTCCTGTCACGATCAGGTATAGGTCATTGTCATCAGCAATGTTCGCCAGCCTTTCCAATCGCTCCAATGAGATTGTGTCTGGCGTAGTGGTGTTATTCATGAACTTAACATATTGCAGATGAATTCGTACGGTATTGGCCCCATAATCTTTCATCTCCATAAAATCTTTCTCCACGATTTCCCAGGCATCCTCCATCATCCAGTAGTCTTCAACGAGGTCAACCAGGGCAGGATTGGTATAATTAAATCCCCAGGGGAAGAAGGGATCTCCATTCTCATCAATGAATGTTGCGTCCACAAATCCTGTTATCTTGGGTAGAGTTAGCGTATCCGGAATAAACTGGGCATCATAAAATATTATACTGTCTATATCAGATATTGCATAATGCCAGACAACACTATCATCCTTAATTACGTAAATGGTGTCATGCTGGGATTTTGATTCAATTGCCATGACCAGGAAAAGTGCCGCGAGAAATAGTTTTCCCTTCATCATTGATTATCTTTTTGTTATTTTTTGTAGATCTTAATTATTCTTTGTTCTGAATGGTTTCTGAAGCGGCAAATGTAGATACCCTGGTGCAATTGATTCATGTTGATCGTAATAATACCAGAACCTGCCAGTTGTTGTTTATTTATCAGTTTGCCGTCAAGACTCATAATATCCAATGTTCCACGGGGTGTAGCGGCTGCGGACAAGTCGATTTTCAACTCACTGAGTACAGGGTTTGGGTACATTTTTATAAGATTATTGACCACCTGTTCGGGATCAATATGCACTGAAGTGGAGTCTGAAAAACTCAGGTATTGCAAACTGCCAAGCGGATACGCATCACTGCTATTATCAACCAGCTTGATTCTTAACTCACCCTGCAAGAAATATAAACTGGTTATATGGCTCAAAGAATAATTTGTTTGGATACCGGCAGTATCTTTAACATGCATTGACTGCGCCTGTAAATCAGGCACCTCGGCCCCAGCCAGGAAAGAAATGAATAAAACCAATACTTTGTATCGCATTTTGAACTTCCTTAAGATAGCAAATATAGTTCATTTTGATTATTATTCAACAGGGGTTTCCAACCCCGGGGTTGGAAACCCCTGTCATTAAAGCAGGGATTATTTTAGATAAACGGAAATGCAATGTCTTTTTTACTATCTTTGCAGCCAGAAAGCTGCCCCTTTGGTATCTTTGTGCCTGTAGTGTGACTTCCCGTTAAAGAAATTCCCATTCTCAGACCGCTGATTTTTTCCAATATATCATTGGCAGCTAGCTAATTACTTAATAATTTAATATGAAATTCGAAGATTTAAGACTTATTGAGCCCATTCTGCGGGCTTTAAAAACAGAAGGATATACAACACCCACACCTATCCAGGAAAAAGCCATTCCTGTTTTACTCGACCGTAAAGACCTGATCGGATGCGCCCAGACCGGCACAGGTAAAACAGCCGCTTTTGCGATACCCATCCTGCAGATGTTAAAGCAGGAGAATCCGCCCCTGAATGGCCACCGCAAGATTAAAAGCCTGATCCTGACGCCAACCCGTGAACTGGCCATCCAGATCGGGGAAAGTTTTACAGCCTATGGCAAACATACCGGATTACGGCACACAGTCATTTTTGGCGGCGTTACGCAACATCCTCAAACCGAGTCGCTTAAAGCGGGTGTCGATATATTGATCGCGACACCGGGCAGGCTGCTCGACCTTATCGGGCAAAACTTCATCCACTTGACTGAGGTGAAGATATTCGTCCTGGATGAAGGCGACCGGATGCTTGACATGGGCTTTATTCACGATGTGAAAAAAGTGATAGCGCTGCTACCTCAGAAAAGACAGACCTTGCTTTTTTCCGCCACCATGCCGCCGGAAATCGTGAAACTGGCTGACACCATCCTGACTTCACCGGTGATGGTCGCTGTGACGCCTGTATCTTCAACAGTTGATATCATCGAACAGTCGGTTTATTTCGTGGATAAGAAAGACAAGCCCGCCCTGCTGTCGCATGTGCTGAAAGATCGCTCTGTACTGTCGGCGCTGGTATTTACCCGGACAAAGTACGGAGCCGACAAGTTGGTAAAATATCTGAAAAGGCAGGGGATCCTTGCCGAGGCTATCCACGGGAACAAAACGCAGAACGCCCGTCAGCGGGCCCTCAGGAATTTCAAAGAGAAGAAGATCCGTTTGCTGATCGCCACCGATATCGCCGCAAGGGGGATCGATATTGATGAACTTTCGCATGTGATCAACTATGAGATCCCGAACATTCCCGAGACCTATGTCCACCGCATCGGCCGTACCGGCAGGGCGGGACTTGGCGGGAAAGCCCTTTCATTCTGCGATGCGGATGAAAAGGCCTATCTGCGCGACATCTACAAACTTATCTCAAAGAGAATCCCTGCCGTCGACAACCATCCTTTCAGCAATGTAAGCCACCGTTCCGACAGGCTATTTCTTAGCAAATTTTAACAACTCTGAATTAAACTTGTCCGTTTCCTCCAGAAACATGCTGTGACCGCTTTTTTCAAAGATAACAAGGCGCGAATTTGAAATTCCCGACTTCATCTGTTCGGCTAAATCAAAAGAACATATTTTATCTTTTTTACCGTGCATAATCAGCGTTGGAATGGTTATTTTTGCCATATCGCTTCGAAGATCTGTATCGCGCAAGGCTATTAAGCATTGAGCTGTTGCATAAGAAGTAGCACTTAACCCAATTCCGTTCAACCAATTGCCAATGCCTTCGTTTAAGGAGGTTTCGGTGGCGGAGAATATCTTTGCGAAATCAGATAAAAGTTTTGGCCTGTCCTTAAAATTCAATTTAATTAAATCATCAACAGCGCTCTGTGGTAGATTGTATGGAAAGTCGGGGCGTTGTGTCCAGATCGGGGCTGCCGCTCCACACAATACCAGCTTAGAAACATGAGCTGCATTATATACAGATACATAACGAATTGCAATGGATCCGCCCATCGAAAAGCCAGCTATGACAGCATCTTTTATGTCAAGTTTACTTAGAACCTTTTTTATATCCGATGCGTGTTTATCGTAATTATATATCCCGTAAGGTTTATCTGACTTACCAAATCCTCTCAGGGTAATTCCGATTGCACGAAAACCAGCATTAATCAAATCGTTGTACTGGTATTCAAACATCTCGTCGCTCAATGGCCACCCGTGAATCAGGACAATTGGCCTGCCTTCTCCGCCATCTGTAATATGAAGACGAACATTTGGCTCTACTTCAATATATTCTGCCCTGGTGGCACCTGTATTGATTTTTCCCATTTTAATAATCTTTTAAACGTCCGGTTATTTTTTCCAGAGAAGCTTTCAATTTGTCTATGGCGCCAAAAATAGCCTGCTCATGGGTGTTTGCGTGGTCGGTAACCGCGATTGGTTTCATTCCTGCAAGTCGGGCTTCCATCATGCAGCGTTTATCGTTGAGCCCGTCTTTATTGCCATCTTCATCCGAGAGATGAACTTCCACTCTTGTTATCTGTTGACTGAACCTGCGTAGTTCTTCCGATATTAAAGAAGTTGACGAAGCAATAAGATCTTCGCTCCCAGTCACATTTTTATCTGTATTAAATTGTATTTGCATTTCTTTTCATTTAATTAATAACGAAATATTGCTGCCAGCCCTGTTTCAGAAGGCATCTTACCAGTTGGAAGAACCACCACCTGTCCACCCATCTTCATTACCAATTCTCCCATATCGTCGAGCAGGTCATCCACTTTCGGATTTATCAAATCTTTTTTCTGTGTATTGCCCGTTACAAGATTTGTAATCCTGACAGGAATTATCCGGTCGGCTTCAACAATAAGCGTATCAACCCGCCCCTCAACTGCCGCCACAGCAACTTCCTTGTAATCATCACTCCCTTTGCCATTTGCCCTGGCCTGCTCAAACCTGGCAACCAGACTGTCAAGTTTCAGGTTATATTCGGGTTCCATTATCTCCCAGGCCATACTTGCCAGTTTATCTGTTGAAACTGATGAAGGGTTAATTTCAATACCATTGGCTAGTAACAATGAATTTTTATTAACCTCTTGAAAAAGGCTTTGGTGTTCGGTTAAAGCGGCAAGAATAAGTGGCCAGCCTGAAGGTTTCGAAAATTGTTCGTAAATCGTATTCGCAACGACACGAAAAAACCGTTCAGTGTCTTTTTCAGTTTCTTCTTTTCTGCCACCATGACCGTGTTGCATGGGCGAACTTTCTCCGCCGGAACCGCCATAAGATGCAACAGATGTATGCTTGTCTGTCAATTCATTACCAAGCGCTTCGGTTATGGTTTTTGGAGTATCAGCAGTGAGTTCAATTTCAGTAAGTGAGTGACGGTTGCCTTCAAAAAGCCGGATATCATGAAGTGATAAGCCCAGGACATGGAAACGGTCAAGAGATTGCAAATATTGCCACAGCGGCTTGGTATGGAAACTGTCGGCCACTAATGCCAATTCCTCAAACGATTTATGTACACCGACAACTTTAAACAAACCGGTTGCACCAAAAACGGCCAGACCGTCAAATGTGTGATTCCAGGTATTATTATCGTCAGCAAGAGTTTCGAAGGGTTCAAGATGTTTTTGTACCTCACCGGCTGAATATTTTTGCAACAGTGATTCTTTCATTTGCCGGACAAGATTTTTAAAAAGAATGATATCCTGAAGATTTTCAGGATGCGTTCGGTGCGTGGGCATATATATGGAAAGACAAGGCGCCTGGTCTGCTGCCAGGAGCTCCTGAATCAATTTTTTTGTAAGTAATTCCATTGTATGGCGATGAATTAATAATTTATCAGTATACAAAGGTGAGTATAGTAAATACAGAAAGCGTTATATGATTAAATAAATAAGTTACATCAGTCACACATTGTCTTCATCCAAACCAGGTGTGAATTTGTTGTGATTTGTAATCTACTCAAAGGTTTTTAATTTGCTTAACAGCGTAAAATAAGCATTTTCGATAACCAGAAACTGACTTTGAGTATCCCAGATTAACTCATTATCCACTAAATATTCGGTAAAAGAAATCTGTCCGGAATGCAACAGTTCCAAACTACTCCCTGAAACTGTTTCTTCATCCATGATTTGCCTCATTTGGTCGTAATTTTTATCCAAAGCTATTATTTCATAATACAAACCCGATACGAGCATTTTTACTTCACTTTCCTGTTGCGTTAAATTCACTTTCGACCATTCGGTTTGCAGTTGAGCGTACTTTACACTGTTGGTGTTTTTCCAAAGAGGAATACTAATGCCTGCATGAAATCCTTGTAGTTTATGGTCAAGAATGGTCTCTAATTTGTACCCGGCTTCAAATGAAGGCAAGCTGTTCATTCGTTGCTGTTTTACCTCATTCTCGGATTGCTGAATTCCTAACTGCGCCATAACCAGATCGGGATTGTTTTCAGGTAGATTTGCAAGGAGCGAATCCAATACCGGAAGCACCCAATCCATGGGGTATTCAAATACTAAACTTGAGATAGAATTATCACCGTTAAGTTGCCGCAGATATAGGTTTTGTACCTCAATTTCAGATTGCACTTTTTGCCATTCGGTTTGAACACCCATTGCATAGATTCGGGCTCTGTCGAATGCAGGTTTTGAAATTTCCCCTCCATCAAAACCCTCCTGCATAATAGCAACCAATTTTTCGGCATCTTCTTTTCTTATTATCAGTAAGGCTTCCTTTTTATGCAGCCACACTAAATTGAACCAGGCTGTTCGTGCAGTATGCAGAATTTCCCTTTTTTCTTTTTCAGCCAGCGCCTGTTTCTGCTGGAAATTCAGCTTTTGTACAGCCGATTTTGATGTATAATACCCTGGCAATTTGAATGTCTGGGTAATTTCCAGTTCCTGCTGGTTACCAAGGGCATCGGAGTTACCCCAAAGATAGTTATAGCTGACTTCGGGATTATCGGGATAGATGCCCGTTTTTGCTTTTGTTTCTTCTGCTTCCAACCACTTTTGTAAAGTAATTAATCGTGGATTGTTTTGCTCAATGCTTTGCATAAAGCTATCGAACGATTGTCCAAATCCAACGAATGAAACAGAAAGTAACAGGATGATATAATATAACTTTTTCATTTCATTTCCTCCTTCCTTTTAACCAAATAATAAACGGCCGGGACCACAAATACATTCAGCAATGTGGAACTGAACAAACCACCAAGAATGACAACTGCCATTGGGCTTTGTATTTCGTTTCCGGGTTTGTCGCCTGCCAACGCCAGCGGAATTAATGCCAGGGCTGCGGTTAAGGCCGTCATCAAAATCGGGTTCAACCTGTCGAGTGAGCCATGAATAATGGCTGTATGCAATGGTTCTCCTTCATCGAGCAATGAATTATAGCGTGATACCAATAAAATACCGTTACGGGTTGCAATACCAAACAAAGTAATAAAACCAATGATGGCCGGAATACTCAACATCCCCGAAGTTACCCAAATACTCACTACACCGCCAATCAGAGCCAACGGCAGGTTAAGCAATATTACTGCCGAAACCGTGATATTTCTGAACTCCATATACAAAAGCAGGAAGATGATAAGAATAGCGATCAATGAAGTATAAAAAAGTAATCCGGAAGCTTTTTCCTCGCTTTCGAACTGTCCTCCATATTCAACATAGTAATTCTCAGGAAGGTTGATATTATCTTTGATGTTGTTTTGAACATCAGTGACCACTCCGCGCAAATCCCGACCCGATACATTGGCTGAAACCACCACCTTGCGTTGCACATTTTCACGACTGATGGTATTTGGTCCTGAAGCAGAAATTATATCTGCCACTTCTTTCAAGGCAACCTTCTTTCCATCGTGTGTGTCGATAAGGGTATTTTTAACAGCCTCGATAGATTGCCGGTAGCGGTCGTTGTAACGCAACACCAGATCAAAGCTCATGTTGCCTTCGTAAACTTCCGATACTTTTTCCCCGGCAAAAGCCACATCAATAAATTCGGCGAATTCATTTACCGGAATGCCGTATTGTTTTAGCATTTCACGTTTGGGTTTAATCTGCAATTGCGGAATTTCAACTTGTTGTTCCACATTCACATCTACCAGTCCTTCAACGGCTGATATATTGGTTTTTATTTGATTAGCCAGTGAGAACATCTTCTGCAAATCGGTTCCGAATACCTTGATGGCGATGTTTGCCCGTGTGCCCGACAGCATGTGATCAATACGGTGCGACAGAGGCTGACCGATGGTAATATTAATACCACGGATTGTACCCAAACGGCTCCGCAATTCTTCAAGAAAATCTTTTTTTGAGCGACCATTTAATGTGAAAGGGACATCAATCTCCGAAGAAAAAACACCTTGCGCATGTTCGTCCAATTCGGCACGACCGGTGCGGCGGACAACGGTATTGATTTCATCCATTTCGAGCATCTCTCTCTCCAGCAAAAGGTTCATTTTGTTGCTTTCATCCAGAGAAATACCCGGTAAACTTACCGTACTCAGGGTAAGCATTCCTTCATTAAACTCAGGCAGGAAGCTGCGTCCCAGGTTGAAAAGCACAAACATGGAAGCAATAAACAGCACTCCGGCAGTTCCAATCATTGCTTTTTTAAAATTTAACGAACGTTCCAGTGCTTTGCCATATTTGTTGTTAAGCCATCGTACCCAACGGCTTCCCTTTTCATGTTGCGTCAATTGTTTGTCATTTGTTAGCAGATAACTACACAAAACAGGTGTAAGGGTAAGGGCCACTATCAAAGAGGCGAAAAGAGAGATGATGAAAGAGATACCCAGGGGCTTCAGCATCCTGCCCTCCATTCCCGTTAAAAAAAACAAAGGGATAAAGGCTACAATTATTATTAATGTAGCATTTAAAATGGATGCCCGTATTTCTTTTGAAGCATTGAAAATGACCGTGATCTTAGATTCCTGTTCAGCTTTCGGCAATCGGTAGTTTTCCTTGAGTCGTTTCAGTACATTGTCTACGTCAATAATAGCATCGTCAACCAATGCACCTATGGCAATGGCCATACCTCCGAGCGACATGGTGTTGATGGTCAATCCCAGCCATTTTAACGTAATAACCGTAACCAATAACGATAAGGGAATGGCTACCAGTGAAATGACCGTTGTTCTGATATTCAACAGGAACAGGAACAGTATAATCGTAACAAATAATCCACCCTCAATTAAAGCACGGGTTACATTTTCCACAGCCCTGATAATAAAATCGGACTGACGGAAAACATCGGTTCTGATTTTAACATGCGAAGGCAGTGTCTCCTGCAAACTTGCAATGGCTTCATCAATTTTTTCGGTTAGAACAAGCGTGTTGGTGTTGGGTTGTTTCAGCACCATCATAACCACGGCAGGTTTGCTGTTCAAATACCCTGCACCAATTTTTGGGGAAGTTCCAGTCTTGATGGTGGCCACATCATTAATTGAAACGGGATTGCCATTATGTACCTTAATGACCGAATTTCCAATGTCATCGAGATTATTGGTGCGAATAACACCACGAATGATATATTCATTTCCAAAATCGTTCAGAAAACTACCCGTTGCATTTTGGTTCAGGTGGTCGCAAGCCTTAAAAAGTTCAGATAGTGTAACCCCGTAATAATCCATCTTTTCAGGGTCGGCTTCCACAATGAATTGTTTGTAATCACCACCCATTACCACCACCTGTGAAACGCCTCCAATGGAAAGCAGGCGATTACGGATTTGCCAGTCGGCAATGGTTCTCAAATCCATAGGCGAAATAGAATCAGACGAAACCGTGATGATCATTATCTCACCAATGATGGATGTTTGAGGTGCAAGCGTAGGATTACCGGCATTTTCGGGCAATCTTTCAGCTATGAAGGCCAATTTTTCGCTAACAATTTGCCGGGCTTTGTAAATATCGGTATTCCATTCAAAATCGACCCAAACTATTGAAATACCTGTTGCCGACGATGAACGCACCCGGCGCACATCGGTTGCCCCGTTAACTGCCGTTTCGATTGGAAAAGTCACCAAACGCTCCACTTCCTCGGTTGCCATCCCATGTGCTTCTGTTAAAACCACTACCGATGGGGCAGTGAGGTCCGGAAATACATCTACTTCCATTTGTGTGGCCACATAGCTTCCTCCCAACAAAATGATGAGAGCCATAAACAACACCAAAAGCCTGTTTTTTAAAGAAAAGTCAATTATCTTATTCAACATAGCTTCCTTTTTAATGCGTGTGACCATGAAGTGGCAAATCGCCGGACATTGCTGCCAATTTGATTTGGTAAGCACCTTTGGTTACGATTCGCTCACCAACCGATAAGCCGGAAGTAATTTCTGTCAAAACGCCATCATTATTGGCTAATTCAACCTGTCGTTTTACGAACGATTCGCCCCCGGTCTGCACAAAAACAAAATATTGCCCCTGTTCTTCAATGAGTGACGATAACGGAACAACCAAGGCCTGTTCTTTTCTTCCCGT
>JAWOHY010000179.1:0-3488 GCA_046484945.1 Bacteroidales bacterium
GTCAAGATTAAAGATTGGAGCCCTATTGATGCTATTGATGACCCCTATTGACTCCCTATTGACGTTATTCCCTTTCTATGCTTTTCATCAATTCATTCGCAATATTGGAACTTTCAATGCGCATGATGCTTTCTTGTGCACTGCCATAGCTCAACAGATTGATACTGCCGTACCATACAACCTTTTGATCCATAATGGCAAACTTCTGGTGGAAATCTGATTTGAATATAACGTTAAGTCCGGTGCCGCGTAAAAGATCCAAGGCCCTTTGCATAGCAGGGTGATCCTTGTCCGGGAAATCTTTTTTTGGACGAGTTACGACTGTGACATGGATATGTTTAGCGGTTGCAACGTTCAGATTATGCACCATTTGTTGCGTGCGTCTTTTCCTTACAAATGGGCTTACGATGATGATATCCTTTTTAGCGGCAACAATATCTTGATTGAAAACATGCAAAAAATTATCCTTATCGAAGATGATGTCCGGAGGCGCGTCAGTTGCCACTTCACCCTTGGCTTTATATCCCATCGAAGCGTATCCGGATAGCCGCTTCTGATACATTTTTTCCAGCATCTTTATTTGGATATCTACATAGTCATAGATTTTCACCTCTTTTTTCGTTTTAAATAGCCGGTGGAGCCTGCCTGCATATTGCTGCAGCGTTCCCTTCCACGATATGGGCATGGCCAGGAACAGCGTATCGAGACGGGGCTCGTCAAAACCTTCGCCGATAAAATGGCCGGTTGCCACCAGAACAATAGGTTTGTCGGCGGGAATATCGTTTATACGTTCAAAGGCCTGCTGCGTTGACTTTCTCCCCATACCGCCAGTCAAACTTATCACATCCGGAATTTGTAGGTTTAACTTTGCTGCAAGATTCTCGACATGGGCGGTTCTGAGGGTTAACACAAGACAATTTCTGCCCTGATGATGATTTTTCAATACATCTTCGATGATCAGCTGATCCCTGAAATCATTTTCCATGATCTCGGTATATAATGCCTGAATAGTCAGGTCGTTAGGGTCAATGTCCAAGGGTGTTCTCAAGGGAGTGAATCGGGGGATTATATAGTGGTCGAAGGGCCTGATTTCCGCTTGTTTTTTGGGATTGTCCCGGTATCGGATGGGGCCGCATTGCATGAACAGAATCGGGTGATGTCCATCCTTTCGTGCCGGGGTGGCGGTCAGGCCATAAACATATTTCGCCGGGGTGGTTTTCAGAATTTGTTCATAGGTGAATGCCGAGGCATGGTGACACTCATCGGCAATAATCAGGCCGTAATTTTTTACGCAATCTTTGACCTCTTTTTGTCTACTTAAAGACTGCATTACCGCAATATCAATGATACCGCTTGAAGTATCCTTGCCTGCACCGATTTGTCCAATAACATGTTTAATCTTTTTGCGACCCCTTTTCTTGGCAGCGATAATCGGTTCCTCCCGTACGCTTTCGTTGACTTCGAGAAATTCCGACAATTTCTCCTTCCATTGCTTTAGCAGGGTGACTTTGTCCACAAGAATCAGCGTGTTTATCTTTATTTCTGCTATCAGTTTGATCGCCACGATGGTTTTGCCAAAAGCCGTCGTCCCTGAAAGTATGCCGGTGTTATGCCGGAGTAAGTGGCCGAGGGCCACGGTTTGTTCGTCCCGGAGATGACCTTTGAATTCTACCTTTATTGGCTTGCCAGTATAGGTCTTGTCGATCATTTCGATTGCTATACCGAGTTTGTCGAGTTCATTGACCAGATCAGCCTCGCACCCCCTAGGCAAACACAGATAATCTTGTGTTTCATCAGCACAGGAAATGACCCTTGGATGGTTATGTGTTGGCAAGCGCATGGCCTGGTGCCTGTAAAACATCGGGTTTTTAAAAGACGCGATACGTTTTAATCGATTCAACGCCCGCTGAGAGATACCTGCTTTAGGAAGAAACAGCATGTTTGCCTTAACGATAATAACGTTATCCGGAAAATCGCTTTTATCCAGGATGACTTGGGGCTTATGTGTTTCCCATGGTTTCTCCTCTTCTTCATCGATCTTCAACTCGCCCAGTTCATTTCCGGGGGAAATGGTGAGAATAAGATGTTCCATGTGGCTTTTCGATATCTTTTGAGTTCCGGAAAGAAATGCCCACTGGTCTTGATACGATTGAATATCATCATCAATGAATTCGCTATTGGCATTTTCCCTTGCTTCTTTTTGCAATGGCAGAGCGATCAGATTCCCCAAACCGCCCTTGGGCATGGTATCCTGGCTGGGGAACAACCGATCATAGGATTTGAATTTGATTTCATGCCGTCTGCTCATGGCAGAGGTTAAAATGGCAGTAGCGAATTTACGCGCCAGGACGGCAGAAACAGGATGTTCAAAGAAAAACCAGGCATGGCAGCCCTTACCTGAACGTGAGCGCTCTACGGCTATGGGGATCATGAACTCATTGCACACCTCCCGCACGGCCGTGATATCCTTTTCCCAATTATCCTTATCAAAATCCATTGCCAGAAAACGGCATGTTTCATCCGGCAACATGGGATAAATGCCAATAACGGTATTGCCTCTCAAATGATGCTCAATAACCTTTTCATTCAATTCGGCATATGCTTTGTTATTACATTTTGAGCAAGAAATTTTGGGCTTTCGGCATATCCCTGGTTGCCATTCATTCAGACAGACCGGAGCATAACCAGATTTGCCTTTACTTTTGTTTTCCCATCGTTTCGCATAAACATCCTCTCGGCCTTGGAAAAGCGACATGAACAGAAGAATTTTGGAAAGTGAATCCGATGTGCAATCCACACCTGAGAAGCTCTTTTGAGCCGATTCATCGTCAGTTATTTTGCTTTCAGTGTTTTTTGCTGAGACAGTTTTGGGGATAGGCTCAGATTCCTGAACCCCCAGTTTAGCTTTCAACTTATTGTTTTCCTGAGTTAATTGGTTTGCCTGTTTCAACAGGGTATTATACTTTTGGAGTAATTCCTGATAATCCATAGCTTATATACCAAAATGGCTGTTACAAATATTGAATGGATGACCTATATGTGCCATGGTCCTGGTGCTGCCCAAAATAACCGGAATGTCTGCTTGTTTATCATTGAGACGACTAACGGCTGTAGAAAAAATTTGATACCTCCTGCGACATCCTCGAAGGAGGTTGGTGCGTCTGTAAGCTTTGTTTTCTTTATAAATCCCTGCCATTGGGTTTGCTTGGTATCATCCTTCATGAACGTGGAATTGAATATCGTGGGTTCGCTGGTGAGGGGCGTCTTACGCTTCTCAAAACTTTTTTCAATCGCTTCGATAAGGGTTTCACCCTTGAAATCAAACCTACGTGACAAAAACCAAATATCATAGAAATTCTTCATTCGGCTATTCAGTAAACCGAGCCTTACCATGGCTTGAAATTTTTCCGCGACGGTGCTCTCTATTGTGTATCCGTTCAGTTCAGGCGGCGGAAAATCAAGGAGCACAGGATATTTGAATCTGCCGG
>JAWOHY010000148.1:0-3244 GCA_046484945.1 Bacteroidales bacterium
TCAGCTGTTGCCGGCCGGTGACGGGGTTGGTAGTGCAGGCGGCCACCAGGGCAATGATCAGGCCGAGGGACAGTGCGGCGGCCAGGGTAATCAGCGGGCGGTGTTTCATGGTTCGGTTACCGTATCAGGTGTCACTGCTGGGGTGTGCAGGGAGAGCCGCAGTTCATACAATTCCTCGGTGAAAATCCAGGAGCCGGGAGTTTGTATCCGGTCGAGTACAGGTGTGAGATCATAGTAATCACTGGATGGAAATGGCAGGCCATTTTCGAGGATAGTGAGAAATTCCCGGGTTTCACGAAGGTTCCGTCTGATGCTTTCCGGCTCGGTCATGAAGATCATTTCACTCACCAACTGCACTCCGGGTTCAGAAAGGCAATAGCTTTGCAGCATCTCCCTGACCTGCCTGAAACCGATTTTTTCCTCAAAATATACCGGATGAATCAAGGGTTTTCTGTTAGGGTTGATTTTCTCTCTTTGTGTTTTATGTACCTCTTTGACAACACGACAGCGGGTAAAATCATCAGCATCAAAAGAAAGCTCATGGCGATGATAAGATAATGTTTCCTAACATTACTGAACCCGATGGGATCACCGTACAAAATGAAACCTGACCAGAATACCGGATGGGTTTCAATTTCAAGTTTGGCAAGCTCAAGGTATTCCAATTTTGCTTGTCGTAAAGCTTCATCCTTTGCCTTTCCTGAGGATAAAAGCTGGTAAAAATAAGGAATGATGAAACCGCTGGTGAAATCTTCCACGTCCCACAGGGTCATAAGCAGACTGGGTATACCGGCAAAAGCGAATGCCCTGGCCAGGCTCATAACGCCTTCCCCTTTGAACAACCTCCCGTCGCCTGTGGCACAAGCGCTAAGTACAGCCATATGCCCGTTCAAAGCCATATTATAGATCTCATAGGTGTGAAGGAAGTTATCCTCAGTGGTATCTCCGAAAGGATAAAAACTGAGCCTGGAAGACAGGGGGTTTTCATCATTGATCCGGGCATGCATGGCAAAGTGCAACACGTCATAACGGCCGGCGAGTTGTTTAAAGGCAGCTTCGGTGGCATCTTCACCAACCAGTTTTCGCCCTTTCATGATCTCCAGAATATAGTCGGCTTCTTTTATCGCCCCTGGTAGATTCCTTGACTTGATGGGAAACTTGTTCAATTCAGCAGTTAATTCAGGCATGCCCCTGAAATTCAGGTCATAAGTCGGGGCAAGTGCCAGGACGCCGGAAGTTAACCTGGGCCGTTTTTCTTTCCTTGTCAGATTGAAAATGGTTGAAGAAATGGCATAGCTTATCGAGCAATCATGGATAAGGTAAGGCAATTTTCTGAAAGCGATCGTGTCTGAGGGGACAGTATCTTTGATCAAAGCTTCAAAGGACAGGTATGCCAGGGCGCCATCGGGTATGATGATGATATGTTTTCCGGCAATATGTTCTGAAAGGGGTTTGATGAGGAGGTTGTACAATGCAAAGGATGTTTCCTGGTAAACCAGAAAATCCTGATATGTATAATGTTCGATCTTTGGGATGATCAGATTATTCCGCAAGGCGAAAATATCACTGGTCAGCGTCGAGTCAACGGCAGTCCGGAAAACCTTAACATCATCGGCTGTGATCAAAAAAGTGAATAACTGTTCCTCTGATAAAGCGTATTCCAGCACTGCCTGGCTTGGGCGTAACAAATGTTGTAAATCTTTCAGGGGAATGACCGATAAATCATATTTAAGCCTGTAATAATCCGGATAAAGGTTTTCATAAACCCGGATCAGGCTGTCATATTTCTGTTCCTGGACAAACAACGCCGACCTTAAAAATTCAACTTTTTGATCATTCCCGGTCAACCCTTTCTGGGCTTGCAGAATATTGGTTTTATACAAGTACAGATTATTCCGGATACTTTTCTCCAGAATGATCAGGTCTTCAGGGATAAGGCCCAGGCGCCTGGCATTTTCATCCTTCAGCTCAGCCAATAGGACGGCCGCTTTGCCCTTTTCGCAAATTTCAAAAGCTTTTTCAATATAATGGTGATCTTTGGTAAGGTCATACCCGGTCAGGTAAAGGTTAATGGTGCTGGTATAATTATCGTAGTAGCCTTCGGTTAGGAGTATTTTGCTTTCTTCAGCCCGAAAAGCCCTGTTGAACTGTTCTATTACGTAAATGCTTTTTTCATAACAGTCTATGGCTGAGGTTAGATATTTTATATCACCATTTTCCTGTAATTTCAAGTAAAGCGTTTTTGCCTTCAAGGTTAGAAAGGAGACTGTGCGTAAATCAGTAGAAAGTGATTCATATTCAGGATTATGAAGTTTGTTTGTAGATAAAAAGGCAGGGGTAATGGCAAGGATGCCTTCATGATAATAAAAAAGGGCTGAATCCAGATCAGCCTTTTTGCTGTAATAATCCCCGATCAGAGCGTGGATGATGGCCACGTCCCGGTGTTTTGGCCCGAAAATCTGCTGGTACAGGAATAGGGCTTCACGGTATTTTTCAAGTGAAGCGGGATCCCCGGGTGCATCCAGGATCTGTCCGTACCGCATCAGCGTATTGGCCCTTTCGTATTGATTGTTCATTCCCGAGGTTTCCAGCAGATGAACACATTCGACAATATATTTATGGGCCGTTTGTGGTTCGTTTTTTCTGAGATAAAACATGGCCATATTCCTGAGTACTTTGATCTGGAGCGGAGAAGGGGCGTTTTTCAGCGATAACTGATAATACTCCAGGGCCTCGGCGTCATAACCATTGGCCTCAAATGCCAGCGCAAGGTCCATTCGGATGGAAGGCAGCAATGGGGATTCCTTTGAATATTTCGTTTCGATGATCCGCTTGGCTTCAGTTAAATATTGAATGGATTTGGAGTAATCGCCTGTCAGAAAATAGACACCTCCTTTATTCCAGTATAAATAGCTAAGAGATGGATGTTTGTCTGTAAACTCTTTTTTTATCGTTTGTTCGGCTAAGTCAAGGTAGAATATAGCTTTTTCATATGCAGATATTTGGTTGTAAAATCTTCCAAGATTCATATATGATTTATAAAGACTTGAATAATCTATAGGATCACAGTTAAGTAAATTTGATAAGGTTGATTGAAAAAATTCTGCCGCTTGATTATATTCACCTAATTCACCATAAATAATTCCTAAATTTTGAGTATATATTGATATCGAAGATTTATGCTTAACTTTATTTTCAACTAAATTCAATGAAATTTTGTAGTATTCTAGTGCTGAATAAAACT
>JAWOHY010000102.1:0-23120 GCA_046484945.1 Bacteroidales bacterium
ACCAGGGAAAACTCGGTATGCAGATGCAGATGTACGAAGTTGGTGGTCATATTTTCTTGATCAAACCTTGGGAAAAGCTTTCAACGCAAAGACGCGAAGGCGCAGAGGGCGCAAAGTACATCCAGGAATAAAACACGCTCACATCAGCCTGGTACGCCCCGGGCGCTGCCGTGGCCCAAATGGTCGAAGCCATCGTAGACGACGAAAAACGGATCTTCCCGGTATGCTGTTACCTGAACGGAGAATACGGCCAGAAAAACATCTACCTGGGCGTCCCCGTCAAATTGGGTAAAAACGGCATCGAAGAGATCGTCAAGCTGCAACTGAACCAACGGGAGATGAAACTGGTGGAAGAATCTGCCAATTCGGTGAAAGAAGTGATCCAGGTGCTGGATGGAATGAATTTGTTTGAATGATCAAAAAGATTGTTGTTCTGACAGGCGCCGGCATGAGTGCTGAGAGCGGCCTGAAAACTTTCCGTGACGCAGATGGACTCTGGCATGACCACCGTGTGGAAGAAGTGGCAACTCCCGGGGCCTGGCTGCAAAATATGGATCTGGTCCTGGCGTTTTACAACGAGCGAAGGAAAAACCTCCTGGAAGCAAAGCCCAACGCTGCGCACATGGCCCTGGCCCGCCTCGAAGAAAAATATGATGTGCAGATCATTACACAAAATGTGGATGACCTGCACGAACGGGGCGGCTCAACCAAAGTGCTTCACCTTCATGGCGAACTGAGAAAAGCCCGAAGCACCGCCGACCCGTCACTGGTATACGAATTGGAAGGCTGGGAGCTGAAACGCGGCGACCTGTGTGAAAAAGGCTGCCAGCTCCGGCCGCACATCGTTTGGTTCGGCGAACCGGTAACGCTTATTACGCAAGCCGCTGAAATATGTACACGGGCCGATATCTGCATTGTGATCGGAACTTCCCTGCAGGTCTATCCCGCCGCCGGACTGATCCACTATGTCTTCCAGGGCGCCCCGAAATACCTGATCGACCCGAAAGCGGTGCATGTACCCATGGTGGAAAACCTGGTAGTGATAAAGAAAACAGCGGGGGAAGGCGTACCGGAACTGGTGGAGGAACTACTTAGGGAATGTTGAATTTTGAATGTTGAATTTTGAATGAAGGATGATGATCTGATATTTGATAAGTTATCCGGTTTTTGCGCATACCAGGAACGGTGTGTCAGTGAGGTGAAGGATAAGCTCAGGCAATGGAAAGTGGATGATGATAAGGCAGAAAAGATCATCACCCGGTTAATCGATGAAAATTTTCTCAACGAAGAACGCTTTGCCCGGTCTTTTGCCGGTGGAAAGTTCCGGATCAACAAATGGGGCAAGACTAAAATCATTTACGAACTGAAACGGAAGCAGGTGCCGGACCATATCATACAGCCTGGGCTGGAGGAAATCGATGAAGAAGAATACATTGCAACCCTGAAAGAACTGCTGGCGAAAAAAAGCCGTGAAATCAGAGAAAAGGATGATTTTAAGAAAAAACAAAAGCTGATATCTTTCGGAGTGCAGAAAGGCTATGAATATGAGCTGGTGCGGAAGGTAGCGGAGGATAGGACGGTAGGACGGTAGGACGGTAAGACGGTAGGACGGTAGGACGGTAAGACTGTAGGACAATTGAAACTTTGGAACCCTGGAACTCTGGAACAGGATATTTCCTATATTTGCTTTCGAATTCAAATCAACCGAATGATCTCGCAGAAAACATACAAAGACCTGGCTAAGAGGCTTGAAGCCTTGAGGAGGTTTCTTTGACGTCGATAAAAAAAACCAAACCATCCGCGAAAAAGAAGAGCTGACGCAATCCCCGGATTTCTGGAATGATCCGAAAAAAGCAGAAGAGGTTTTGCGTTCCATACGCGACATCAAACGATGGACAGACGCCTTTAATGCGGCAAAATCATCCTTCGACGACCTGTCGGTGATCTATGAATTTTACGATGCGGGCGAGGCATCGGAAGCAGAACTGGAAAAACAGGCCTCTAAAACCATAAAAATCTTCGATGACCTGGAGTTCATGAAAATGCTCAGCAAGGAAGAGGACAAGCTGAACGCGATCGTTCAGATCAATGCCGGGGCAGGGGGAACTGAGAGCCAGGACTGGGCTGAGATGCTGATGCGCATGTATATTCGCTGGGCTGAGATCCAGGGGCATAAGGTAAAGGAGCTCGACAGGCTGGACGGGGATACGGCCGGTATTAAATCGGTCTCCATTGAGATCAATGGTGAATACGCTTTTGGTTACCTGAAAGGAGAAAACGGCGTGCACCGGCTGGTCCGGCTGTCGCCTTTCGATTCAGCCAATCGCAGGCATACCTCCTTTGCCTCCGTCTATGTTTACCCGGTAGTGGATGAGAACATACATATCGAGGTAAATCCGTCCGATATCACATGGGATACTTTCCGCTCCAGTGGGCCCGGCGGACAGAATGTAAACAAACTGGAAACGGCGGTGCGGCTGAAGCACGAGCCTTCGGGAATTATTGTCGAATGCCAGGAGACCCGTTCCCAGCTTCAGAACCGGGAAAAAGCCATTCAAATGTTGAAATCGCAGTTGTACGAAACAGAACTCCGCAAAAAAAGAGAAGCCCAGGCCGAGATCGAAAGCAAAAAAAAGAAGATCGAATGGGGGTCACAGATCCGTTCTTATGTGCTGCACCCCTATAAAATGGTGAAGGACCTGCGCACTGATCATGAAGTAGGCAATGCACAGGCCGTGCTCGACGGGGAGATCGATGGCTTTCTGAAAGCGTTCCTGATGGAATTTGGGGAAAATTGAACCTAACACAATATACAATGACGTACAGAATTGAAAAAGACACCATGGGCACGGTGGAGGTACCGGCCGACAAGTATTGGGGCGCGCAGACACAACGCTCGGTAATGAATTTTAAGATCGGTGACCCGGGTTCGATGCCGGTGCCGGTGATCAGGGCCTTTGGCATTTTGAAAAAAGCGGCCGCCCTGGCCAATTTTGAACTGGGGGTACTGCCCAAAGAAAAATGTGATATCATTTGCCAGGTATGCGATGAGATCATCGAAGGGAAACTTGACGACAACTTCCCGCTGGTGATATGGCAGACGGGTTCTGGCACACAATCGAACATGAACGTGAACGAGGTGGTGGCCAACCGGGCCCACGTGCTGCTGGGCAACAAGCTCGGCGAAGGGCAGCGATTCATCCACCCGAATGACGACGTGAACAAGTCGCAGTCGTCGAACGACACCTTCCCAGCCGCCATGAGCATTTCGGGTTACAAGATGGTCGTAGAAACAACCATACCCGGGGTTGAGCTGCTCCGTGACACATTGAAGAAAAAAACGGAAACCTTCAACGACATTGTAAAAACGGGTCGCACCCACCTGATGGATGCCACGCCCCTGACGCTCGGACAGGAATTTTCCGGCTATGCTGCTCAACTCAATTACGGGCTGAAGGCGCTCAGGAACACCCTTCCGCACCTGTCTGAACTGGCCCTGGGCGGAACTGCCGTCGGAACAGGTATCAATACCCCAAAGGGATATTCAGAACTCGTGGCGAAAAAGATCGCCGAACTGACCGGTTATCCGTTTATCACCGCGGAAAACAAATTCGAATCGCTATCGGCCCACGATGCGATGGTAGAAACCTCGGGCGCATTGAAAACGCTGGCGGTGAGCCTGATGCACATTGCCAACAACATCCGCCTGCTGGCTTCCGGGCCGCGCTGCGGCTACAGCGAGATCGTCCTGCCGGCCAACGAACCCGGTTCGTCGATCATGCCCGGCAAGGTGAACCCCACACAGCCCGAAGCGCTCACGATGGTCTGCGCACAGGCGCTCGGCAACGACGTAGCCATCAATATCGGCGGCACGCACGGCCATTTCCAGCTCAACGTGTTCAAACCGGTGATGATCGCCAACCTGCTGCAGTCGGCCCGCCTGCTCGGCGACGCCTGCGTGTCGTTCAACGACCATTGTGTTGCCGGTATCGAACCGAACCTGGCGAATATCAAAAAAAACCTGGAAAACTCACTGATGCTGGTGACAGCCCTGAACACGAAGATCGGTTACGATAACGCGGCGAAGATTGCCAAGAAAGCGCACGAGGAAAACAAGACCTTACGCGAAGCGGCTTTAGCGCTTGGTTTGGTTACAGCTGAACAGTTCGACGAGTTCGTGAACCCGATGAAAATGATCGGGAGATAAAAACAAGCAGGATCTGATCTGATTATCAGAAAATTATCAGTTTCTGCACCTTTTGTTTCCCTTCCATCACGATTCTCAGGAAATACATCCCGGAAGACAGCATACCGGTATCGAATTCATATAAGGATTCACGGGTATGGTCGTTAAAATGAACCATTCCCCTGGTATCATATAGTGCAAGACGGATAAGCTTTAATTGATCAAGGTCATTTTCAATCCTGATCTTTCCGGTATTAGGGATATGGATAATTCTCAGGTTGGCCAGACCATCATCATCTGCAACACCGGCAGTATTTTCGATTACCCGATAAATCGTCCCACTGGTAAGTCCGGCCACAAAAAGTTGCCCTGATTCATTTTCCCCGAAGGCACTGAAATTATTGCCCGGGAACTGCCCAAAATCCTCTTTCACCCACTCGCCTCCCACATCATGCAATGTCCATATCCTGTCGGAACAAAAATCGGCAAAGAAGTAACGGCCATAAAAAGAAGATGATGCATCACCACGAAAAACATAACCGCCGGTAACTGAACACTCAGGCCCGTGCGGATATGAATGGACGGGAAAAGTGTATAATGAATCCGGTCCGCATCCATTGCTATTGTATACCAGATGTCCTTCATAGCACCTCCATCCGTAGTTCTCACCCCCTGTGCTGCCGGCGGGCTGGAAATTGATCTCTTCCACTGCATTTTGGCCGACATCAGCGATCCAGAGATCGCCGGTCATCCGGTCGAAGCTGAAACGCCAGGGGTTCCGCAGCCCCAGCGCCCATATTTCATCCAGGGTTCCCGGGACATTTAAGAAAGGGTTCGATTCCGGGATGGCATAAGGCAGCCCCTGGTCAACATCAATGCGGAGCATTTTACCCAGGTAATCCATCGGGTTCTGTGCCCGGTTGCCAGGGTCACCGGCCGATCCGCCATCCCCCAGGGCGATATACAGATACCCGTCGGGACCGAAAGCAAGGTCTCCGCCGTTATGATTGGTAAAAGGCTGGTTAACAAGCAGGAGGTTCTGTTCGCTGTCGGGGTCGGCGATTTCAGGATCCATGCCGTTCACGCTGAACCGCGAAATGCGCGTATGGTTGTCCAGACCCGTATAATTTACATAAAAATAACCATTGGTCATGTATTCCGGATGGAAAGCCAGTCCCAACAAGCCTCTCTCTCCGCCATAGTTTACCCTGTCGCTGATATCCAGAAACGGTTGCAGGTTCACATTCCCTTCTGCATCAATGATCTGTATATAACCTGTCTGCTCCACGACAAACAGGCGGCTGTCGCCGGCATGGGTGATGCTCACCGGCTTATCGAGGCCCGTGGCGAAGGGGGTCATATTGCTTGGTGCCGTGGTATTCTGGCAACCGGCACTAAGAAAAGCAAAAACGAACAGAATAATCAGGAAAGAAAAACCGGTTGTTTTCATCGTAACAAGTTTTAAGACAACATGTCGATGTTCATAATATTAAGTTAACAATTCAAACCGGTATATGGTTCATTCTGGTCTGACGAAAAAACAGATCGTAGAGCAGGAGATGAAGATCCCCAGCCCGATCCCTGCCAGGACATCCGAAGGGTAGTGTACCCCGAGGCAAATACGGGTGTAAGCCACCATCAAAGCCCATATTACCAAAACAGGCTTCAGCCAGCGCGGGACGGCAAACAGCAACAGTACGGCTGAGATCACCGTGAAAGCCTCCAGCGTATGTCCGGAAGGAAACGACGGGCTGCCGCCGGCGCTGAGTTTTTCAATGCCTTCCAGCACCCTGAACGGCCGCGGCCGATCGATCGTGTGCTTCAGGATGTTCAGGATAATGACCGATATAGCCCAGGATAAGAAGACAAAATAACTCTTCATCCTCAGCGCAGGTAGTTTATACCGCAGGGAATAAAGGAACAGTCCCAGCGGAATGGAAAAACTGATATAGAAAGTTGTTTTGCTCACCCAGATCCAGAAGGGATCGAGCATTTCTAAACGCTGTCCGTTCAAAATATATAGCAGCCTGGTATCATATTGATTCAGAAGATGATCAACCGGCAGCAACAATAGTATCACGGCGAATGCAAACAGCAGCAGGCCGGCGAAGAGGAATAATGCTTCTTTTCTCATTAGGCTTTTAATTTTGCCGATAACACCTGGTCAGTTTTGAGACAAATGTAGCAAGAGTTTTGAACTCTCAGGGAATGAATAGGCTGATTTCCTTCAGTTCATAGGCCCTGGTTTCTTCCAGCAGCCGTCTTATTTCATGGTTCCAGGCGATTTGCTGTTCCTTGTTCACCGAATGTTTGGTATCCCGGTCGTAAAGGTCATCGAAGTCATTCATTTCGTCAAGTGTTTGCCGGTAGATTCTCTGTATTTTTTCGACCGGTTTTCTTTCACTGGCCAGGTCGGCTTCGAGAACCCTTTTAATGAAGCGCCTGGCATAGATTTCCTTGATATCGAAGTGGCGCTGCTCATGCTCCAGCAGTTTTTCATTCCCATATTTTTTGACGTACCATGACTTCGCGGGATCGAAAAAGGTTTCGGCAATGACCGTGATGTCCCCGTTGCCGGATTGCTCGATCTTCAGGTAGATCCCGGCGCAGGTGGAGGCGTAAAAGGATGATCTTCTATCCACCGGGCCTTTGAAATCGTTCCATGTCAAAGGCCGGTTTTCATCCCAGGGGATCATTTTTTCCGTATCGTATTTCTGCGAAAAGGTGATGGAAGGGATCAGAAAGAGGATATATATCAACCAATTTTGGATACTTATCATGAATTCGGGTTTTCTTGTGGGTATATAAACCGGAAAATGGAAGCGAATATTATATGGGGGTAAAAAATAGCGGCACACCTGGATTTAAATCGGCTCCTTATTGAACATATCTTCTTTCCAGTTTAACGGGTTATTATGGATATATTGCCGGATTCGTTCGTGTGATTTTTGATCCCTAATAATGATATCATAGAATCGGGATTGCCAGGCAAAATGAAGCTCAGGGATTTTCAGGTTGATCTCCCTTGTGCAACTGGATTTGAAGGACCGGATAATTGTTGAAATGCTGCCTTCATTTGGGGAAATCTTGCTGAAAAAATCATTTTCCCTCTTAAAAATCTCTTCTACAGGGTCTGCATCTAACCCCTCAGGTCTTTTAGCATCATTGGGTTCAAACGTCTTCGATGGCTTCTGTTTGATGATGATGATCCCATGAAAATGATTCGGCATTACGACAAAAGCATCCAATCCTACATACGGAAAGTGGTTCAGTATAGATTTCCAATTTTTCTGAACAATTTCACCAGCTGCAGATAAAATCATTTTATGGTTTGAAATATCACCAAAAAATTGTATTCGGTTTTTTGTACAAATGGTTATGAAATACGCCCCACGGGAACAATAATCCCATACCGGGCAACGGGCCGATTTGATGCGGTATTTTCCATTGTATTTTTCCATACCATATTATTTATAATAACCACGTTGTTGCCAATTTTGTAGAGACGTTGCATGCAACGTCTCTACAAACGGTCCGTCATGAAAACCACCGTAATAACAATGATCCGGCGGTTAACAATAAATAATTGGTTGGATTTACAGGTTTAAATTACGACGTGTTCACGAACATTTCGAATCCCCGCAGGCCGTACAGATCATGCAGCCTTCCTTGTAAATGAGGGTCCCTTTTTCGCCGCAGGCTGTGCATTTTTCCTTGGCGACCTTGGTGCCGTCGGGGATGTAACGTTTCAGGGCGCGGACCACGCCGTTTTTCCAGGTGTTGATCGATTCGGTTTCTAACTGCAGGTTCTCGACAAGGTGTACCACGAAAGGCATCGGCATGCCGTGGCGCAGGATGCCGCTGATGAGCTTGGCATAGTTCCAGAACTCGGCGTTGAACTGAACCGACAACCCTTCCATCGTCACTTTGCAACCATACTTGTTAACATACTGGAAATCGTAACGGGAGTTATCATCTTCGAGCTTGTTCTTGATGATGTGCCCGGTCTTGACCCAGTCGGGTAAAAAGAAGCCCTGGGCCTCGCCGGTGAATATCTCGTAGGGCTTGCCGTCGAGCAGTCCGATCACTGCCACCCACTTGTCTTTGTCGTTCTGAAAATGCAGCACCTCGGCATCGAGCACCTTCGGTCGCTTCGGGGCGGAGGTCTCTTGGAAACATACTGGGCTTTCTTCTTCCTTCTCTTTCTTCTTGTCGCCTTTCAGCAAGACGCCGGCACGGGAGCCTTCGCGATAAATGGTCATCCCTTTGCATCCGCTCTCCCAGGCGGTCAGGTATACCTGGCTGATGAGCTCCTCCGGGGTATCAGCCGGAACGTTGACGGTCACGCTGATAGAGTGGTCCACCCACTGCTGGATGGCCCCCTGCATCTTCACCTTGCTTACCCAGTCGATGTCGTTGGAGGTGGCTTTGTAGTATGGTGATTTTTCGATGAGCTGCTGGAGCTCGTCGTCATGATAGGTTTTTACCGTTTCGGGATCATAGCCGTTCACCTTGAGCCACTCTTCGAACTTGGGATGGAAAACGTTGTATTCTTCCCAGGAGTCGCCCACTTCGTCCACGAAATCGATACGGATGTCCATATCGTTCGGGTTCACTTTCCTTCTTCTTTTGTAGGTGACCATGAATACCGGTTCTATGCCGCTGGTGGTGCGGGTGCATATGCTCACGCTGCCCGTCGGGGCGATGGTGAGCATGGCGATATTTCGGCGCCCGTATCTTGTCATATCCTCATATAGCTGCGGGTCGGCCTCCCTGACACGGTTGATAAAAGGATTATCCTTTTCCCTTTCAGCATCGTAGATCGGGAAGGCGCCGCGGTCGCGGGCCAGGTCAACCGAAGAGCGGCAGGCCTCCAGGGCCAGCAGCTTATGGATCTCGGTGGAAAAAGTAATGGCTTCATCAGAACCGTAACGCAACCCAAGCGCGGCAAGCATGTCGCCCTCGGCGGTAATGCCGATGCCGGTACGACGCCCCTGGATGCATTTTTCCCGGATATTCAGCCAAAGGTTCTTTTCGATCGCCTTGATCTCCTCCTCCTCCGGGTCGTCTTCGATCTTTTGGATGATCCGGTCTATCTTTTCAAGCTCCAGGTCGATGATATCATCCATGATCCGGAGCGCATAGCGGGCATGCCAGCTGAAAAGGCTGCCGTTGAACACCGCGTGCTGGGTGAAAGGGCTTTCAACGTAGCTGTATAGGTTAATCGCGAGTAACCGGCAGCTGTCGTATGGACAAAGGGGAATCTCCCCGCAAGGGTTGGTGGAAACGGTTTTGAAACCCAGGTCGGCATAGCAGTCGGGGACGGCTTCGCGCTTCACGGTGTCCCAGAACAACACCCCCGGCTCGGCCGATTTCCATGCGTTATGGATGATCTTGTCCCAAAGTTTACCGGCATCGATCTCTTTTTTCACCAAAGGATTATCTGACTGTATGGGGAACTGTTGCACATAGGGAATATTTTCCTTTACAGCATTCATGAACTCATCGTCGATCTTAACCGAAACATTGGCGCCGGTAACCTTTCCCTGTTCCAGCTTAGCGTCGATAAAACGTTCGGCATCGGGATGTTTAATGGAGATGGTGAGCATGAGGGCGCCCCGCCTGCCGTCCTGGGCTACCTCGCGTGTGGAATTGGAATAGCGCTCCATAAACGGTACGATGCCGGTAGAGGTCAGCGCGCTGTTCTTCACCGGGCTGCCAGTCGGGCGGACATGCGACAGGTCATGCCCCACGCCTCCGCGGCGTTTCATCAGTTGCACCTGCTCCTGGTCGATCTTCATGATCCCTCCGTAAGAGTCGGAATCGCCTTTGTTGCCAATGACAAAACAATTGGAAAGAGAAGAAATCTGGAAGTTATTCCCGATCCCGGCCATGGGTCCGCCCTGCGGAACAATGTACTTAAAGTCTTTCAGCAGATAGAAAATCTCCTCTTCGCTGAGCGGGTCAGGATATTTGTTTTCAATCCGGGCAATCTCAGCGGCCAGCCGGCGGTGCATATCGTCGGGTGTCCGTTCGAATAACTGGTTATCGCTGTTCTTCAGGGCGTATTTGTTGATCCAAACATTGGCTGCCAGCGTATCGCCTTTGAAATAGGCAGTAGCTTTCCGCTGTGCTTCATCATAAGGATACGACTTCACAGTTACATGCCGATCCTCTTCGCCCCGTACCGGAGCCTCCTTTAAAGGTTCTATTTTAACCTGAGCATGTACCTCTTCTACTGCAGGCCGTTGCCGGTGTTCCAGCATCTCCCGGTAATAATCATTTCCCTTTTCAAGTACCTGATCCTCCGTCTTTTTCTTCTCCAGGCTGTCAAACAAAGTCTTTTCCAATTCCATCATCTCTCCGGTTGTTACAAATAATTATATACTAATTGACTTAACTTCAATCCAATCAAATTTTTTTGAGGGGGGAAATTCACTTTGGCTAAAATACATCAAGAATAAGGGTTTCGGATGATCAATTTTTCAACATTGCCCCGTTAGCAATTCATATCCGATTGATATGTAATATCTTGTATCAGGTAAGCAGTATTTTTCAACAATTATTGATAATTTTTTTGGCACAAACAAGTCGGTTAAAGAACCGTGCCAACCATGTCAATACATTGAATGTCAAGAGGATTAAAAGATAACAGATTATTTATGGATTTAGTTATTAACAGGGGAAGATTGATAAAAGGAGTAGTCAGTAGTCAGTAGATAGAAGATAGAAGGTAGAAGATAGAAAATTATTGCCGGAGCATTACCATGAATTACAACGAATTACAACGAATTACAACGAATTACCATGAATTACAACGAATTACAACGAATTACCATGAATTACAACGAATTACAATTTAGAAAAAGTATAAATTGGCTCAAGCACCCGTAATATTACTCAAAGCAACTTATATATTTCATTTTCTCGTTATTTTTGCGTTCATCAAAATTCTGATAACTAAAAGCTTATATTATGAAGAAGATTCTACTTTTACTCATTGCAGGTTTATGGTTAGTAACTGCTTACACACAACAGGTACCCCGGCAACAGGTTGTTCTGGAGATCGGCACCGGTACGTGGTGCCCGTATTGCCCGGGTGCTGCCATGGGCGCTGATGACTTGATTGCCAACGGATGTCAGGTGGCCGTGATGGAAAATCACAACGGCGATGCCTTCGCTAATACCTATTCCAATGCGCGGAATTCATATTATAACATTACCGGGTATCCGACCGCTTTTTTCGACGGGGTCCTATCTTATGTAGGCGGAAGCAATTCCCAGAGCATGTATCCGAATTACCTGCCGTTATACCAGCAGCGAATTGCCATTGACAGTGATTTTTCGATCGAGATCTATGGAGAAGGAACGGGCCAGACCTACGACATTCAACTGGTAATCGACAAAGTAGCCGGAAGCTGGGGTAACCTGAAGATACACCTGGCCCTGACCGAATCAGATATTATTTATTCCTGGCAGGGCCAGTCGCACCTGAACTATGTTACCCGGTTGATGGTCCCCGATCAGAACGGCACCACGATCGACTGGACAAACCAGAGTTCGGTAACCCTCAGCCTGCAATTCACCAAGGATCCCAGCTGGGTGGACAATCATTGCGAACTGGTGGCTTTTATCCAGAATGATATTACGAAGGAGTGTTTACAGGCGGAGAAAGTAATGCTCACCGATTTACAGCCTTATCAGGCAACGGCTTACTTTTCCAGCAACAGCACCACCCCCTGTGTAAATTCCTCCGTGGAATTCATCGACCAGTCACTTGGCCAGGTCACCTCCTGGAACTGGGCTTTTGAAGGAGGTGACCCGCCTAATTCTACCCTGCAAAATCCTGTTATTCAATATAATACGGTAGGCAGCTATGATGTGGAGCTGATCGTTTACGACGGTACGGTATACGACACGCTGCTTTCGGAAGATTACATCATTGTCATCACTGAGCCGGTGCAGGCCAACACACCCTGGGGAGAAACAGCGGTTTGTTTCGGGACAACCAGTGTGGTATATTATACCAACCTTGTCCCCTGGGCTACTACCTACCAGTGGACGGTTGATCCGTCGTCTGCCGGAACGATCAGCGGCCCGGATACCAATGCCACTTTTGTGCCGGCAACGGGTTTTACAGGCACTTATGAGATCAAAGCCAGGGCCATTAACAATTGTGGTGACGGTGCGTGGTCGAACGGATTGCCCGCGGAAATCCACCATACTCCAAACCAGTTCACCCTTTCCGACGGAGCGGGCTACTGTGAAGGAGAACCCGGCATTGAACTAACCCTTGACGGATCGGAAACGGGGGTCAATTATGAACTGTATCTGGATAATGATCCCACCGGTACGATCCTGCCGGGAACGGGATCAGTCCTGAATTTTGGTTACCAGACGGAAACGGGGATATATACCTGCCAGGCCTATACCGACTACTGCTCCAGCCAGATGATCGGCAACTCATATATTTACGTGATCCAGATGCCCACAACAGCCGCCACACCTGCCGGGCCGACCCAGGGATGCAGTAACCACTCGGCAGTCGAATATACCACCACAGGGGCCACGCATGCCACTTCTTACCAGTGGACGCTGACGCCGGACGATGCCGGAAGCATTGCAGGCACGGGTCAGACAGCCCTGGTCGATTGGGCTGATGATTTTACCGGGATGGCTTTCATTTCCGTCACCGGCGTGAATTCCTGCGGATCGGGAAGTCCTTCTGACCAGCTGCAGGTATCGGTGGCTGGTATACCGCAGCCCGAAATCAGCGGGCAGGCGGAAGTCTGCAATAATGAGCCCGGGGTGCTCTATTCCACCCCGGATAACCCGGGCAGCGTTTACGCCTGGGAGGTGACCGGAGGCACGATCACCACCGGCGCAGGAATGCATGCCATCCAGGTTACCTGGGGCGCCCCCGGAACAGGTTCGGTTATAGTGACAGAGACAAACGCGGAAGGTTGCGAGATGGCATCCACGCTATTCGAAGTGCTGATCGACGACTGCACCTTCATCGGGGAAGGATCTGCAGATTTCCTTAAAATTTACCCAAACCCGGTTAAGGAAGTTGTGACCGTAGTATTTGGAGAGATTGCCAACGACATGCCTGACATTACCATTTACAATACATATGGACAGGTTATGATCCATCGTGCAGCCGAAACCGGTGATCACCGGATCCGGATAGATTTGAGCGATTGGCCGTCAGGTGTATATATGTTACAAGCGCGCACATCCACTGATATGAACCTGCAGCATAAAATTATCAAAATCAATTAAGATTCCTGGCAATCACCTGATATGATTTCACATACCGGCGAACTGGCGGCGCTGGCCACGGCGATCTTCTGGACCATCACGGCCCTGTCGTTCGAGCATGCCAGCAAACGTGTCGGCTCGCTGGCGGTAAATATGATCCGGCTGGTGTTTGCGTTTGCTATGCTGGGCACATTGTCGTTTTTTATCCGGGGCAGCTTTCTGCCGCTCGACGCTACCCCGTTCGCCTGGTTCTGGCTGGGGCTCTCCGGCATCATCGGACTGGTCCTCGGCGATTACTTCCTCTTCAAATCATATCCCCTCATTACCTCCCGCATCGCCATGCTGGTCATGACCCTTGTGCCGCCAATGACGGCAATCATTGGCTGGTTCTTACTGGGTGAAACAATGATGCCATTGCATGTATTTGGCATGTTTCTGACGGTGGGCGGTATTTTCCTGGCCATCTTTTCCAGGCCCGTTCATCATAAAAGGATCAGGCTGACCTACCCGCTGAAAGGCCTGACCTTCGCTTTTATCGGAGCAGCAGGCCAGGCGGGCGGACTGGTGCTCAGCAAATATGGGATGCAGGACTATAATGCTTTTGCCGCTTCGCATATACGGATCATTATTGCCATCGTGGGATACGCCATGATCATTCTGCTGCTCAGAAAAGGACAATTGATCCGGAATGCCCTGAAAGATACCGCCAGCATACGCACCATCACCCTGGGATCAATCTTCGGTCCTTTCCTCGGTATCTCATTCTCATTGCTGGCCGTAAAATACACCCATACAGGCATTGCCGCCACCATCATGGCCATCGTGCCCATCCTGATCATCCCGCCGGCCATCCTGCTTTTCAAACAACGATTTTCCTGGCTGGAGATCACCGGTGCAGTGATCAGCGTGGCAGGCGTAGCGCTGATGTTTTTATAACCTTTTTTCTTCCTGCATCATGCGGGGATTTCGTATATTTACTCATTCATCCAAAAGGGCTGACATGACCAGACCAGGTTTAATATATTTCATTTTCTCCCTGCTTGTTATTATATTTTCGGCAAGTTTCTTGTCATTGCATGCTCAGCAGGACATTGATGCCATTGATGATCCCACATCAAAGACCCGTCCCACTGTCGGGCTGGTGCTGGCCGGAGGGGGAGCAAAGGGATTTACCTATGTCGGTCTTCTGAAAATGATCCATAAGGTCGGACTGCCCGTCGATTACATTGGGGGTACCAGTATTGGCAGCATCATCGGTGGTCTTTACGCTGCGGGCTACCACCCCGACTCGATCGAAAAAATAATCCGGTCGATCGACTGGGACGCCCTGCTGACCGACCAGATCGAGCGAAAATACATAGCTTTTGAAGAAAAAGAATTTGCCGAGAGATTCATCCTTACCTTACCGATCAAGGAAAAGAGCGTCATCCTCAGCCCGTCTTTATACAAAGGACAGGAAATCAACCTTATGCTTAACCATTACTTCTCCCCTTTCTTCCTGACAGATGATTTCAATGACCTGCCTACCCCTTTTGTTTGTATCGCAACGGATCTGTTTACCGGCGATGAGGTGGAGCTCCGGTCAGGTTACCTGCCGATGGCGATAAGGGCCAGTATGTCGATTCCAGGCTATTTCTCACCCATTGATTACCAGGGATTATATCTTGTGGATGGCGGTATCATTAACAATTTTCCGGTGAAAAACGTGAAAGCCATGGGGGCGGATATTATTCTGGCAGGTGATGACCAGCCGCCATTGCGAAGCACCCGGGAAGAGTTTACGTCGCTGACAGGCGTACTCGAACAGATCGTTACATTCAACCGCGCCGAAGCAAACCGGATCGGGGTGGAATTATCCGATATTTATATCCCGCTTGATACAAAATATGGCGTCATGGATTTTGCAGCATATGATTCGATCATTGTTTTTGGCGAACGCACCTGCAGACCCTTCTATGATCAACTGAAAGCCCTGGCCGACAGCCTGAACGAAATCGAATACAGGCCGATGAGGGAGTTCAGCACCAAACCCCTGGATAAGATCAAGATCCATGACGTCAGGATCGAGGGATATGATAAGATGCCGGAATCCTATTTCGAGAACTATTTCAATATTGATAAAGACACACTGTTTTCGCTGGAGGATATCGAGAAAAATATCCGCCTGATGTACGGGTCGCGATTCTTCGAGCAGGTGAACTACGAAATTTCACCGAATGGCGGAAAGAATGATCTCATTATTGAAGTGAATGAAGCCGATCCGGGTTATCTTTCAGCAGGGATTCATTACGATGGCGATTACGGGGCCAGCCTGTTGATCAATGGCTCTTTCCGGAATGTGCTGGTAAACAGGTCAAAACTTTTCACTGATCTGGTGCTGGGCGAGAATCCAAGGCTGCGGGCGTTTTACATGATCGATTACGGGGCAAAACCTGGCTTTGGAATAAAAGCGGAATTCTATTCCTTCAAATTCAACACATACCAGCAGGAAAAGAAAGTCAATGAAATCAGTTTCACCAATTTAACAGGTTCATTTTTCATGAATTACAGCCTGAAAAATTTCTATAATTTCAGGACTGGTTTTGAATACGAGTACTTCAGTTTTAAACAACAGGTAAATATCGATACCATGCTGGCCGATTATTCCGATTTTTCAAGTTATGGTAATTTCTTCGCTACCTGGGCCGCCGATACCCGTGACCGTTTGTATTTTCCCACAACTGGTTTTATTTCTGAATTACATGGAAAATATGTCATGCCTTTGTCTGCCTGGTCACGTAACATATTCACCAGTTCTTTTGTAATGTATTTCAATTATGAGCATAATTACGAATTCGCACCACGTTGGGTGATGAGACCAGGCCTGTTCATGGGAAGCACCCTTTCTTCAAAAAATCAGCCGCCTCCGCAACACTGGTTCGCATTTGGCGGCATGAACCCCAAGCATTATATCAACACGGCAGTACCCTTTACAGGAGTGCAGTTTATCCAAAGATACGGTTACCATGCTGTAATTTTAAGGTTTCACATGCAGTATAACTTTTACAGGAAACTTTACCTGACATTTCTGACAGATGCCGGGTCGGTCGATTATACACTGGATGACATGTCCAATCCTGAAAATTTCATCCTGGGATATGGCGCACGCCTGAGCTACGATAGCTTTATCGGCCCGGTTGAATTTACGCTGATGGGATCAAATCTGAACAGCGCCCCACTCCTGTTCATCAACCTGGGTTTCTGGTTCTGATCAGATGCCAATATTTTAAAAGTCTTTCATGATCTCAGTGACATCGTCACCGGGCTTGACCACTATTCCGCTCATCCCGCATTTACGCGCCGCTTCAACATTTTCAGCCATATCGTCGATAAAAACGGTTTCAGCCGGGTTCAGGCCACTGTCATTAAGGACAAATTCAAAAATCTCATGGTCAGGTTTGTACATATCCATTTGAAATGAAAAATAAGCCTTTTCGAACAGGCTGTTGAGCGGAAAACCGAAGGTCCTCAATGTATATTCCTGGTAATGCTCATAATGGATCGGGTTGGTGTTGCTCAGCAGGAAAGTCCGGTACTTTGCCTTTAATTCCTGCAACCATTGAATGCGATGAGCGGGTATCTCACCAATAATGAGGTTCCATGCATGGTCAATCTCCCCGTCACTGGCGTGATCGGACAGGCAGTGCCTTATCCGGTCGCGGAATTCGCTGGCCGAAAGCTGCCCCGTTTCAAACTTGCGGTAAACACCCTCCTGAATAAATGCAGCATGCAACCCCTGGAGGTCGTTGCAGCCCATATTAAGCAGTTCTGACACATAAGCCATCGGCTGAATATCGATGATCACCCCACCGAAATCGAAGATCAGATTTTTCATAAAAGACATTTAAGAGACTTCAAAGTTATTTCATTTATTATTAGTCCGATGACTTAGTTCAGTGGTCGGACGACTAAAGGATTTTTCCGACGACTAAAGCCGTCGGTTCCAACTTTTGCAACATACTCGGAACCAACGACTTTAGTCGTTGGAGCATGATATGGATTTTTCCGACGACTAAACCCGTCGGTTCCAAATTTATGTGAAATAATTAATATCTTTGTATACTAGATTTAACGGGCGGCTTTCCATTTCCATTGATGATATATGATTAAACCGTAATACTTATTCTTATGAATAGAGCAATTTTACTTGTAGCAATCATTACATTCTTGTTTAATGACGCCATTACGCAAGAATGGATCCAGACCAATGGCCCTTATGGCGCCGATGTGATGGCCATGGCCACCGGTCCGGACGGGGATATCTATGCCGGGACTAAGGGGGGCGGGGTTTTCGTAACATCTGACAATGGGGAGGCCTGGGCGCAAATGAATGCCGGGCTCTCTTCCATGAATGTTTATGCTTTGACCGTGAATGTCGACGGGACACTTTTTGCCGGAACGCTGGGAGGCGGGGTGTTTCGCTGGGAAGATGCAAGCCAGCAATGGTCGGCAGCAAACAACGGCCTGGAATTCAACTGGATCAACTCCCTGGCCGTGAATGCCTACGGGCACCTTTTCGCCGGCACCTTTGAAGGGGGAGGCATTTACCGATCCATTGATAATGGTGACAACTGGACACTGCAAAACAACGGGCTGACGGTCACCTATGTCCCTGCCATCGCGGTGGCGCCGAACGGGCATATCTTCGCCGCGACATGGAGCGGCGGCATCTTCCGCTCAGTCAATAACGGCGATTCCTGGGTGGAGGTGAACAACGGGCTGACCGTTCCATTCATCCTGTCACTGGCTGTCAGTGCCGACGGGACCATCTATGCCGGCACCGACTTTGGCGAAGGGGTCTTTCGTTCGATGAACGACGGCGACCTGTGGGAGCCCATCAACAATGGTTTTACCAGCACCAACGGCGTGAATGCCCTGCTGGTCAACGCAGCCGGGCATGTTTTCGCCGGCACTTACGGCGACGGAGTGTTCCGCTCAACCAATACGGGCAATAGCTGGACACAGGTCAATAACGGGATCACTGTCCCGTTCATCGTTTCACTGACCAGGAATGAGGATGACGATATTTTCGGCGGGGCCTACCTGGGTGGCGGGGTTTTCCGTACGACTGATTCGGGAGAGAACTGGACCAGCCAGAAAACCGGTCTTACCGCCACGGAGGTACGAGCTATCGCAGATCATGGTTTCGATGGCATCTTTGCAGGAACATACGGCCTGGGGGTCTTTCGTACATATGACTGCGGAACCACATGGGAAGAGGTCAACAATGGCATGACAGGGCATTATGTTTCCTGCCTGGCGATCAATGCACAGGGCCACGTTTTTGCCGGTACTGACTGGATAAACGGCACCGGCGGGTTATTCCGGTCAGTGGACAATGGCGATACATGGACAGAAATTTTCAATGAAATCACACCGTTTGACATCCGTGGAATTGCCATCAACCCGGCACAGGAAATATTCGTGGCTACCTATGGCGACGGGGTCTTCCGTTCTTATAACAATGGCGACAGCTGGACACAGGTCAACAACGGGCTGACCTGCTGGCACCTTTGGAGCATCATCGTAAATGAGGCAGGCGATATCTTTGCCGGCAGCGCCGGTTGCAACGAAGGGGTGTTCCGCTCCACCGACAATGGAGAAAACTGGATACTTGTCAACAACGGGCTGACCACCTATGAAATCTCCGCTCTTGAAACTGACCCCTGGGGCAATGTTTACGCCGGCACCACTCCCATGTTCGGGCCCGGGGGCGGCGTGTTCATGTCGGAGGATAACGGCGACAACTGGACCGGGATCAATGAAGGACTGACAAACCCGTTTGTCACTTCGCTGGTATACGATTCGTATTCCTGGTATTTAATGGGATTGTATGCGGGCACCGAGGGAGGAGTGTTCTACAGGCCGGACTATTCTTCCTGGGACGACATCAGCGACGGACTGCTGAATACGAATGTCAGGGCGCTGGAAAATACAGTTGATTGCTGGTCCCTTTTTGCCGGAACGGCAGGCGGCGGGGTCTGGTACTGGCCATTCCCTATAGGGATCAATGAACCCACCGTCAAAACGGACATCAACCTCTATCCCAACCCGGTGAAAGATCAATTGACGATTTTTATAAAGAATTACCTGCCCGGGAATGACTACACATTGGAAATATTCAGCATAGATGGGCGCTTGATCAGGAAAGAAAAGATTACCAGTGAACAACAGCAGATGAACACATCGGGTATTTTGCCCGGGATGTATATTTACAGAATGAACGTACCATCGGCGGTCCAAACAGGCAAAATCATAAGGCAATAAAAAAGCGCCCCTCCCGGAGGGACGCTTCGAAGAATTTTTCTCAACCGATCACCTTACGGCAACAGGACGGCATTTATCGCATGGATCACGCCGTTGGAGCCCTGGACATCGGTGGCGATCACGCTGGATCCTCCGTTTAATGTAACGCCCACATTATCCACTACGATGCTGATCGAACTGCCTTCATTCAGTGTAGGGACGCTGCCCGTGCTTACCTGTGACGCCCTGATATTCCCGGAAACTACATGATACAGCAGGATCGGGGTAAGGGTTTCTGCGGTAAGATCCGCGATGCCGCTCACACCCAGGTCAGCAAACAGGGAATTGAAGGCTGCATTGGTCGGGGCAAACACGGTAAACGGCCCGGCCCCACTCAGGGCTTCTACCAGGCCGGCCTTCACCACCGCTTCTACCAGGATGCTGAAATCCGGGTTGTTAATGGCATGCATGACCACATTGGCCGGAACAATGACCTTGTCGACAGCGTGTATGGTGCCGTTGGTAGCTTTAATGTCAGCGATGATCACCTTGCTGCCATCAACCATCACACCGGCGCCACTTTCGGCGAAGATCTGCACTGTATTCTGCCCGGGAGCAGTGTTGTTCAGCGTGGGCACATAACCGGTGGTTACATCGGCAGATTTAATATTCCCGCTGACAACATGGTTCAGGAGAATGGGAGTCAGGGCTTCGGCACTGAGATCATTCACGCCGCTGACGCCCAGTTGCGTGAAAAGGGCATTGAACGCATCATTTGTCGGGGCAAAAACCGTGAAAGGACCTGCGCCCTCAAGGGCAGAAACCAGGCCGGCCTTGGTAATGGCCTCGGTCAAAATCGAGAACCGGTCATCGGAAGAAGCTGTCTGAACGATATTTTTTTCCTCCATAATGGGATCATCATCGTCTTTTGAACAGGAAACAAACGCAATGGCCATGGCAAGCGCAACAATCATTACTGGAAATTTTCGAATGGATGTTTTCATCATTGTAATTTTTTATAAGATTAGTTTTGAAATTTTAATGCCTTATAAACCAATAGATGTAAACTTTGTTCAACATTTTCATTTTTTTATTAAACATTTTGAAAATTATTTTTAAATGCGTCAAAAAAATATTATCTTTACAGGTTAAATATGAATTATTCACTTAAAATTTAATGTTATGAAAAAAATTGTACTCATTTCGTTTATGCTGATTGCCCTGGCCGGGGTATCTTATGCACAGGTGATAGAGGATTTTGAATGTATCCCGATGAACCTGATGCTGGGAGGGGAAGATGATAACAGCTACATGCATGTTGTCCCGAATCCTGATCCTTCAGGAATAAATACGAGCAACTGGGTGGTGAAGTTTGTCCGCGACAAGGACGGCGTTCCGTGGGGAGGCTTTTGGTCTGCATTGCCGGTACCGGTCGACGTTACTGACAACAAATATGTACATGTAAAGGTGTGGAAACCGCGGTTCAGCCCCTTGCGGTTCAAGCTGGAAGGGGGAGAGGCCGGGACCCTCGAGGTAGAATCGATGAACCCGCAAACGGTAACGGGTGAATGGGAAGACATTGTTTTCGATTTTTCATCCAAAACAGGCACCTACCCGGTGATCGCCTTTATGCCCGATTTTGAGGACCCGCTGTCACTCACCGAGGATATCGTGATCTATTTCGATGATATTATGGTCAATAACGACCCCAATCCGAATACGGAACCTGCCGAGATCATCGAAGACTATGAATTCATTCTGCTGAACTGGATGCTGGGAGGAGAAGATGATAACAGCTACATGCATGTTGTCCCGAATCCTGATCCGAACGGCATCAACACGAGCAACTGGGTGGTGGAATTTTTCAGGGATAAGGACGGTGTTCCGTGGGGAGGCTTCTGGTCGCCAACCGAAGTGGACGTGACCACCAACAAGTACATGCATGTCAAGGTTTGGAAGCCCCGGATCAGTCCGCTCCGGTTCAAGATTGAAGGCGGCGCGGCCGGCACCCTCGAGGTCCTTTCCATGGCGCCACAATCCTCCACGGATGAATGGCTGGATATCGTATTCGATTTTTCAGAGAAGACAGGCACATATCCCATTATTGCCTTTATGCCTGATTTCGAGGATCCGCTTACCCTCACCGAGGATATAGTGATCTATTTCGACGACATCATCCTGAACAACAACTCCAGCCCGACCGGAATCAGCGAAAACCCGCTGGCAGATCAGGTTTCCGTTTACCCGGTCCCTTTCAGGGATAAACTGACGATAGTCAACAATGCCGGACTGAAGTCCATCATCATTACATCTATGTTGGGCCAGCAGGTAATTAATCTTGAAAGTCCAGGTGAGGGGATGATCACAATTAACACTGAAGCATTGAATGCCGGGTTATATTTTGTGACATTCTATCCCATCGAAGGGGTGCCATATACGCACAAGATCATATCCTTCTGATTCATTGATCAGAAGAATTCCGGGCGGTCGGAACGATGAAACCCATGACGACCGTTCCGACGATCCCGAGTGCGATCACGATCAGGATAACGGTCGTTGACTTGATAAAAAACACGCATGAGATGGTGATCATGACCCACATGGTGCCCATGGCATGCAGTTTGGTCCGTTTTGTCATGCCCCGTTTTTTCTGAAAATCAAGGATATACGGCCCCAGGAATTTATTGCTGATGAGCCGTCTGTATAGCCGTTCCGAGCTTTTCATATAGAGTCCGGCTGTGAGCAGAAGGAAAGGCGTGGTGGGTAATCCGGGCACGAAAATACCGATCACACCCAGAAAGAGCGATAAGGTACCTAAGAAGGCGAACAGGATTTTCTTGAAGGTCATTTATTTCCGGTTTCTATAACCACTGCAAAAATAATGGTTTTTCAAAGCATGCATGTTTTTTGTGGCCAGGGATCATTTTTCAGTTGTTTGCGCACAGAAATGAAATTTCCATAATTTTGAAAGAAAAAATTATGTCAATAGAAGAAAGAAGAGCGGAGGTCAAACAGATCGTTGAAGAGATCAGCAGGCAGAGGGGAAAATTCATTACAATCAATAACAAAGGCAAGATAGTCATGAACATACGGCCGGAAATTCTTCAGGAGATCAGGCGGCTTATTGACCGGGCGCATGAGATCGATCCGGGCGACAGCGCCTCCCGCCGCAGGATCAACCAAGCAGAGCGCTCCTACCAGGCGTGGCTGGAAGAATACCGCAAACAATAACCACAGGCATTCCAGGATAAATCACGTACCTGAATCTTAGCTAAAAATGATTAATTTTGCAAAATCTTAAAAAAACCACACTTCACTTGCACACCCACACCCACACCCTCCTCACACTCACACTTCACTTGCACACCCACACGCACACCTTCTTCGG
>JAWOHY010000195.1:0-4869 GCA_046484945.1 Bacteroidales bacterium
ATACTCCAATTGCCATAGCGAAAGTTCGCATGGGCGCATGGGAGATGGGCTATGGGCCAGTTGATTTTTGGGCGAAGCAGTAGCGAAAGAACCGATAATTCGCCCATCGCCCATGTGCCCTTCGCCCATGTGAACATGTAATATTGAAAATCTTTGATTGAACATTTTGAAATCGAATGGTGAATTCTCAATACTCCAATTGCCATAGCGAAAGTTCGCATGGGCGCATGGGAGATGGGCTATGGGCCAGTTGATTTTTGGGCGAAGCAGTAGCGAAAGAACCGATAATTCGCCCATCGCCCATGTGCCCATCGCCCATGTGAACATGTAATATTGAAAATCTTTGATTGAACATTTTGAAATCAAATGGTGAATTCTCAATTTTCCATTTACTATAGCGGATGTTCTCATGGGCGATGGGCGAGGGGCGAGGGGCGAGGGGCGAGGGGCGCATGGGTGATATGTAATAAAAAACCGGCACCAATTGATGCCGGCTTTGGTAGCCCGTAGGGGATTTGAACCCCTGTTACCAGGATGAAAACCTGGCGTCCTGACCTGCCTAGACGAACGGGCCTAAAAATGTGGGTGCAAAATTAGGATTTTTTTTCAAATTAACAACAAGGAAGAATTGATTTTTCACATAAGAACCTTTAGCGCGCCAGGAATCAGACATTAATGGACATTAACTATTTCACTCCTCCACCCTATCCGCCTGGAACCGGAACCCAAGGCGCTTACCGGTTTTCAGGGCATAACTATCGACAATCGATCTTAAATCGCCCATCGAGATCTCTTTCAAGGCATCATAGGGCGGGGTCAGCAAATCAAAATTGATGGTATAAAGAATAGCCGATTCTACAATCCGCCGGGCGGCCTTTTCATCCAGCACCTCCTGGCCAAAATTGTTGTAGAGCAATCCCACCTCACGCTTGCCTTCTATGAAATAGCTCTTATCCTTGTTGATGAAAATCCTTCCAACCAGGTAACCGACGTCATTCACCCGGTTATACCTGAATGAATCGGCCAGGAAATTATATATATGAATGATCCCGCAGTATGACCGTGTCTTGTCTTCCCGGATGTAACTGGTCGACATCACCTCGTGATAGCGCGAAAATTCAAAAACATTGGTGTGCATCAGGAAAATCAGCACATCACCGGCAAACTGCAGATGCGTTTCAAACTCCCCCTGGTCCTGATGGATAAAGGGTATGGCCTGTTTGTCGCGGGAATATTTTTTCTGATATTCCTTGTGCATATCCATGATCACCTGTCGGATCAATTGGAATGAATCGTGGGTATTTCTGTAAACCACCTGCTTTAACTTGCCTTTTTCATTGAGAACATGAAAAAGATCTTGCCCCGGGGAAGATGACATAAGAAAAATATTTGCAGAGTTATTCAAAGGTGACGCCGAGCTGAAATATCTTGGAATTCAGCTTTTCAATCCCCTGTGTATAAATCGTGTTATCCCTGACCAGCATATCAAACAGCCCGTAAGCCATCTTCAGCTCCACACCCAGCTTGAACCATGGGTTATAAAAATCAAATCCCACACCAACGACGGCATAAAAGTCATGCTGTTTCAGCCTGATAACTATCTGCTCTGTCTGGTCCCTTCGTTTGGCATTGGATGCTATATCGTAACTGTATTGTCCGCCGGCGGTAATGAAAGCCAACATGTTGTTCAACCGTTTGGACTTGTATTTGACCATAATCGGTACATCAATATAAACCGACCCAATATTTTTCTCCACATCGATCAGGGTGGTGCTTTCTCCACGGTAACCCATGATAGAATAATTGATATACCGCTCTCCAAAAACCAGTGCAGGCACCAGCCGTATATTCACATGTTGCCCCAGGTGCTTATCCCCGACAATTCCAATGATAAAGCCAAACGTCGGGCTTGAATTAACCCCGAGCAGCATGGATGAATCAACATTTATATCAGGATTTTGAAGCTGTGTAAACACCCTTGTATTCAGGTCAGATACAGGCTTTACCGTGAAAAGCATCTGGTTGAGCCCTAAGGTGAATCCAAAATGATAATCCGCATAATCATATTTCGGAAGATTCATCACCTTGCTTCTCTGGCCAAATGCATCGGCAACCGGATTTAAGAAGATCAGCAGGACGAAAATGACAAAAACCTTTCTCAAAGCTTTTTGATTTTTTAGTTAGATTAACGGCAGGTGTGTGGTTTTATTTTTTGACAGGTGCAAACATAATGAAAAGTTTTTAGAAAATGAGAGTGCTTTGCCATCCATCCGGTTGCCCCTCAAACCAGCGACAAAACTTCGTGCAGGAGCTTCTCCCGATTAACAGGCACCACTCCCACCTCTTCGCATACCAGCCCGCCGGCAAGGTTGGAAATGGCGGCAATCCCGTAAGTATCCACTCCGGCGGCCAGGCAAAGGGCGGCTACGCCGATCACGGTGTCGCCGGCGCCGGACACATCAGCAATTTTGCGCACGCAAGCAGGGATCAGGTGCTGCTCAACTTTGCCTTCGGGCCATTCCCTGCTGATAAACACTCCCTTTTCCGACAGGGTCGTCATGAATACCTTGACATGCTGATTTTTATGAAAAAAATCGGCCGCTTCTTCCAGACTTTGCCTGTCATCGGCGCTTAACTCACGGTGAAGCCCTTCCCTGAGCTCTTTCAGATTTGGCTTGAATAAAGAGGCTCCTTTGAACTGAAGAAAGTTCTTCCTTTTTGGGTCAACGCACACCGGGATATCCTTCCTGGCTGCCATGGCCATGACTTCTTCAATCACAGCCGACGTTAAAACGCCTTTATTGTAATCCTGGAAAATAATGGCGTGGAACAGCGAACTTTCCAGTATTTCCGAAATCTTATCCAGCAACTCCCGCTGATCGGTTTCTTCAAGGTCATGCGTATTTTCCTCATCGACGCGAAGCATTTGCGTGTTATTACCGATCACTCTGAATTTTGTGGTGGTGATGCGACGGTTGCTGACGATCATTCCACCCCCTGTTAAATCCTCATGCCCCAGAAGATGCAGGAACTCTTCTCCCCTGCTATCTTTTCCTATGACAGAGCACAATACCGGTTCAGCCCCCAAGGCTTTGAGATTGAGGGCTACGTTGGCTGCACCGCCCAGGCGGCTGATCCTCCGGGTAACTGAAACCACAGGCACCGGTGCTTCGGGAGAGATCCGTTCGACCTGCCCGAACAGATAGGCGTCAACCATGACATCTCCGATGACCATTACCCGCAGGTTACGGAAACGATCTAAAACTTCCTTGTAATTTCTTACGGTCATGTTGTGAAATTCTACCGTAAAGATATAATATTAAGAAACGGGTTGCAGATCGGCGAGCGCCTTTTTTATCCTCTCCATCGCCTCGGTCAGCTTCTCCATGGAAGTGGCATAAGAAATGCGTATACAGTCGGGGTTACCGAATGCATCTCCAGGCACCAGTGCGACATGGGCCACTTCCAGCAGGTAATTGGCCAGATCGGTGGCGTTCCTGATCGTATGATCGTTATAATACATGCCGTAATAATGAGTCACATCAGGGAAGAAATAAAAAGCTCCTTTGGGTACATGCGTGATCAAGCCGGGAATTGTCTGAAGCAGCTCCAGCATTTTATTCCGCCTTTTACGAAATGTGAAGACCATATCGCGAATTTCAAGGGAGGTGGCCGGATCGGTCATCATGGCCTCCAGCGCCGCATATTGCGAAATAGATGAAGTGGCCGAGGTCATCTGGCCCTGCAGCTTATCACAGGCTTTGGCGATCCACAGCGGAGCCGCCAGGTAACCCAGCCGCCAGCCGGTCATGGCAAACCCTTTCGATACGCCGTTCACCAATACCACCTGGTCGCGGATAAAGTCAAACTGAGCGATGCTTTCATGATGGCAATCAAAATTGATAAGCTCATATATTTCATCGGATATGATGATTACCTGGGGATGACGGGCTACGACTTCTGCCATCGCCCGGAGTTCCTCCCGTGAATATACGCTGCCTGTCGGATTGCAAGGGCTGCTGTATAGCAATACTTTCGTTTTAGGAGTAATGGCCTTTTCGAGCTGCTCAGGTGTAATCTTAAATTCCGTTTCAACTGTGGTGGGGACAAAAACCGCCACACCGCGGGCCAGCTTCACCATTTCCTTATAGGACACCCAATAAGGGGCCGGAAGAACCACTTCTTCGCCGGCATTGACCAGGCTGATCACCACATTGGCAATGGAATGTTTTGCACCGGTCGACACCACTATCTGCTCGGGATTGAAATCCAGATTATTATCCCTCTTCAGTTTTTGACAGATCGCCTTTCTGAGTTCCGGATAACCCGGTACCGGCGGGTAATGCGTTTTGTTTTCATGGATCGCCCGGATGGCAGCCTCTTTGATATGTTCCGGTGTATTGAAATCAGGCTCTCCGATACTTAAATTAATCACATCAATGCCCTGAGCGGCCAGCTCACGACTGCGTCTTGTCATGGCAAGTGTCTCTGATTCAGATAGATTATGAATCCTTTGCGCCAATTGTTCCATCAAACATTACCTTTTGTTAAGAAATTCACAAAGGTAGAAAAATAATGTTTTGAAAGAGAAGATAGAAGTTAGAATATAGAAGTCAGAAGACAGTAGTCAGTAGACAAGAACCAAGAACCAAGAACCAAGAGCCAAGAACCAGTCTTCAGTACAATTCAATGACTTCGGCTTTGAGCTGTTCGATGGCGGACTGGATAGGATTTTTATCCCACTCGGATGATTTCGAAATGATCAGTTGCGCGAGCTCATTAGCGCTCCCATTTGAATCTGTTTCGGCTGATGCAGTATTGATGAGGCGGATGACCTCTTCCTTTGCCGATTTTATGAAAGCCCACCCT
>JAWOHY010000222.1:0-10763 GCA_046484945.1 Bacteroidales bacterium
CACCTGCCTTCCCTGGTAACGCCCGCTGTCGAGCAGGGCGATCAGCCAGTGGCTCAGATCGTTGACAGAGGAGCTGATGCTGGCCGCCGGTGCAATATTATCGATCTGGCAATGAGCGACTTTTTGCAGCTTTCCGTCGACCAGTGTATGTGCCACCGCAATATTTTCAGCATCGGCAGTCTCGCGGGTCATGACCAGGGTCCGGTCCATGTTCAAGGGCACGATAAAGCGCTCCCTGATGAATTGCTCCCATGACATTCCGCTGATCTGCTCCATGCAAGCACCGGCCACTACATAACCGGCATTGCAATAGCCCCATTTTGCACGGAAATCATACATTGGCGTCAGCATGCCAAACTTTTCGATCACCTCATCCCGGGTCAGGTCCGATTCCCAATACATAAAATCGCCCTGGAAGGTTTCCATACCCAGGCGATGGGTCAGCATATCTGTAAGTGTTACTGTTTCCGTAACCCACGGATCTTTCATGCGAAATTCGGGCAGATATTCAACAACACGATCTTCCATCGAACACTTCCCTTCAATGTCCAGGATGGCCAGGGCCGACCCGGTAAACGCCTTGGTGTTGGATGCAATCATGAACAAGGTGTGCTCATCCACTTTTTCGGGTTTACCATCTTCAAGATAACCATAACCCCTTTGTAAAACCACCTGGCCGTCTTTGACAACCAGAACGGCCAGCCCGGGGACCTGCCAGTCGGCCAGCGCTTTTTCAACATACAGGTCAAGGCTGTCGGAAATAAACGAAGGAACCTGCGTATTTCCAGATTCAACAAACACCAACTGAATCAATACAATGAGGGATAGAACGCTGAATTTCATATTATCATTTTTTAGAAAGGCCAAATCTACGGATTTTCATAAGGTTTAACAAATGATTAACATATTCTTATTTAGAATCATTCTAATTTTGTAATATTTATATCAATTAATTCCCTACTATGAAAACCAAGTCTATCGCGTTCATCGCAATATTAATCTTATCCTGGCAATTATCAACCGGTCAAGGGGTTTCTGTAAACGAAAGCGGCATCCCGGCCCATTCAAGCGCTATGTTTGATATACAAAGTACTTCAAAGGGCATGCTCATCCCACGGATGACAACCAGCCAGAGAACGGCCATTAACAGCCCGGCCAATGGACTGCTGGTTTTCGATACCACATCAGGCAGTTTCTGGTTTTACCATGGAGGGACATGGCAACAGCTGGTCGATGCTACCGGAAACACATGGGAAAGTGCAGGCAATAACACATATTTCACCGGGGGAAATGTCGGAATTGATGATAACACACCCTTAGCGGCATTGACTGTAGGTAACGGCGACAAATTCCAGGTCGAGGCGACACGTGGAAATGTGACATTTACTGATCCCCTGGCCAGTCTTAAGTTCCCATCAACCAATAGTACGAATAACCCGATGCTTTATATGTTTTCCAGCGGAACGCAGAATGCCGACAGGATGGTGATTGGGCATTCGCCTTCTTTTCCTCAATGGGGGATTGAATATGATGATACACTTGATGCATTTCATTTCAGGAGTAGTGCCACCAGGCATATTAGCATCCGCTTAAACAGTGGCAGGCTGGGAATAGGCACTGAAAACCCCTTGTTTCCGTTCGAAATGATCGGGCGTGCCAGGCTTGTTTGGAATGAATCCACTCCTACCCAGGGACCCGGTATCTGGTTTACTAACAGGAACAGAACATTTGACCGCACCATGATCGGTATGTCCGAACCCGATTCAATTCTCGGGATATGGAGCCAGCACATGAATAAATGGGCCATCGAATTTGAGCTTATGCGCGAGCCCCGTATCGGCATTAACATACGTCCGGGTAGCCCCCCCCGATCAGAAGTTCATTTATATCATACCAACTTCGGAGGATCCAATGATGGTGTCCGGATCCAGAATGAAGGGGCTAACTCGCATTATTGGAATCTTTACACTTCAAATTCTACCGGAGATTTTGAATTTTATAAACAAGGTATTAAACGTGCAACTGTTAACTCAACGTCAGGAGCCTGGACAGCCGTCTCAGATGCAAGATTCAAAAAAAATATTAATGATCTGGAACCCGTTTTAACGAAAGTTATGGAACTCAGGGCTGCCACATATCAGTATTCTGATGTTCCGGATCAGCGGTATTTTACCGGGTTTCTTGCCCAGGAGCTGGAAATGGTCTTTCCGCAGTTTGTCAGCCATGGAGGCGACAACCAGGTTACCTATACGGTTGATTATGGCGGTTTAAGCGTCATTGCCCTGAAAGCGATTCAGGAGCAGCAGGCCCAGATTGAAATGCTGAAGGAAGAGATCAGAAGGTTGAAGGAGGAGATTGGGACGGTAGGAAGGTAGGAAGGTAGGAAGGTAGGAAGGTAGGACGGTAGGACGGTAGGACGGTAAGACGGTAGGACGGTAAGACGGTAGGAAGGTGGGGTGGAAGTTGAAATGGGTCTTCATTAAAAAAATCCTTCCAGTGTGGTGCTGAATAAAATATTTTCTATCTTTGCACCCCAATTCAAGAGCGTAAAAATAACAGTTATGGCAAATCATAAATCAGCTTTAAAAAGGATCAGGGCCAACGAAAGAAGGAGGATACAGAACCGTTACCATGGAAAAACCATGCGCAACGCGATCAGGAAATTCAGGCTCCTGGAAGATAAAAGCGAAGCCACGGAAAAGCTTCCCGGCATGATCTCCTTGATTGATAAGATGGCCAAGCGGTCGGTTATCCATAAGAACAAGGCAGCCAACCTGAAATCAAAACTGACCCTGAAAGTAAATATTTTAACCTGATCCCAAATAAATCAAGCTACTTGAAAGCTGCCTGTCGACGACAGGCAGCTTTTTTTTTTCAACATACCGGGTATATTTTCATTTTTTCCGGATAAACAGGAAAAATGAAATGATGACATATGACACAAGGATCCCGATCAAACAATGGTCGGAGGATGACCGGCCGCGGGAAAAATTATTACTGAAAGGGAAATCGGCGCTGAGCAATGCCGAGCTGATCGCATTGCTTCTCGGCTCGGGCACAAAGCATGAATCTGCCGTTGATCTGGCCAAACGGATCCTGGACCAGAACGGGCACAACCTGGCGGAGCTATCGAGGCTGCAGTTGAACGATCTTCAGAAATTCAAGGGAATAGGCCTGGCCAAGGGCGTAACGATCATTGCGGCGCTGGAGCTGGGGAACCGCAAGCGAAACCAGGATGCGCTGGTAAGGGAGAAAGTATCGGGCAGCAGGGATGTTTTCGAGCTATTTCATGGGGAGCTGGCCGATGCGCAGTATGAATGCTTCTGGGTGCTGCTGCTGAACCGGGCCAACCGGGTCATCCGAAAGATCAATATCAGTGAAGGAGGCATTTCCGGAACGGTGGCAGATCCGAAAAAGATCTATAAAATGGCGCTGGACCACAATGCCAGTTCGATCATCCTCTGTCATAACCACCCTTCCGGAAATATCCAGCCAAGCGAAGCCGATATCCGGCTGACGCGGAAGCTGAAAGATGCCGGATTGTTATTGGATTTGCCGGTGCTGGACCATCTGATCATAGGCGGAGAGGCTTACTTCAGCTTTGCTGACGAAGGAATGATATGAATTTTGAGTTTTGAATTTTAAATTTTGAATTATTTGGTATCAAGGAGTTATGAAAACCTAAAGATCATGCCATCAGCAGTTTCAATTCACCTTGGGTCTCAATGCATTGCAGCATTCTCTTTTTGAGTTTCCAGCAGGTCATCTGGCGGGTGTCGAGCTGGCGGGCCAGTTCATAAGTTGAAACAGACGGATCCTTGCAAACCTGGTATGCCAGGCGGAAGGCCTGTGTCAGCGGAAGATGGCATCCGTGGAAAATAGTATGGGCCGTAGCCGATTCTTCATGCTTGCAACGGGTGCACCGGCGGGAATAAGGCTTTTTACCCTTGCAGTAGTTGTCATGACCGCATTTGCGGCAAACATATCCCTCTTTCCACTTCTCTTCCGCAATGAAAGCCAGACAATGTTCTTCATCCATCAATAATTGATTTAGTTGTTCCGGCGTTATGTGATCAATAATAGAGGGCATGTTATCAAATGCATACTGACAAAATGTCAATGGAATAATTTTTGACAAAATTATAAAAAAAGTGATATTAAAGCGATTTATTTAAAAAATAGTTTTATTTTTGCCGTCAGAAAAAACTTAAAAGTAAGTAAATATGAATAAGATTGTTTATCTACCTGTTTTAATGATCTTTTTACTGATCAGTTGCAATGGCACATCCGGAAGTCGTGAAGAGAAGTCAATGGCGACAGGCGAAGGCGGAAAGCAAACAGAGACCAGATCCGTCAAACCTGAGCTGCTGAATGCCGCCACTTTCAAGCAAAAAGTCATGAACTACGAACAAAACCCGCAGCAATGGGTATTTGAGGGCGACAAACCGGCGATCGTCGACTTTTATGCCGACTGGTGCAGGCCATGCCGTATGATCGCTCCCATCATGGAAGAACTGGCGGTGGAATACGAAGGGAAAATTAACATATACAAAGTAGATACGGAAGACCAGAAAGAACTGGCGTCTGTCTTTGGCATCACCAGTCTGCCTACGGTTTTATTCATTCCTTTGGAAGGTAACCCGTCGGCCCAGCGCGGTGCACTGCCGAAAGAATCCTACAAACAGATCATCGATGATTTCTTGCTGAAAAAACAAGAAACTAAAAACTAGAAACAAGAAACACGAAACAACAAACAAGAAACACGAAACAAGAAACACGAAACAATATGGCATTAGAACATTTAACAAAAGACACATTCATCGAAAAGGTTTTCGATTACGAGAATAACAAAGAATGGGATTTTAAAGGCGAACTGCCCTGCATGATCGACTTTTACGCCGACTGGTGTGGGCCATGCAAAATGGTTGCCCCCATTTTGGAAGAGCTGGCGGAAGAATACAAGGGGAAGATCAACATTTACAAGGTCGACACCGAGTCGGAGCAGGAGCTGGCATCTGTATTTGGCATACGCAGCATCCCCTCATTATTATTCTGCCCGGTAGGGGCCCCGCCCCAGATGGCCATGGGAGCATTGCCGAAAGATACTTTTAAAAAAGCAATTGGTGATATTCTTTTAAAAGACAACAAGACAAGCTGAGCGCGTTCATGTCTGAACATCATTATATCCTGATCCCCACAGCTTACTTTCCGCCAATATCTTACTTTCATTTCCTTATCAGCGGCAAACCCGTTCGAATAGAACTTTTTGAAACCTTTCCGAAGCAAACCTGCCGGAATCGTTGTGAAATACTGACTGCCGGCGGAAAAGCCAGTCTGACAGTACCTGTTTCCAGGCCCGGCGGAAACCATACCCTGACACGGGATATAGAGATCTGTTACCGGGAACCCTGGCAGAGAAATCATTGGCGGGCCATCCAATCGGCTTATCGCTCTTCCCCCTATTTTTCATTCTATGCCGATCAAATTTCAGCACTGTTTAATACCAGGGAGCCCCACCTGGTTTTTTTGAATCAAAAGATCACATCATTGATCTGTAAACTACTAAAGTTAAGACCTTCTATCAACTTTACAAACGCATATGAGAAAAATCCATCCGTTGCACTGGATCTGCGGCAAGCGTTTACACCAAAAAAATCAACCCGCCCTGATTTTCCATATTACCCGCAAGTCTTTCAGCACAAAACAGGATTTACAACAGGGCTGAGCATCCTCGATTTACTGTTCAATCAGGGACCTGATACGAAAGCGTACCTCAGGGAATTAGTCTTCTGATCAACCGTAACGTATGGGTATATTGTTTCTTTCCGGCATGGTAGATGCCATGGTGATCAATCCTGTCAATCCGTACCTTGCCGGAGCAATGAATAATATGCTGCGGATCGATAAGGATACCCGTATGGATGATCCGGCCGTCGTCATGATCGAAAAACGCCAGGTCTCCCGGACGGCTATTGCTGATGAAGCTGATATCTTCTCCCTGGGCAGCTTGCTGGGAAGCATCCCGTAACAGCTTTATCCCATGCTGTTTAAACACCATTTGTGTAAACCCTGAACAATCCATTCCAAGATATGTTTTTCCTCCCCAGAGATAGGGACACTCCAGATAACCCATGGCCGTCCTGGTAAATTCCTGGATATCAGAAAATTCAAAAGGGTAAAGATCACCATGAAAATAAAACGCATTCTTTCCGGCCCGGAACATTTTATTTTCTTCCCTGTAAAAACTGCATCCTGACGGTATATGAACGCTCACAGCACCCGTTCTCACAAAATCCCCCATTATTTTCCGGTTGACAAATACGGGCATTCCGGAAAGCCTGCTGAAATCACTCTCATCAATAAGCCTGACCTGTTTCTCATTTACCCAGCCGGCATAACCGTCATAGGCACTTATGACATGAATCCAGTCCTTGTTATGATCAATGATTTCAAAAAGATCGCCAAAAAGCAGTTGTGTCGTCATTTCTGCTTTTTCGGAGGGCTCCTGACGAACCGGGATAACAGCCAGGGTACAAATGCCAAATTCTGTCATAATTTAAGCTTCCGTGCAAATTTAATGGGAATATTTATAAATTAGCACCATAAGAAAATACCAAATGCAAAGAATCATTAAACAGGCTGTCAGGAAAAAGGATTTGATTGTCAAAGTCGCATTATTCATCCTGACCATCATATTGATCGTATGGGTGCTGCCCAAGGAGGGTACATTCAAATATGAATTCAGCAAAGGCAAACCCTGGCTCCATGATGACCTGTACGCCCCGTTTGATTTTGCCATCATCAAATATGATGATGAGCTGGCCCGGGAAAGGGAACGGGCGCTTATGTCATTAAAGCCTTATTTTACAAAGGATACTATGATGTATCATACGCAGGAGGAGCTGTTTCGCTCCGAATTCCTGCAAACATGGGATGACCTTTTGGGAGAGAATTTCGTGACTGATGAAAGAAAAGAAGAAATATTGGAACAAAGTGCCGGGATTTTCAAGGATCTGTTCAGCACCGGCATTATCAAACCGGATGCCTCCATTGAAAATAAACCACCCGATTTTACGGTCCTGATCCTTCAGAACAATGTCGCCGTGGAAAAGCAGCTCAGGGAACTACTTACATTGCAGCAGGCCAGCCGGCAGATCCCTGAGCGGGCCACTGTCTTCGAAAACCCGGTCAGGGACTTTGTCATCCGTATCATGACAAACCACCTGGCGCATAACCTTATATTTGATCCGGTAAAAACAAATGCGGAAAAGGAAGCTGCTATATCGGGGATCAGTCCGTTCCGGGGGATGGTTCAGCGGAGCGAGCTCATCATTTCCCGCGGCGCCAGGGTCGATGACGATCATTTCCGTATCCTCACCTCATTGAAAACCAATTTTGAAACCCAACTGGGCACCTCACGCGCATTTTATGCCATTGCCGGCGGACAAACTATCCTGACTTCGATATCCATCCTTGTACTGGCCCTGTTTCTCATGATCTACCGGAAGGACATCCTGGCCAACAACAAAAGGATATTCCTGATCCTGCTGGTCATCTTCATGATGGTTTTCATTGCCAGCATGGTGGCCAGAATCAATGTCAGTTATTTTTTCCTGGTACCGCTCTGTCTGGTACCTGTAATCATCAGGGTATTTTATGATACCAGGCTGGCGCTGTTTGTGCACCTGGTCACGATTTTCACCACCGGTTTCATTGCCCCCAACAGTTTCCAGTTTGTTTTCATCCAGCTGATTGCCGGGGTGGTGGCCATCATGAGCATCGTGCGGCTGGAAAGGCGCTCGCAGTTCTTCTACACGGCCTTCTGGGTCTTTTTGACTTACATGACCATTTATATCGGACTGATCCTGATGCAGGAAGGGAGCCTGAAAGGGATCAATTTCGCACAGGTATACCAGATGGCGGGCAATGCCGCATTTCTATTCCTTGCCTACCCTATCATTTTTTTCCTTGAAAAAGTTTTTGGGTACATAACGGATGTCACACTGATGGAACTTGGCAACAGCAACAATAAATTATTGAGGGAACTGGCCCGAAAAGCCCCGGGTACCTTTCAGCACTCTTTACAGGTGGCCAACCTGGCGGAAGAGGCCTCCTATGCGATCGGCGCCAATAGTTTACTCGTCAGGGTTGGCGCCCTGTACCATGACATTGGTAAAATGTTTGCCCCATTATATTTCATCGAAAACCAGGTAACCGGTGTAAATCCGCACGACAAACTGAGCTATGAGGAAAGCGCCCGGATCATCATCGATCATGTGACCCGGGGGATGGAACTGGCCAAAAAGCACAATCTTCCGTCAGAGATTGCCGACTTCATCACCACTCATCACGGCACCCGGAAGGTCGAATATTTTTACATCAAACAAAAGCTCGAAAATCCCACGGATAATGTGGATGACCGTTCGTTTACCTACCCCGGCCCCATCCCCTATTCCAGGGAAACCGCACTGGTCATGATGGCCGATTCGGTGGAGGCCGCTTCACGAAGCCTGGAAAAACCTGATGAGCATGCCATACACGATCTGGTCGAACGCATCATCAGCCGCCAGTTAGAAGATGAGCAGTTTGCCAATGCTAACATAACGCTAAAGGATATCAGTACCGCCAAAGAGATCCTTAAGAAAAACCTTCAGACGATTTACCATGTACGGATCAGCTACCCTGAGGCGTAGGGCGTAGGGCTTAGGGCGTAGGGCGTAGGGTCTGTATTTCCGGAATTCGGAATTATTTTTAATTTTGCGGTGCTGACGGATTTTGTACTGTCAGTTAATTGAAGATATTCTTCAGGGCAGGGTGAAATCCCCGACCGGCGGTGAAAGTCCGCGAATCCCGACCCAGTCGGGACCGACCCGGTGAAACTCCGGGACCGACAGTTACAGTCTGGATGGAAGAAGAATTTCTGCACGGTATATCCTTTGGATAAAGGCATTATCTGCATTGAATCATAATTCCTGCCCTGATGAATCGCTTCAGGGCATTTGTTTATCAATAAATTCTAAACTACGGGGAATTATGAAAAAGATTACGGCCTTCGCCATCTCAACCCTTCTATTCGTGACTTTCATGAACCATTCTGACGCCCAGACCATTGTTTCGGGGCTGGTCAGGGACTCCATCCCTGGGGATCCGCTGGCAGGCGTCAATATCCGGCTCAAAGACAGCGGCTTTGGCACATCGACAAATAATAATGGTTATTTCCAGTTAATTCTTGATTCGGGAATTCATAAGATCAGGCTGACCAATATCGGGTTTCTGCCCAGGGAGATCACCGTAGAAGTAAACGATGAACCGGAGATTTCGCTGGGTTTCATATACATGCAATCATCATCCATCGGTCTGGCTGAGGTCAACATTATTGCTTCCGAAGCGGTGGACCGCCGCACGCCGGTTTCCGCGAGCACGATCCGGGCGGATGTTATCGAATCCCGGCTGGGTGACCAACCCTTGCCGGAGATCATGAAAACGGTACCCGGTGTTTATGCCACCCGCACCGGCGGCGGAAGCGGTGATGCCAGTGTGAATATCCGCGGTTTCAAGCAGGAGAATGTGGCACTGCTGCTCAATGGCGTTCCGATCGGCAGTGTGGAGAACGGGCTGGTTTACTGGAATAACTGGCTCGGCCTGGCGGATGCAACCAACCAGATACAGGTTCAGCGAGGCCTGAGCCCCTCCCATGCAGCCGTCAATGCGATCGGCGGCACCATCAACATCATTACTAAAACCACAGCAGTTGAACCGGGAAGCAGCCTTAACTATTCCCTCACTGATTACGGAAACCAGAAGACCACCCTGATGCTCTCCAGCGGAAAGCTCAAAAATAACATGGCCGTCACCTTCCTGGGCAGCCGCTTCTCCGGTCCGGGGTATATCGATGCCACCTATAACAGCGGCTGGGCCTATTTTCTGTCGCTTACCAGGTCTTTCAATCGCGACCATATGATCGTTCTTACGGTGCTGGGAAATCCCGAAAAGCACGGGCAGCGAAATTTCAGACTGTCGATGGAAGAGATTGACCGCTACGGCCTGAAATACAACAAGGATTGGGGCAGTTATAACGGCAGGATAAACAACGCCAGTGAAAATTTCTACCATAAACCACATATGAGCCTCAACCACTACTGGAATATCTCGAAAAGAAGCCTGCTGGCCACCTCCTATTATATATCATACGGTTCCGGTGGAGGTAAATGGACCGATACTTTTTCAGGTAACCCCTGGATCTTCAGTTATTATAACCCGAGCGGGCAAATTGACTGGGACCGGATTTACCAGAACAATTTCAACAATGAAGCCATTTACACCTTAGCCGATGGTACCGATACAACCGGCTATTCCCTGAACATTCAGACCAATTTCCTGGCCAGCCATATCTGGACAGGATTATTATCGACTTACAAACTGGAACTGGGGGATAATTTCACAGTCACAGCCGGTGTGCATGGAAGGTTATTCAAATCGAAGCTTCAGCAAAAAGTGAGGGATTTGCTTGGCGGAAGCTTTTATATTGATGATTATGCTTTCGCCATTGATGGGGTAGCCGGGCGGAACCAGATAAAACATACCGGTGATATTGTTAAGGTCGACAACGGCGCCATTGTTAATTATGCAGGGTTATTCGGCCAGCTGGAATATCTCAGGGGGAATGCCAGCGCCTTTATTTCGGGTACATTCTCCGGGAACTGGTACCGCCGGGAAGACAGGTATAACTATGTGCAGGATATCAGCAGCGATTGGGTTTTCAG
>JAWOHY010000016.1:0-9138 GCA_046484945.1 Bacteroidales bacterium
TTCGTCGATCCCGCCGTCGGGAGCTGGATCACCGTCGACTCGTACGATCCGCCCCGGTGGATCTGGGCCAGCAGGTCGGCGTGGCGCTGATCACAGCGTCTTGACGCGGTAGAGGAACACGGCCCAGTGCTTGCGCAGCATGGGGTCCGCTGGGCAGTAGTTGCCCGCCCCGCAGCCGCTGGTGACGCCGTCAGCGTAGAGCTTCTGTACATACTTGAAGGCCCAGTGGGTGGCCGGGACATCGTTGGCGTAAGGCGTGCTCGAGTAGCTGAAGCTGTCGCCGTGTTTCATGTGCATGAGGAAGGTCGCGCCTTCTGCCCGGGTCGCACCCTGGTCGGGCTTGAAGCTGCCGTCCCCGTACCCGCTGGTCACGCCGTCCTCGTAGAGCTTCTGCACGTACTTGAAGGCCCAGTGGGTGGCCGGGACATCGTTGAAGTGGGGCGTGCTCGAGTAGCTGAAGCTATCGCCGTGCTTCATGCGCACGAGCGTCACCGCGACCTCGCTGCGCTTGATCGCGGCATCGGGGCAGAACAGGGGGGGCGTGGCCTGGCAGCCGATCATGATGCTCTGTTGCGCGACCCATTGAATCTCCTGGTACTGTGGGTGTCCAGTCGGCACGTCGCCGAAATTGATCGGCGCCAGCGTGTCGTGCGTCAGCGTGTCGTGCGTCAGCGTGTCGTGTGCCGTCGTGTCGAGCGAGCGGTCCGGGGGCGCGGCGAGATCTCCGAGGAGCGGAATGTCGGGGCGCTGGCCCCAGTCCGGCTGACCATCGCGTCCTACAGCCCCGTGGTCGTTGGCGGCGGCGTCTGCTTGGGGAGGGGGAGGGCTCGAGTCGCCAGCCATGGTCTACCAGACCAGCCTGGGCACCTATGACCTGATCCTGGGATCAGGCATTATCATTGCGACATGGCGGATCGGGGTGGCCTATCAGAAACCTTTCGGGACCAACGAAAACACCTTCTTGCAGGATTTCTGGCCCGACAATGACGAGGCCCTGGAATATTTTGAATCAAACCAGCTTAAGCGGGGCGATGATGTGATGCTGCGACTGGACAAAAGCTTTTCAGCTGGTAAGAAGAATAAGCTGGATGCCGGACTATTAGCTGTATATCGTTTGCAAAAAGACCAGATCAAAAAAGCTGGTGAGACTGTCATCCTGGATAAATCGGATGGGATCACCATCAATGCCAGCCTGAGTTATACCATTTCCATGGAAGATAAAGGAAATCTGCGGTTGCTGCTGGCGGCTCCGGTCATTACCCGGAAATACCGCGCCGACGGGCTGACCCGGACATTTGTTTTCAGCCTGACCTATGCCCTGGGCAGATAATAATGTAAAAGGAGTTATCTTTGAGGTATGAAACCAAGGTATGAGGAGCTCCTTCTGAAAGATTTAGCGGGCCATCCGAACAGGCTGGCTGAGTATTACAAACAATTCGACGTGGCCAGCCGGCTGCTGCTCACCGGTCATTCGCACCAGGCCTGGCCCGATGCGGCATTCGAAGGGATGCAAAAAGCCTGGGATGATGCAGCACTGTTTGTTGACAATAAATGGGAAAGGGCTTTTCAGAAAGCGGATGAGGTGCGGGAAGGCTATTCCCGACTGCTGGATGATGAAGAAGGCCTTATTGCGCTGGGGGCCAACACCCACGAGCTGGTGATCCGCTTTTTATCGTGCCTGGACCTGAAAAGAAAACCCAAACTGGTCATTACCACCGGCGAATTTCATACCATCCGCCGGCAACTGGCGCGACTGGAAGAGGAAGGGATGGAGATTGTGCGCGTCCCGGCATATCCCATTCAGGATATTGCGGAAAAAGTCATTGAAAAATTGGATGGCAGGGTTTCTGCTGTTTTGGTGTCCAGCGTGTTCTTCGAAACCGGGCTGATCAATCCGGGCATAAAGGCGATCGCGGAAAAATGCCGGGAGATGGATATTGAATTGCTGGTAGATGCCTATCACTCGCTGAATGTAGCGCCGTTTTCGGCCAGGGAGATGGGGTTGCAAAAAGCCTTCATTACCGGGGCCGGCTACAAGTACTGCCAGCTTGGAGAGGGCAACGGGTTTATGCGGTTTCCGGAAGATTTTCACGGCAGGCCGGTCATCACCGGTTGGTTCAGCGAATTCAGCCTGCTGACGAAAAAACAGACCGGCCGGGTGGAATATGGCCAGGGGCCGGACATTTTCGCCGGCGCGACCTATGACCCGGTGAGCCATTACCGTGCGGCGGAGGTATTCCGTTTTTTCAGGGAAATGGAGATCGAACCTGCTTTTCTGCGCCAGGTAAGCCAGCACCAGGTGGGCTTGCTGGCGGATCTGTTCCAGTCCTTTGATCTTCCCCCGGATATCATCCGCATGGATGACGCCATTCCCCTTTCCGGAAGGGCCGGTTTCCTGGTGTTATTTTCACCCCATGCTGCAAAAATTCACATAAACCTCGCAAAAGCAGGCGTTTTTACCGATTTCCGCGGCACCTCGCTTCGCCTGGGCCCGGCTCCTTACCTGTCGGACCGGCAGTTGAGGGATGCCATGGGCATCTTGCATGAAGTTATACGGAACTTGTAAGTCCAAAGTTTTTAGGCTATGTTAAACAAACGGCAGGCAGATAAAATCCGCAAAACGATCAAAACTTATGGCATCACCGACGGAAAAGGTTTCCGGCTGAAGGATTTCGACCCGACGGATACCGGGTATTTTAAAAAGAAAGACAAGGCCTGGATAAAGGAGCAACTGGACCTGGGGATAGAGATCATGAGGGAGTTGCAGGAAAGGTTATATGCCGACGACAAATGGGGCGTGCTGCTGATCTTCCAGGCGATGGATGCGGCGGGCAAAGACGGGGTCATCAAGCACGTCTTCTCCGGTGTTAATCCCCAGGGGTGCCGGGTCACCTCTTTCAAGGCGCCATCTGCCGAAGAACTCGATCATGATTACCTGTGGCGGTGCAGTAAAAACCTTCCTGAGAGGGGGCAGATCGGCATCTTCAACCGTTCATACTACGAAGAGGTGCTGGTGGTAAAGGTGCATCCGGCATTTCTGGGTGCGCAGAAACTGCCTTTCATACCGGATGATATCTGGAAGAAGCGATACGACGACATCAGCCAGTGGGAAAAATACCTGCACCACAATGGCATCCTGATCCGGAAATTCTTCCTGCATCTCTCAAAGGAGGAACAGAAGAAACGCTTCCTGGAGAGGCTTGACAGGGAAGAAAAAAACTGGAAATTTAGCGCTTCCGACGTGAGGGAAAGACAGCACTGGGATAAGTATATGGAGGCTTATGAAGAGATGATCCGGAATACCGCCACCGAATACGCCCCATGGTATGTCGTCCCGGCGGACCACAAATGGTACACCCGGGCGGTCGTCGCCGCCGCCGTGATCGATGCCCTGGAATCGCTAAACCTGCAATTCCCGAAGATTGACGGAGCAAAACTGGAAGACCTGAAAGCGGCGCGGGAGATTTTAATGAGTGAATAAATTCATCTGTGCGGACCCGAACTGAGGTCTGCTTACAGTAAAAAAATTATGTTTTGAAAAAATCCACGAAATTCATTTTTATTCTGATTTTAATTCCTTTCATTTTCAAAGGGGAAGATTTTTCATATGCTTACGACAAACTCTTCTTATACAAAGCCAGCATTTCCGAACAAATACAATCAAAGCTGGATGAGTTGGCTGTCACCCCCGGAATAATGATTGGCGGGGAAAGGCTCCACAATATCGAATATGTTACGAACCTTTACCGCAAGAATAATTACCTGCCGTTCTGGACGAAATGGGATTACACAGAAGATGCCATCGCGGGAATCCTCAGTTCTTATGACGACGGGCTTATCCCGCTGGATTACCACCTGGAGGCTATCCTGGTCATCAGGAACCAGCTGATCCTGGATACAATTGTTAACGTTGATAAGATCAGGCAGGCAGCAGGACTGGAGTTGCTGATCACCGACGGGATCATTTTCTATGCCAACCATCTATTGTACGGAAAAATCGATCCGGTAACACTTGTGCCGACCTGGAACTTCGGTTATGCACCTATTCCAGACATGGTTCCAGCGACGTTACAGGAATATCTCCAGAAACGGGAACTGATGACCCAGCTCCATAATCTACGGCCGGAAGCTTTTTTTTATGATACACTTCTTTCAACGCTAAGCAGATACAGAAAAATCGAGTCTCAGGGAGGTTGGAATGTTGTCCCAACGGGAGGTAAGATAGAAGTTGGCAAAAACGACCCCCGCATTCCGCTTATCCGGAACAGGTTAAGGCTGACCGGTCATCTTACTTCTGAAGAAGATTCTTCATCAACATTATATGACAAGGTTCTTGAGGAAGACGTTCGGATCTTTCAGGCTACCCATGGCCTTGATCCCGATGGCGTTATCGGAACGGGTACCTTTCGCGAATTCAATATACCAGTCAAACAGCGGATAGCCTCCATCAGGGTCAATCTTGAAAGGGTGCGCTGGGTAGCCCTGGAACTCCCCAGGAACTATCTTATAGTTAATATAGTCGGTTTCTGGCTGGTATTTGTCAATGGTGAAATGGTCATCCATGACGCGAACGTGGTTGTTGGGAGGGCATACACGAAAACGCCTGTTTTCAGGGACAAGATACACTATATCGAATTTAACCCAACATGGACGGTTCCCAGGTCTATACTCAAAAGAGATATTATCCCCAAGCTTAAGAAGGATCCGGAATACCTTTACAAGAACTCAATGGTGCTGCTTGACAGCAAAGGCAACGAGGTGCCGTCAAGCGTTCTCGACATCCCAAACCTGACCATCAACACGTTTCCATATATAGTCAGGCAGCAACCGGGGCCGGGTAATGCGCTGGGAGTCGTGAAATTCATGTTCCCTAACAAGTACGACGTATATTTACACGACACACCTTCTAAAAATCTCTTTAAAAGCCCGTCCCGGGCATATAGTTCAGGATGCGTGAGGGTGGAACGGCCGCTCGACCTGGCTGAATTATTGCTGGCCGGCACCTCATGGGACCGTGCAAAGATTGATAAGGCTTTGAAAACAAATCAGACTACCAGGGTTTTACTGAAAGATCCCCTGGATATCCTGATCCTTTACTGGACTAGTGGAGTCGACCGCAACCACCGGCCATTTTTTACACCCGATATTTATAATAGGGACCAGTTTGTCCTTAAAGAACTTGATCGGTTGCTTCGGTGAAGTTCAGAAGGGACGACTGGCTGAGGTAAGTTTTATTGTCGGTGTAGATAAAAAGGCAACTTCCCTCCTTGATGATATCGATGATCTTTTTGCTCAGATCAAGTGGCAGTGCCGGGCATCCCCAGCTGCGACCCAGGTAACCGTGATCATCGACAAAGCGCTGGCTGACATAATCGGCGCCGTGGATCACGATGGCACGTGTCCTCGCCTGGTCATTGATGCCTGGTTCCATCCCATCGAGCCGAAGGGAGTATCCGTGCCGGCCGGAGTAGGTTTCGGCTGTCAGGTAAAAGCCGGGGCTGCTTTGCAGAGAACCGGGCCGGTTCGAAAAGTGGGTGCATTCCAGGTTTCCTGAATTCCTTCCGTGGGAAACCAGGGTGTGAAACAGGAGCTTTTTGTTCCTGAGGTCGATGACAAACAGGCGTTTCTCCGAGGATGGCCTGGTGAAATCGATGATCGTAATGATTTCATCCTTCGAAACGGAGATGTCTGCTGCGCCATTGACAGCCCTGCGGTAGATCCCGTAATCGAGGATCCCTTCCAGGCCTGATTCGTAGTATACATCCATAATCATCTCTTCGGAAGTTGCCAGGTTATGGAGAAAAGTGTGCGAAGGCGTCCCACCGGCTCCTGTGATACCGGAAGGACTGGCCAGTAGCATTATGAAGAGGTTAATAAATAAAATATTGAACATGAAACGGATTACGATTACCAGGGTTCAAATATAGTCAGTTTCTCAAAGCTTTCACATAATAATTTTAGGAACGGATTTTCACAGGTTTTTATTATATTAGCAGATTGATATTTTGCTGGCAATCAGCAATCCGGGGAAAGATTCATTATTAACATTCAGCCAAAAATGAAAAAGCTGCCTTGTTTCCTTTCCGCGTTGCTCATTTCAATTGCAGCCCACCCGCAGTCATGCCTGCCCGAAGGGATAACATTCACCACACAAAGCCAGATTGACAGTTTTCAGGTTCAGTATCCAAATTGTACCGATATCGAAGGTCATGTTTTTATCGGCCAATGGGGGGATGATATTACTAATCTGGATAGCTTGATCTGCCTGACCTCAATTGGAGGATCGTTATTTATGGATGCTGAAGATAATCTGATCAGTTTGGAAGGACTCAATAATCTGACAACAATCGGAGGAATGTTATCGATTGAAAATAAATCTGTTCTTTCAGATTTATCAGGTTTAAACAGTTTAACTACAATTGGAGGGACACTTCGTTTATATTTTAATCATGCTTTAATAACTCTGGATGGATTAAACAACCTGACAAGTATAGGAGGTAATTTATATATCCGGCACAATAATTCACTGATTAGCACAACAGGTCTTGAAAACTTAATAGAAGTAGGTGGCACTGTTGCTGTCTCATCAATGGCCTTGACAGACTTAACAGGCTTTTCCGGATTAATCAATATAGGTGTAGGTTTCAGTCTGTCCGGCAATAATAGCCTGCCTGATTTATCGGGATTGGACAAACTTGAAACAGTAGGTGGTCAATTAGCAATTGGTCTTACATTAGATATGGGAGGTGGTAATTCGGTATTAACAGATATTTCCAGCCTTGCATCTTTGAATACAATCGGAGGATCATTAAAAATCACAAACAATCCAAATCTCCCTAATTTATCAGGTCTTGATTATATTACACCCGGTTCTATTACAGATGTCCAGATCAATAACAATAATTCCCTTTCAATGTGTGCTGTGGAAAGTCTTTGTAATTACCTCGCCAGCCCTAATGGTGTAATTGATATTTACAACAATGCCGAAGGCTGCTGCAGTCCAGCAGAAATATCCCACGAATGTAATAATTCACCCGTCTGCCTCCCATTTGGCAATTACTATTTCTTTAACCAGCTTGATATCGATAATTTCCCGATAGATTATCCGGATTGTACCGAATTAGAAGGTAATGTCAGGATCTCGGGGAGTGCATCAAATCTAAATGGATTAAATCAAATAACAGCAATACGTGGAAACCTCCAGATATTTGATAACGATTCTTTGTCAGAATTATCAGGTCTAAATAACTTGACCTCTGTAGGAGGATCAGTCATATTAAGTACTAACAAACGGTTAAAAGGCCTGATAGCCCTTGAAAATCTTGAATCAACCGGGAAAAATCTAATTATACACCTCAACGATTCATTATCAAGCTTGTCAGGTTTGGAAGGCTTATCTTCAGTCGGTGTACAATTGAAAATCCATAACAACAGCACTTTGGAAAATATTGATGGTATTGCAAATATTGATGTCGAAACCTTTACATTTCTGGATATTACAAATAATCCGCTGTTAAGTAATTGCGCAGTAGAAAGCATCTGTAATTATCTGATGATGGCACCTTATCCACATTTCTATACAATAAGTGACAATGAAACTGGGTGTAATAATGCAAATCAGATTCTATCCAACTGCAATGTCCTGGTTGAGAGGGAAATCCATGAAGAAAACACAATCAGAATATATCCCAATCCGGCATCCGGGCGAATCATTATTGAGATAACGGATACATCATCCAACAACCTTGTGACGATATTCAATCCCGGCGGACAGAAAGTGCGGCAATTTCAGATCACTGAAACAATAACTATTTTAGATATACTAGATCTCCCGGCAGGGGTGTACTTTGTGAGAATGACCGGTGACCATTCTGTCCACACCTCCAGGTTGATAAAAACTACGAAACATTAACCTGAGAACCCCGCCGGTGTTTCGGAAATAACCTGCATGTAAAAGTCTTCGAATTTCCCCGAAATGACCTTCGTCCATTCCCCCGGCCGGCCATCCCCGATCTGTCTTCCCTCGATTTCGACGACCGGGATCAGGTGCTTGGAGGTGCCGGTGATGAACACTTCGTCGCTCTCCCACAGCTCTTCCAGCCTGACTTCCCGTTCTTCGACCGGCAGCAGGTCGTTCGCTACGCTCAGGACGTGCTTTCTTGTGATGCCCTTCAGGATGCCCGCACCCGGGGTGGCCAGCACGCCATTCTTCACCAGGAAAATGTTGGCCCGTGTGGTTTCCGAGATCAGTCCGCTGTGATGATACAGCACCTCGATGGCGCCGGCCTCTTTCATCCTGGGAAACAGGGCAATCGAGGGAAAATAGAAAGTTGTCTTCACCTCGGGCATGTACCGCACATAATCCAGCAGGATCAGCTTCACCCCTTCGCTGAACTCTCCCGGTTGATGCGTGACCGGCAGGTTCAGGATCATGAAATTCGGGCTTGCAGGCGGTGTGTAAAGATCTTCGGAGTACCCGCCCGTCAGCACCAGCTTGATGCCCGAGTTCCGGAAGCCATTCTGACCCAGTAACCAGAAAATCTTCTCTTTCAGCATCTCTCTCCCCAATGGAACATCAAGTCCTGTAAGGACGCCAGACCGGTAAAACCGGTCGAGGTAATCATCCAGGAAAGGCACCTTCCCATCCATCTCCAGGAAATAGTCGAAAATGCCATACCCCCGCTGCAGGCCAAGGTCGGAGATATGTACCTTAGCATCTGCATAGCTCAGAAATCGATTATTTATATAGCAAATCATATCCATCATCCTACCGTCCTAAGTCCCGCAGCAAACGCATCCCTTTGCAGGCTTTTCCCCTGAAATGGTAATGCTGAATATGCCGGTTCCCGAACTCCTGAAAGCGATTACCTCATCAGGCGATAAAAAAGGGCTAAGCACCTCATCCGGCAGGAAGATCTCTTTTTCCTTGTGAAGGGTAATATTGATGAACCCCATTTTTTCGATCAGCCTGATGTATTCATCGTAATCCATGGCCCCGGCCACGCAACCGGCCATAAGGTCGTCAGGGTCGTCGCCAAACTGGCCACGGCAATTACTGCAGCGATTCCCAACCATACCGGCGAACCCAGCAAAAAAGCCACTACAGCGGCGATGAATGCGCCGGCAAATGCCGCTACA
>JAWOHY010000011.1:0-6001 GCA_046484945.1 Bacteroidales bacterium
TCGTAATACGACATCACAGTAACTTTCTTATTATCCAACGAATCATTCAATGGGTCTGCCTGGGGTGCAGGACTAGGCGCAGCCTTTACTTTAAACACCATTATTTCCATTGACCTTACATTGCATATCCGGAAAACCAACGAAGGCTATTCCAAATAGAAATTGACATTAAACAAACCAGGGAAACCAAAAAAAAGTAGCTTAGTGATGTGAAATTGGAATGAGGAACCAATTTTGAAGAAAATCCAACATTCAACACTACCCGGAACAAACCCTAACCACGCCATATTTCAAACAAATGAAAACTAACCCTTCTCTTTTCAGCCCTTTTCACAGGTTCACTTTTTGCCTTGTTACAGTGATATTTATTATGCAATCCGCCGAAGCAAGGCAACAGGGACATAAGAACTATGATATCACCACAGAAAAGCATGAAACCGCAACAATATCTCCCAGTTACTCCCCGGAGCAAGATACCTCTTTGGCCATCTTTCGCGACTTGAATAAAATGCCGGTGATTCCTGTGCAAAAAGGCATGATTCCTGAAGTAAAGTTTTCATCCACTGATCCTTGCGCCCCCCGGAACAAGATTTCAGAGGGAACCCCGTGGGAGCCTTTATCTGCGAAAACAGACAGCCAGCTTTCTCCGGACATACAGGCTGTTATTCCTCCCCCTATTCCAGATATCGACAAATTATCGGAATTTAATTACAATGCTGCCGTGTCTGTGGCATTCGAAGGGATGCGGTTGATATACGGGGCCATGCCCGACGAAGAATCCCGGAAGTTTGAAGCGATATGGGCACCGTTGTTTGACTTTCCAACACAGGAGATCATTGAGTACCTGAACAGGTTGAATCCGCTCCTCAGCCAGTTTCTCGCCGTTCGCGAGATATATGTGAGTAACCTGCAAGCGGTAACGATGGTTTTACTCGATGCCGGATATGCTGTGGAACAAGACGATCAGGATGCATGGGAGAAAGTGATGAACGAAGCAGGTTTCCACGGATCAGCTTTCCCTTTGCTGGAAAAGGCCATGACTGTGCTGGCCGAAAAGATAGCAGCACTCGGAAATCCACCCAATCCGGTAAATGCAAAGTGTGCCGCCGCCGAAAACTACAAACGCATGTTGCCCAAGGCGGAAAATCGGGGCGATCTGGGAGAGTGTTGGGCCGGATATAGCCAAAGTCCGGTTCAGGCTGAAGGGTTGGAAAAGCTATACGAACCCCTTTTCAGGCATTTGCTGAAGATTAAGTTAAATAATAAAGAGGTATACCAGATCATTGAGCTGGGTGATATTGAAACCGACAATCTGGAATCAGATTATGACTGGCTCAGCAAAATACGGGTGCATCAGGTTGACGAGATGGTGACCGGCGACGACAAAAGCATGGACACGGATAATGGAGAATTCAGTCTGGTTTCCTATCCGGCGATTCCGGAGTTCAAACAAACATCGTACATGAGAATGATGATGCTAGCCGCGATGGCATCGCCCGGTAACGAGGATGAGGATAATTACAACGAGCGCAAAGCCTTCAGCAACACCTGCAACCGGTATCTTGCCCGAAAACAGACGGCAGGCTTCTTCTTCAAGAGGGCCCTCCTGTGGGCTTATGGGAACAAATGGGCCAGCTATCCCCCCGATTCCAACGGAATGATTCCGGACGAAGCCCTCGAAGATTTTCTGACAGAAATGAGGGCCGAAATGAAAGAGTATCTTGACGCCGGCGAACTAAAAGGGAAGGAAAAAAAACAGAAGATTGCCGACCTGGACACTAAATATAAAGTTCCGGGACAAGCCGGCAATGCCGGGAATGCCCTTTCGGATTCGATTGCCGCCGAACAGCTGGCCCGGGACGAATCCATTGTTTCTCGCCGTGAAATCATCGAATCAATCAACAGTCAGATCATACGGGAGCAATCAATACGCGATCGCTTATCAACCGATTTGTTCAATGCCCGCGACGATGCCGCCCGAACGAGTCTCAGTGCGCAGATCAAAGACATCGACCGGCGAATCATGGGCCTGCAATCTACCCGGCAAAATGAAGAGGACGCCGTGACCACCCTTCAAACCGGAGAACTGGTGCATACCCGTCAGCCATTTGATGATTTTGCCAGGAATAAATTCATTTATGACACCCACGCACATGTGGCCCGGGTAAATGCCACCCGGCAGATTGCCGACCGGATCTATCGTCAAATCAATCTCTTGCCCGGAGAGCAGAAAGAAAAAGCACAGGAAATGGCCGACAAATTCCTCGATGCCAGGGCTGTGGTTTCAGGCGACTACGAAAATGCCCTGAAACTCAGAAACGCCTTTAATTCCCAGATCCAGGGAAGTGCCGAATTTGATTATCAGATGGCAAAGGTAGCGGAGTCGGAAGCCGATGAAAACGAATTTATCGCTCAGACAACCATTATGGTGGCAGGAGCCGCTTTTATGGGTGTGGGGTCCGCCGGACTGGCACAGGTATACGGGGCGGAAGCAGCCGCCACCATTTATGGAACACAGGCGTTGGGGGCCCTTTTCGGAGGAGCCACCGGGGTGATTGCAGGTGGTCCTTACGAAGGTTTAAAACAAGCCGCCATGTTCTGGTCGCCCAACGGAGCAGCCATTGCCGAATTTACCGATGCTTATATTCAGGCCGGGAAAAAGAAAGGCGCCACCACCAAAAACCAAATTTTTGAGGGATTAAAGCAGGCCGGTACAGGTTACGCCATCGGTTTGGGAATGCAGTGGGGAGTAAAAAAGTTTACCGGTGCCACAATGCAACTTTTCGGGAAAGAGAGCCGCTTGTTTAAACCTGTTTTCGATGTGAATACACAAATCAGGTCCACCGTTGATAAGATGCGAACAAAACAAAACTACACCGCTGCATCAGATGCCATCAGTAGTTTGAAAAACATGAAAAACGAGCTGCAAACCCTGCGCTCAGCCAGCGTCAGTAATACGGCACGCATTCAGCAGCTGGAAAAGGAAATCAGCCAGCATGCAGCTGCATTAAACGGCGATTACTATGCCAAGTGGCAGTTCAAGTACAAGCAGGATCCTGAGATATCAGCATTTTTCGACCGGTATGTGCAGCGAAATTACCAGAATATGACCCCCGATATGGTGAAGAGCCTTCAAAATAAAGGATACGTCCTGGATAACATTGAGTTCAAACAGTTCCGCAACCCTACCAGCGCGGGTACAGCCAGCATGGACCTTGACCTTGGCCCGGTAGACAGATTAACGGGCAAAGAGCCGGCCTATGTTATGAAAAGCGACGGCAGCAAGATGGATATCAAAACCTTCATGAACGACGCCCAGGCTTCTATGAACGAAACCTATCGGAAAATGTTTGGAATAAGCGCTCCTTTATCGGATATGAACCTGGTCTCCTCTGCCCATCAGGAGGCCTTTTCAACCACCAAACTACTCGACAAAAATGTCGATTTTACCACACTGGCCACCGATGATGTGGCAAGCATTGGAAAAGTACTGAAAGTCAAGGTAGAAAACATTGAGGGAAACAAATTGCTCACTCAAACCACCAAACTTCAGGCAAAATGCCGCGAAGCCTCGAAAGAGATCGACAACATGTTGCTGAAAAAACTGGATGCCGATCTGAAAATGGCAACACCAGGGAGTTTGGAACATAAGCAAATTCAAGCTCAGAAAGAGTACTGGGCCAACATGAACCAAAAAATCAAACAGATGGGAACGCAGGAAAGTGATCCTGTAAGCATCAGCAGGATAAACCGTGAAATTTCCATGGAAACCGGAGGGAAAGATGCTGCCCAGGTAATTAGCGACCTTATGCAGGCCTTTGGCCGGTAAAGGCCGCTCCAATTGACTGAAAATTATGGCTTACTCGAGAAAAATAGACGATCCGGCTTTCGATCGGTTCAGACGAAACAGCCAGAACTATAGTTTCCTCTTTTCCGTAGGACTGGCTTTCCTGGCTATCGCCGGATTTTACATTTACGGTGAGTCGGGCAGCGGCATGGAAAATCCCGAATCCCTCCTGATCGGGGCTACCATCGGGGGAATGTTTATGCTCATTGGCATATTTTCCGCCCGGTCTAAAAAGGTCAGGCCTTCGTGGGACGGGGTGATCTCCGACAAAAAGATCAAAGAGGTTAAGAAGGACATTGGCGATGGAAGGAACGATGCCCTAAGATTGGTTTATACCGTTTTCATCAAGGGCGATTACGGGAAAACGGCTGAGATCAGGAGCGAAGATGATGATACGGTGTATAACTATTATAATAAAGGGGATAAGGTTAGATACCATGGGGCGTTGAACTCCTATGAGAAATATGACAAATCAGGCGACGACATTATTTTCTGTAATGCCTGCGCCTTTTTACATGATATTGGAGAGGATGTTTGCCTGAATTGCGGCTGTCCGCTGTTGAAATAGGGGTGCACTTCCAGAGGCCACAAATGGTATGATGGAACCTCCATGCAGTCAATTGTTATACTGCCTAGTTTGTGTATGTAAATTCATGGAGGTTTCAGCGGAAATAAATAGTTTGTCCGCCGGAATGGGGCCATTCAGTCTAAAATTGAATATATTGCTGAACCAGTTACAATAGAGGTATATGGCAAAGTTTTGTTACAACTGCGGCAAACAACTCGCCGGAAATGAAAAGATCTGCGGCTCCTGCGGAGCCAGCCAGCAATCTGAAGGGGTTTCGGCCAGAACAGGTCTGCAGGGAAATACCACTCCTGAAGAAAAAAAGGAGTCCGGAGGGGAAAACCATCGCAGGAAGACAGATGAACCGGGAGAGATATTTACCCTGCCAAAGCAGGAGTTTGATTATCAGAGTATCAACCGGAACCTGAAGATAAAAAACAGCCAGTCCGTTGTTGTGAGAGGCGCCTGGTGGGTAACCCTTGCCGCTGTCCTGCTGGTAATTCTCACCACCCTGGAGGAATCTCCGTTGTACGGGATGCACCCCTTTACCTTTCTGGGAGGTTTCATTGCCCTGGGTAGCCTGGTAGTTGCCCTTATCTTCAGGGCGAGAGCAAAAAAACTGTCCACCCTGATCAGCGGCGAGAACGTGGTTGCTGCATGGCAGCTCAGCCAGGAGGAGAAAGCCATCTACTCTCATTACCTCTTCGCCCACGAAAGGAGCAAAAACCTGCTCATCCTGGGGATTACCACCTTCCTGATAGTGGTGATCTTCGGCCTATTCATTCTCTTAATCGATGAAGGTAAAGGGGCCATGCTAGTGGTCATGCTTGGTCTCATCGTCATCCTCTCACTGTTTGCCCTGGGCATGCCAATATTCTACCGGCAAAAAAACCTTCACAGTGACGGAATCATCCTCATTGGCAGGAAATTCGCCTATGTTAACGGATTCTTTCACAACTGGGACTTCCCTCTCTCGGGCATCCAAAAGGTAAAACCGATAGACAAGCCCTTTTACGGATTGTTCTTGCAATACTATTATGTCGACCGTACCTTTAAAAATACGGAAGAGCTTTTCATTCCTGCTCCTCCCGGAACCGACGTGCATAACCTGGCCATGGAGTTGGGACAATAAGACCGGGCCGCGAGAATCTACCGATTGATTTTCTTCCCGTTTGTCCTTTGGCCATTCTGGATTAAGGTCAGACTTTCGACTGCTGCCGGCTCGTTTATGTTAAAGATGATCTGCGCGTTGACAACTTTAAGGTAGAATTCCACATTACTTTTTGCAAAGAGCTCTAATCTTCCCTGTCCTGTCGCCTGACCGAAAAGCTGCTTTCCCTCACGTGTAATCACAATATTGAAACCAGGAGCCAACTCGTAAGTGCCAACATAGGTGTCTAATATGGCTTCCGGCACTTCCACATCTTCGATCTGAAGTATCACTCCCATTTTCTGCAATGCCTGAATACCATCAGAATTGGCTGGATTGAGTTCTACCGATTTCTTATAGTTTTCGATTGCCAGATCCTTATCGCCATTTTTCAGGAGCGCTTCACCATAGCTGTCGTAAACATTATATGAAGCTGGAT
>JAWOHY010000110.1:0-9866 GCA_046484945.1 Bacteroidales bacterium
CATCAGTGGGGCCTGCATTATAAGCTGTCCAGGTGGGCGTGCTGGTGACGTTTGTTGTTGTGGTGGGAGGATGGATGACTTGAGGGGAATATGCACCCGGTGCCAGGGTGTAAGGAAATCCACTCAGGATTATCCCCAGTTCACTATCAATCAAATCATGCAGAGATAGAGTTGTGCTGGTGTTATTCCGGATCTGGTAGCAATAGTAGACCTCAGTGCCTGCGGATACCGTAATATTGTTGGTGGGGGCACATACTCCTGGAGTGGTCCCGACGGTCATAGTAAGCTGAATGGATGGAAGTGATGCGAACTGGATGAAACGGCATGAAGCGCCGCTAAACTTGGTGGAAACGATATTGCCACTACGGTCTATTTCGTACACACCTGACCCTGTTGTTGTCAGTATATTTCCGTTCGGCAGCTCGTAGGCGCCCCGAAAACCGCTAATAGTGGATGGTTTATAAACACCAACAAGACTTCCGGCACCTGTCAGTTCAACAATCCCTTCCTGGGTTCCGGAAAAGTTGGCTACCAGTATGTTTCCATTCGTTAACTCGCAGATTTGCTCCGGGAAAGTATTGATTGATGCCAGACTGGCCAGGAATGCCCCTGTGGTCAGATTATAACGGAGAATGACATCGTTATCAATTTCACTGACCAGCCAGTCGGTTCCAATTCTCTCGTAAACGTCGAAAGGAGATGAGAGCCCACCACTGCCGATGGCTACAAAATTTCCAAGATAGTTGCCCCCGGTATCAAATTCGGCAATGGCTCCGGCGTTCGCACCCGAAGCCACTGTTACAAGCAAATTACCGTTTGGTTTGAGGGCGATGCCGCGGATGTTATCCAGAATGCTTGTATTAACACCCCCGGCAGGTGCAAAAATTCCAAGGTAATTGCCTGAAAGGTCATATTCGTGAACAACATCCCCTGTCTGGTCTGAAACCAGGATGGTACCAGATGCGCTTAAAATAGCATGAATAGGTGTTCCGGTGGAAGCATCGAGTGTGATGAAATCCGGATCGATTAAATCGCCGGTGACGGCGTCGAAGGTCATGATCCTTTTATTTGTGGATTCAGGAATCATAAGCACATCGAACGTGCTGTTGAAGGTGGTAGTAAAATTTGTCCTTTCCGCAGCAACTCGTTGTGTTGAGGCTGTTATTTTGTCAATCTGGGGGAGATAGACGCCATAAAGGTCGCTGAAAACCCAATTGGCCCCAATGGGATTGTTGCTCGCAGTAAGCCCGGTTAGCTCGCTGATGAGCGCAAGTTCTTTGTCACTTTTAAGAACCTGAGCATTTGCCTGAGACATGGCATCATTCGATGTAAATGTAATTACACAAGTTAAAATCACATAGACACTTGTCGAAATGAGCGCTTTAATGCGTGAAATACCTGTTTTGTTCATTGGATATTGGTTTAGTTATTGGATATAATAGTAGCAAATATAATCTTTGTTTAGAAAGATGGCAATAATTGGTGATTATTTTTATCACGACTGATATTTAAGTTACAATTTTTTCGTATTTTACTCGTTTTACATACACCTTGAAGACATATGAAAACGGCTGTCTATTATATGGAGGCCTTTCAGATGTCCTCGGGATATAGCTATACTAACTCATTAAAAACTAATTACTATGAAAACAAATCATTTAATTTTTACGTTGGTTGCTTTGTTCATGACTTCGGTATTTTTTATTGCCTGTAAAAAAGATGACAACGGCACAAATGACAAGGCAAAGAGCATCAGGGTGCCGGAACAATTTGTGAACATTCAGGATGCTATCGATTTTTCAAACCATGGGGACACAGTGATCGTGGAGCCGGGTATTTATAAACAAAGCATCAATCTGATGGGCAAGCGTGTGATTGTCCAAAGCGCCGGATATGGAAGCCGTGACATTACTTCGCCGACCGTTCTGGATGGCGACGGAAATGGCCCAGTGGTGACTTTCAACAGCGGGGAAAGCAATGGGGCGGTTTTGCAGGGTTTTACGATCATTAACGGGGATGCTGGAAGTGCCAGCGGGGGTGCGATACTGATAACAAATGGATCCAACCCTGTCGTCAGGGACTGTGTTATCCGCGACAACAAGGCGGCATATGGAGGAGCCATTGCTGTCAGCAAGCAATCGGCCCCGGTCATTGAAAATAATGTATTTCAGGGCAACATTGCAACTTCCCGCAGAGGAGCGGCGATCTATATTTTCGACAAATCTTCCGCAGCGATCACCAATAACCTGTTTGAAGATCATGAGGGCGGGAACGGTGTGATCCACGTTGGCAGTACCGCTACTGATGAATCCTCAGCATCGGTTACGGGTAATACAATCCGGAATAACATGACTGATTTCGGGGTAGGCGGCATCAAGGTAACGGCTGTTTCTTCTGCCGTCATAACTGATAATACATTCTTCAATAATACCGGGTCAGGTGATAACAACGCCGGGGCTGTTTTGATCAGTTTTTCTTCCGTTGCAGAGATAGCGAACAATAATTTCAACGGCAATAAGGGAGATCGTGCAGGCGCCATTGTCATTTACAGGGAGTCGGAGGCAAGCATTACCGGGAACACGATTACAAATAACATGGCAGGCGAAGAGGGCAGCGGCTACGGGATTGGTGGCGGTATCATGCTGACGTATCATGGGGAGGCGATCATTCAGAACAATGTGATATCGGATAATCAGGCCTGGAATCATGCCCATGGAGGAGGCGGCATTGCTGTTTACAGCTGGGGACAGGAAACCCGGGCCGTAATAAGCGATAACCAAATAACAGGCAACCTTGCGAACAGAAGAGGCGGAGGGATTTATATTACCGGTTCCGGAACAACGGTGGATGTTTATAATAACAATATTGACGGAAACCAGGCGCAGGGAGATGCTCAAGCCGTGGGTGGCGGAATTTACCTGGGATCATCCGAATCCAGGATCTTTGGCAATACGATCTCAAATGGATGGTCAGGCTGGCGCGGTGGCGGTGTCTATATTCATCGTGATGCCATTGTTTTGAGTGAGTTGGGCCTTGAATGGACCAGGATGAATTGCCCTCCCGGACAGGAAACAAATAACAGTTATGCGAACAATCTGCATCACGACAATGAGTTTGGCGGATCAGATGTGTTTTTTGCGGATTAGACCGGATCAGTTTCACATATAATTAAATGATATATGAGAATAGCAAGCATTATGATGCTGCTGATGATCTTCAGCAGCCTGTTTCTGAACCAGTTGATTGGCCAGAACAGTTACATGACTGATATTGACGGAAATAAATATTTAACTGTCAGGATCGGGAACCAGGAATGGATGGCGGAAAATCTGCGGGTGACCCATTACCGCAACGGCGACACCATTGCCCTGGCGGAGGATGCCGGCGAATGGGAGGTGCTGCGGACGGGTGCTTTTAGCTGGTATAACAATGATGAACAGGGACATAAAACCCTTTACGGAGCCTTGTATAACTGGTATGCTCTGGATGATCCGCGCGGATTATGCCCGGAGGGATGGCGTGTGCCGGCAGAGGAGGACTGGAATGAGCTGATTGCTTTCCTGGGCAGGGAGAGTGTTGCAGGGGGGCGGATGAAGGAGGCTGGCACTGCCCACTGGAACAGCCCGAACACCCATGCCAATAACGAGAGTGGCTTTACCGCCCTGCCGGGAGGCTATCGTTTCAGCAACGGGAAGTTCGATTACCTGGGGCAGGTTGCCCGTTGGTGGACCGCCACTTCTATGGACGGCGACAACGCATGGTACCGTAACATCGGTTTCTTTAACATCAGCATCAGCACTCACTGGGTCAGGAAAGAGATGGGGCTTTCTGTGAGATGTCTAAAGTCTGACTGAAAGATTATCCTTATCGAATTATTGCGTACTTTTAGCATCTCAAAAGGACGTATCTTTTATGAAGTTGAACCATTTCATTAGCAGTGTGCTGATCATGCCGCTGATGGCCATAATCTTGTTTTTTCATGCCTGCAAGGAAGGTCCGCAGGATGAACCCCCCGAGGAATTCAAAGCCGATTTCTCCGCGTTGCCTTTTAAGGGTGTCATACCCCTGATGGTACAGTTCATCGATGAATCGACCGGAAATCCTGACGAATGGAGATGGGATTTCGGGAACGATGGCATTTACGACGACAGTGCCCGGACCCCTACCCTTACATACAATGAGCCCGGTTTTTATTCAGTCAGTTTGTTTGTAAGCAATCAGGCAGAATCGGATTCCCTGGCCAGGATACATTATATCAATGTCACCTCGGATGCTGTGCAACTGGCTTATGACGAGCTTATTACAGCAAAGGTGACCGATGCGGTCACCCTGACCGTCAGAATGGGAAAGGCTGTTTCCCTGGGGGCTGTGACATTGAAACTGATCTACGATAATCATCGCCTGGAGGTGACCGGCGTCGAATCGACGGGTATGCCTGGTGTGCAAATCTCTATTGATCAGGAAGAAGGTACCTTCCTTATCGCCTGGAGTTCGGTCAATCCCTTTGTGATCCCGGAGAACGGGGCATTTATAGATATCCGGGCTGATGTCCTGAATGCCATTGACAGTGCGGCGTGGCCTGTGGTTATTGGAAATCCTGTTGAATTCGCCGATCATACCGCTTCGCTGATTGATGATATACTAATGGTATTCCCCGCCATTTCAGTTCCGGATGTTCCATGATGCAATGAAGCGAAGTACAGCCCTGACTTAAGTTTGAAACTGACTTTTGCTGCAGGTATAGGAATTTACCCTTCCTGGTCATCAACTTAAATCTTTACTTTTGTGCGCATGCGTGGAAATAATTTAACACCCGGCAAGATCAACATTATCGGAGCCGGCATGTCGGGGCTGGCCGCGGGTTGTTACCTGCAAATGAATGGGTTCGAGACGGAGATCTTCGAGAAGAACAACAGGTCGGGTGGGTTATGCACCAGCTGGAACAACAAGGGATATACCATTAACGGGAGCCTTCACTGGCTGCTGGGTTCCAATGCAAGCAATCCGTTTCACAAGCTATGGTCCGAACTGGTTGATATGGATGCCGTGGAATTTGTCAACCACGATGTCCGGGTTGAGCTTGAAGTTAAAGATACACGTAACAAATATGGCGATAATGTTTTCCGGTTGTACACCAACCTGGAGAGATTGGAGAATTACCTGCTCGACCTGGCTCCGGAAGACGAAAAAATGATCCGGCGTCTGATCAGATCCATGCGGAAATTCCAGCAATTCGAGATTCCGCCGGTTGTCGACAGTATACCGAAGTTTCTTCCATTGCGCCGAAAAATCGGCATGATCAAATATCTTCCCCTTTTATTCGAGTTCCTGAAATGGCGCAATGTCACCAATTTCTCATTTGCCGGAAAGTTGAAAAACCCTTTTCTGAAGGAAGCGTTTCAATTGTTGTATGATGGGGAGGAGGTGAAGATCCTGATCATGACGGTACCATTGGCATATTATGACAAGCAGGGGGCCGGGTACCCGGTTGGAGGCTCTTACCGTTTCATTCAGCGCATTGAACAGCGATACCTTTCATTGGGCGGCAAGGTACGGTACGAGGCTGAGGTGGAGAAGATCATTGCAGAGGATAACATGGCAAAAGGCTTGTTGTTGAAAAACGGTGAGAAAGTATATTCTGATATAACTATTTCGGCAGCAGACTGGTATTTTACTGTATTCAAGGCACTTGATGGTGAGTTTGTGAATGAAGAACTTATCTCGTTAAAAAACCTTGAAAAACTGCAGGTCTATCCTTCAATATTCATGGTATCATTGGGTGTGGCGGGATCATTAGACCAGTGGCCGCATTTTTTCAGGTTCCCTTTGCCTGAGACCCTTCATTCACCCGACGGGATGACTTATGAGCGCTTCGAGGTCCATGTTTACAATTATGACCCGACATTGGCCCCTGAAGGAAAAACCCTGCTATCGGTCAGTTTCAACACGGATTACGGTGATTACTGGATCGATCTGTATCAATCCGACCGGCAGGAATATGACCGGGCCAAGGGTGATTTCGCCGAAAAGATCATTGGAATCCTGGAACAAAGAGTAACCGGTATCAGGGAGAAAATTGAGGTGATTGACATATCGACGCCTGCCACGATCAACCGTTATACTAACAGCTGGAAGGGGAGTGCGCAGGGTTGGTTCCCGGGGAAGAACCTGGTGGCCCGTTTTCCTGTGAAGATGCAATTGCCCGGCCTGAAGAACTTTTATTACAGCAGCCATTGGTCGGTTCCGGGCGGAGGACTACCCGTGTCCATCAAATCAGCCCGCGACCTCGCCCAGACCATCTGCCATCAAAACGGCATTAAGTTCACTACTAGCAAACCTACCGACTCTCTCAGCGAAAAGTGAAGAGATAGAAATCAGGAGACAGGAGACAGTAATTAAAAAACTCAGAACTCAGAACTCAGAACTCAGAACTCAGAACTCAGAACTCAGAACTCAGAACTCAGAACTCTCACCACTTCCTCTGCAACTTTCTCCGCCGTAAACCCAAATTCTTCATCCAGAACTTTATATGGTGCAGAGTACCCGAAATGTTCCAGGCCAAACACTCTTCCTTTGCATCCTGCCATGGATTGCAGGGTGACCGGCAGGCCGGCAGTCAGTCCGAATACTGGAACTTCCGGTGGAATAATGCTTTCCCGGTAGGTTTTATCCTGCAACCTGAAGAGCCCTTCGGAAGGCGCCGAGACGATCTTTGCGCGGATATTGTGTTCTTTTTCGAGCAGGCCAGCGGCATCGAGCAGTGTAGATACTTCCGAACCGTTGGCCAGCAGGATAAGGTCCGGTTTCTCCTTGGTTTCTTTCACCACATAGGCTCCTTTGGCGGTCAGGGCTGCATGCGCCAGGCGGCTGGTTCCTTCCCGGGCAGGTATATCCGGAATATTCTGCCGTGACAAAACAAGCGCGGTGGGGCTTTTATCATTTTCCATGGCGAGCTTCCAGGAAACCAGTGTTTCGGCGCTGTCGGCCGGCCTGAGCACCAGCAGGCTGTTGTCTCCTTTGTGATTTTTTAGCTGTTCGAGCAGTCGGAGCTGCATCTCTTGTTCCACCGGCTGGTGGGTGGGGCCGTCTTCACCGACCCGGAAGGAGTCGTGGGTGAAGACGTACTTCACCGGCAGGCCCATCAGGGCAGCCATCCGGATGGCAGGTTTCATGAAGTCGGAGAAAACGAAGAAGGTGCCGCAGGCCACGAACACGCCGCCATGAAGTGCGATCCCATTGGCGATGGCCGCCATCGTAAGCTCCGAGACGCCGATATGTAGGAACCCCCCGGAAAAATCACCGGGCACAAAAGGCTTTGAATGTTTCAGGAAGCCTTCCGTCTTGTCGCTGTTCGACAGATCGGCCGACATCACGATCATATTGGTATCCTGGCCGGAGAGGTACCCCAGGAAACTGCCCGAAGTGCTGCGGGTAGCGGCGTCGGGCTTATATGAGACCTCCTCCAGGTTCAGTTCCGGCAGTTTGCCCGACAGCCAGTTGTACAGCTTTTCTGCCAGTAGCGGGTTGGCTTTTTCCCAAAGCATCTGTTCCTGCCTGCGTTTATTGGCCGCAAGCCGCTTATTTTCGAGAGTTTTGTCATAATATTCCCGGATGTCCGGGAATATCCTGAAGGGGTCTCCGGGATCTCCCCCCAGCTTATGGATCGTTTTTTCTACTGAAACCCCTGCTTTGGAGAGGGGTTGCCCGTGTGTGGAGGTAAGTCCTTCCATGCTCTCCCCGTTTTCCGAAACGGCGCCAAAGCCTATCCGGGTTTTGCCGATGATAAGCGAAGGCCTTTTCTTTTCCTGGCATGCATTGCGGAGCGCCGTGCGGATCTTTCCGGGATCGTTGCCGTCGATAGTCTGAACATACCAGTTCCAGGCCTGGTATTTCATGGCGGTATCTTCGCCGGTCACCTCACTGACCGGGGTGGAAAGCTGGATGTCATTAGAATCATAGAACATGACCAGGTTGTGCAGTCCGAGGTAGCCGGCGATACGTCCGGCACCCTGTGCTATTTCCTCTTGAATGCTTCCATCGGAGAGATAGGCGAATGTTTTATGTGCCATCCACTCCCCGAAGCGGGCTGCCAGGAATCGTTCGGCAATAGCGGCGCCCACGGCCATCACATGGCCCTGGCCCAGCGGGCCGGAGGTGTTCTCGATACCATGCATTACGTCCAGTTCCGGATGCCCTGAGGTGATGCTTTTCCACTGGCGGAAATGCCGAAGGTCGTCGATGGTGTATAAATCACACAGGTGCAGGACGGAATAGAGCATGGGCGACATGTGGCCCGGATCTAGGAAGAAGCGGTCGCGCAAAGGCCAGGCCGGATCGTCAGGATCAAATTGCAGGAACTCTGAATAGAGTATGTTGATGAAGTCGGCGCCGCCCATGGCGCCGCCCGGGTGGCCCGAGTTGGCCTTCTCCACCATAGCGGCCGATAATATGCGGATATTGTCGGCAGCCCGGTCAGCAAGGGATTTGCTCATGATTGTGTTTTGGTTATGATGAGGCTGATTTTTGCCGTTTAAAAATAGGGGGAATTGAAAGGCGGCTGATGCAGGGTTGAAAAGTTTTGAAAAGTTATCGTCTCGCCCCCATCAACCATGACGCTATACGCCTCAAATTCCCGTCTTGGGGGATAATGATCTCTCAAGGATTCAAAAGCGCCTGGATTGGTTCGGAGTGCCGCGTCATCTCTCATGATATCGTAAGTGGCAAGAACCGCTTCGCAAATGAGATGTTCGTGGGATTTGGCCCCGTTTTCCAGTTGGATGAGCGGATTTGCGGGTTGTGGTAGATTTTCGGGGTACCAGTTGTCAATGCCGAATCCGAAAAAACGGCTGGCAGCCCTGACACAGGCAGCGGTGCCGCTGGCCTTGCCTTCCACGGAGTAGCCGGCTATATGCGGGGTAGCAATGTCAGTCATGGCCAGCAATTCAAGGTCCAGGGCGGGTTCGTTTTCCCACACATCGGCGATGAACCCGGAGACCCGGCCCTTTCGGATCGCATTTTTTACCGCTTCAGTACCGACAACAGGGCCGCGGGCAGTATTGATCAGCAGAGGGCTCTTTTTCAGACTGTTGAAGAACGATTCACCAGCCAGTTGATAGGTTTTATCAGCGCCTTCCAGGTTCAGGGGCACATGAAGCGTAATGATGTCGGCCGTTTCCAAAATCTCATCCAATCCGGCAAATCCTGCACTTCCTTCATTTCTTTCCCGCGGCGGGTCGTTCAGCAACGGTATCATACCCAATATGTTTGCCAGGGATGCTGTTTTGGTGCCTACATGCCCGGCGCCGATGATCCCTATCCGCTTATTTATCAGCGTATAATCCTGCCTGAGGCAAAGCGTGGCCAGGGCGGAGGCTACGTACTGCATCACCGCTGTGGCATTGCACCCGGGCGCATCGTGCCAATTGATTCCTTTTGATCCGCAGTATACCGTATCGATGTGATCGTGGCCAATGGTGGCCGTGGCGATGAAACGGACGGGAGTCCCCTCCAGGAGAGCGGCATCACAGCGGGTGCGGGTGCGGATGATGAGCCCGTCGGCCTGCATCGCCAGCTTCCGGTCGATAGCTCCGCTCAACGAATAGATCACCCGGGCAAAAGGCTCCAGGATGCCCCTTACGAATGGAATGTGGCCGTCGATGACTATGGTGGGTCTCACAAATCGTGGACTTTCGGCAAAATTAGCGAAATCATCCGGCTTTCTTCTGTGCCGCGATGAAACTTTCTATCTCCCGGCTTAACCCATCGATCTTTGAGCTGTCGACTGAATGCCCCGGGAATGTCTTTGACTTTTCCAGCGCTTCTGAATAGCTGGTCAGGAAATGAAACAGCAAGGTATAGTATTCCTT
>JAWOHY010000116.1:0-21943 GCA_046484945.1 Bacteroidales bacterium
CAGTGAGAAATTGGAGATATCTACGGTTGAGAAATTCTGGAAGTTTACTTTAGAATTGCTGAAAAAAATAGCCACCTAATAAAGTGTTGAGGGTTAAGGTTTAAGGTTTAAGTTCGGGAATTTTTTAATAAATACCCGCACTTAAACCTTAAACCTTAAACCTTAAAACTACTTTAAAGTCCTACGCCAAAGCCAATCCGGATGATCGGGTTCCTGTAGGGTGAATAATAGCTTTCATTCACATTGAAAAGCACCATCAGGCTGATATAAGCCCTCCCCCCTATCCATTGCCGGTAACCGCCACCGACCATCAGGTCGTGCACCCAGACGGCATTTTTCACTTTATAATATCCACCAGACCCGTCAGAGAAATAATCATAATAATTAACGTATAAAGGCGCATATTCCATGTGTGCAAACAAGTCGCGCCAGACATAATAGCTGGCATAAAGGCTCCCGCCATAGGCGCTGGAAGTATAGGCAGGTGAATAACGCTTGTCCTTGTAATACTGGTAAGTGAAACCTATCCCCGGGTAAAACCTGTCAGTAACCCTGATGCTGACCCTGGGTGAAACATCAATCATCGTGATGGTCCCAAACTGAGCCCCCAGATATCCCCCAAGATTAATCCGGTCGACAAAGCGCTCCTGCTTTTTAACAGGTTTTTCGTTCCTCCCATCCTGCTGTGCTGATGAAAAACCGGATGAAAGAAACATCAGGCTGGCTAGGATCATGAAAAATAGATGTCCGGGGCGCATATTTCGCTGTTTTTACTAATTAACCGCAAAAATAATCAATATATTATCCTGCCTCCAAAATTTAAGGACGCTGCAATAAAACGGCATTCAGGGCGTAATTACACGTAGAAAGATTAATTTTGCCGGCAAAATGCCCCCGATGAGAAGGAAGAAGCACTGGTTGCATCACTTGAATTATCCGCTGTTACTGGCATTCATTTGCTTTGCGCTGCTTTTTTCCTGCCAGAAAGACCCGGTGGACCCCGGACCTGATTTCAGGCTTGTTTTCTCTCAGGATACAGTATTTTTCGACACGGTTTTCACCAGCCTGGGTTCCACCACAAAGTCCTTTACCGTTCATAATACCTCCAACCAGCGGATAAACATCCATTCAATCCGCCTCGCCGGGGGCCAGGCCTCCTTCTACCGGATCAACGTGGATGGAGTCCCTGGTTTTGAGATCAGGGACATGGAGATCGCCGCCAAAGACAGCATGTATATCTTTCTGCGGGTGACCATCGATCCCAATGACCAGAATTCGCCTTTTATCGTCAAGGATTCCATTATTTTCGATATCGGAGGGAGGTTCCAGGATGTCAAACTGGTTTCCTGGGGCCAAAATGCAAATTATATCCTGGCTGATACGTATATTCCCGGTTTTCCAAAATTTAAGATCGTCGCCAATGAATTTGAAACGGTCACCTGGACTGCCGAAAAGCCTTATGTAATTTACGGATACGCTGTGGTGGATTCAAATGGCCTGTTGCAAATCGACAGGGGAGCGAACATTCACTTCCATAACAATTCGGGATTATGGATTTACAAGGGAGGTACCCTGAAGGTTAAGGGCGCTGTGGATGCGCCGGTGACCTTCCAGGGCGACCGGCTGGAACCATTCTACGCTGATCTGCCGGGTCAATGGGACCGGATCTGGATCAACGAGGGCAGTATCGATAACGAGATCGATCATGCCGTTATCCGCAACGGGTTTATCGGGCTGCAACTGGAAACCCTGCAGCAGCAGATGGGAAACCAGCTCATCCTTTCCAATACACGGATCGAAAATATGACCGGCTTCGGCATCCTGACGCGGTTTTACAACCTGACAGCCTATAACAACGTGGTGGTGAACTGTGGTCAATACCTGGCGGCCTTTACCTGGGGAGGTTATTATGATATCCGGCACTGCACCTTTGCCAATTACTGGTCAAACTCGGTTCGGGTCACCCCCTCCCTGGTGTTGAATAATTACTTTCTTGATCAGGATGATAACTTATACGCATTTGAATTCCAGGGATATTTCGGAAACAGCATCTTTTACGGCAGAAATGAGGAGGAATTGCTGCTGCTGGGAGAACCTGCCGCGCCATTTAACTACAAATTCGATCATTGCTTATTACAAACCTCGCTGGATGTTTCCGATCCTGAGCTGTTTCCGGGACTGATCCTCAACACAAACCCCATGTTCCTCGACTATCTGGCCGGCGATTTCAGCCTGGATACCCTATCCCCTCTTATCGACAAAGGAAACCCTGATGTAATCCTGCAATCCTTATATGACCTGCAGCGGGATATACTGGAAAATCCAAGGTCAGAGCAAGTACCCGACCTCGGCGCTTATGAATTCATCCATCCCGAATATCTTATTAAATTTGTCAATTATCCCAGTAAGCATGAAATATCGATACCCACCCGCTGGAATCATTCTGACCTTATTCGCCGGCCTGCTGCTGGCAGGTTGCCACAACCAAACTGAACCTTCAGACAAGAAACGTAAAATCACCCGGTCTGTCATGTTAAACCAACAATTTTTCGGTACTATAGCAGGGCAGGAAGTATCCCTGTATACACTTGAAAACAAGAATGGCATGATTGTCAGGCTCACCAATTTCGGTGGGATTGTCACCTTGATCCAGGTACCGGATACAGATGGATTATCCAGGGATGTCGTTCTTGGGTTTGACAGCTTGCAAAGCTATATCGACGAGCATCCCTACTTTGGTTGTATTGTCGGCCGTTACGCCAACCGGATCGCCAAAGGGCAGTTTACCCTCGACGGCGTCAGTTACCAGCTTGCAAAAAACAATGGCGATAACCATTTGCACGGCGGAACGGAGGGCTTTGATAAAAAAGTCTGGTCGCCAAAAACTTTCCATCATGATGACGAGGCCGGCGTTATCCTGGAATATCTCAGCCCGGACGGTGAAGAAGGCTATCCCGGAAATCTTAAGGTAAGGGTGGTTTACAGCCTTACAGAGGAAAATGAATTAAAAATAGATTACACCGCTGAAAGCGATGCCCCTACTCCCGTCAACCTCACCCATCACAGTTATTTCAACCTGAACGGACAAGGCGAAGGAGATATCCTGGGGCACGAACTAATGATCAGTGCGGATCACTATACCCCGGTCGATGAAAGACTTATACCTATCGGAGTATTGCAGGATGTCACCGGTACACCGATGGATTTTCGTTCACCTAAAACCATTGGGCAGGACTTTGATCAAGTGCCTGGAGGTTATGATCACAATTTCGTATTGAATAAACCGGAAGAATTATCACTGGCAGCCAGGCTTAAATCACCGGTCACCGGGATCGTAATGGATGTTTTGACAACCCAGCCGGGCTTGCAATTCTATTCCGGAAACTTTCTCGATGGCAGCCTGACAGGAAAAGGTGGGAAAACCTATCATGAGAATTATGGCCTTTGCCTTGAAACCCAGCATTTTCCTGATTCACCCAACCAGCAATCCTTCCCGGATGTAATCCTCAGACCGGGTGGCAAGTTTCATTACCAGACAATCTACAAATTCAACGTTGAAGCATACTAAAAGATACAAATCATGAATAAGCGGTTGATATTTTGTGCTGCATTAACATTTTCATTGCTCACCGGTATGTCCCAGACAGCATTCTACAAACATATGGAAGGGAAGGTTGGGGAAAATATCAGCATTGTGCTCGATATCGTCATCACCGGGGAAAAGGTAGGCGGTTATTACTATTATTTTTTTGACGACCGGTCGGATGACGCAGCATGGATCCATTACGGCAAATCCATGCCGGTTTATGGTGTTGTCAAAAACGACAGCATTGTGGAATTCAGCGAATTCAATCCTGCCGTAAAAGGAGCGCTTTTCAAGGGGGTGATCAAAGATGGCAGGATCTCCGGCATCTGGACCAGCTCGAACGGGCTGAAGCAATTACCGTTTGAGGTTTCGGAAAACTATCCACCAGGTACGATGTCGTTCCGGGTCATGCATCATGCCAGCCAATCGCCTTTGTTCAAAAAACCCGGATCGCCTACTGCTTCACTGGAAATGAGCCTTTTATTACCTGAAAGTGACATGGATGGGGCCGTTTCTGATTCGGTCACGGCATTTATTTACCGCGAATTTTTCAGTGATGCCATTCCCGGCCAGGACCCTGATCATTTGCTAAACACTGTTAAAGCGCTTTATTTTAAGAATTATAAATCCGCCAACGAGGATATTTACCAGGAAGGGGCTGCTTCTTTCAACTGGGAGAAGATCAAAGAGGTCAGGATTCTTCATAATGAACATGATGTTCTCTCATTGGAAAATTATGATTACGGTTTTACCGGGGGCGCCCACGGGCTTTCTTTTTCCAAGTTCCAGGCTATCGATTTGAAAGACGGGCACCGGATCGTGCTGGATGAAATTTTCAGGGACGGTTACCGTAACGATCTGCGGGATATCATTCATCAGGAAGTTCTTAATTTGTATGATTTGGAAAGAAATCAAAGCCTGACAGATGCTGGTTTTTACAATGATTATATCGATCCGTCCGATAATTTTTACCTTACAAAAGACGGGATTGGTTTTTATTACAACCAATATGAAATAGCACCCTTTGCGATGGGACCTGTGGATATTTTTCTGAATTACAATAAGATCAAAAGGATCTTAAGAACCGGCAGTCCGGTGTACCGCCTGATTATCAGGGGACAAATCCTGCCTGATTAAGCAACGTCCACCCTTCAATCCACGAATAGGTATAAAAAGCGCCTTTGAAAACTGTCAGGTCAAACCAGTTGTCGGGCAGGGGCGCCAGTTGATCATATACATTTCCTTTTGGGAAAATATCGAAGTAATCATCCGATATCTGTATTCCCGGATCGCTTAACGCATTATTTCCCTGGTAAAAATGGCTGATCAGTAATTCCTGCTGAGCATCGACATTCACCCCCGGGGCGGACACTACGCTCAGGATACTGTCCGGAATATTCCCTTCAACATCATAAAAAATATTTCCGCCGAAAGCGAGGTTGCCATTGACGAATTGCTGATAACTTGATTCGAAACCCTGGATGTACTCGATTTCAAAACCATGACGCTGGTTTATAAATATCGAGTTGCCTATCATTCCGCCGCCATTTCGGCCAAAAGCGCCCAATTTCATATTTTCAGACATGCCCCTTCCGATAAAGGTACCATTGTATAATACCGGCCGTGTGTATGGAGTTCCAAGCACCGGATCCACCCCGCCGTCGGTTTCAATCAGTTTGTCACCCCGGTCAAAGTGCTGTATGGCCAGAATAAATTGCAGTCTTCCCCGGTAGCCCAGGTCAAAATCGAATGCATCATCGAAGCAAAAAGCCACGCAAATGTATTTCAGGTCGACGGTTCCGCCAAAGAGTTCCACGCCATCATCGGCATTCGAGATAACCTCAATGTGACTAATGGTTGTATTTCTTCCAACCCCCGCCAGGGTAAGGCCGTTGATCTCGTTCCCTTCACCGATATTGGTACCTCCGTGCCGGATCGATACATATTGCAGCATGCCGGAATTATCATCGTCATCATATCCGCCATACCCCCCCCTCGGTTCATATAATGGGATCCCTTCGACCCGTGCTTCGCCTGACGAAAGATTCAACCGGGCATTGCCCAGTATGATCAACCCTCCCCAAAGGCCGGAAGTATCCACCGGAACAGAACCAATCGGGTCATCCCCTTCGGCAGTGAATATAATGGGCTCCGATTCCGTTCCCACAGCAAATATCTTTCCGCCCCTGGCCACGATCAGCGCCGAAGCAGCCGACCCCTGGCCTGTTTTGAACCTGACCACGGTCCCCTTCTCAATGGTTAGTTCCTGTCCATCATTCACAAAAACAAAACCTTCAATTAAGTAGTTCCTGTCGCTGGTCCAGGTCACCGTTCCCGTCCCACCACCGTTATCCCGGATCACTTCAGGGGAGCCTTCGACTGCATAATCGCTCTTCCGGCATGATGACAGGCTCAAGCCTGTCAATAAGATAATTACTAAAATGACGAATCCGTGTTTCATCCTCAATATTTAAATTCAAGATTCAGGTATATATAAGCTTTATTGTCCATATTACTTGCGTAGGGATACCAATCCTGGTAACTCAAGGCCAGTTTCACCTTTTTGACTGGTTGATATTGAATCCCAGCAATAACAGAACTGCCGTCCCTGGCTAAATCCCATGGCTTATCATCGTTTTCGGTAATGTTGGACTGGATATAATCATATCGTGCGAATATTTCAATATCGTAAGGCAGATCATATGATCCATATATTGAATACCCCCGCCTGTTATAAGCTTCCCTGTAACCTTCATTGATTTTCCAGTTGTATTCAGCGCCTATTACAAAGCAATCTTTATGTTTATACCCGGTGAAAATTGCCCAGGTGGATTCCACCACCTTTTTTTCCATGACATCCCCATATACCCTGACAAAAAAACCTTTATACAGCTCGCTCTCAATACCCAGTCCCACTTTCATGGTATTGTCACGCTGCAAATTAAAATACCCTTCACCATTGGAAAAAGTCAGATCAATTTTTGTTTTCGAACCAACATCCAAAATAACATCCATTCCCAGGTCAGCCGCGTGGCCGAATTTATGGCGATCGGAAAATGATTTCTCAATATACCTGTGCCCCCAGAATTCCTCCTGCAATTTAAAATGCCTCATATCAATGAGCCCAAAATCAATGGTGAGAAAAGATTTACGAAAGCGAAGGGCTGCATTTTTGAAATAGGCATAGCGCCTGATCCTCGAAAATTCTGAGATATCATCCGGGCTCCCGATGTCCAGGACAATTTTTATGTCAAACTCCGCTGACAGACTCATCCGGTATCCAATGTAAGCCCTTTCCAGCTCGAACGCCGATTTTTCATCTCCTTCAGAAATACCCGTATGAAAATTGGCGAAACAACGCAGGATTGGTTCACCGGCAGGGAATAACCGGGCAGAAATGGTATCCTGGGATAAATTATTAAAAGAAATTAACAAAAGCAGAATGATAAAAAAAGTCTTTATAAAACTCATATATAACTGATTTATCGTTAATTATGAATCACCAAACCATTATTAAATCCCCTGCAATATAGGATAAAATTAATATTAAGTTAACATTACCGACGGCTGTATTTTATCCGAATGATTAAATTTGCCGCCTAAGCTTAATCGATTAATGGAATCGTTGTATCTGGGCCTTGTCATCGTGTTGGCTTTACTGGCCATATCCGACCTGGTTGTCGGGGTTTCGAATGATGCCGTTAATTTTCTGAATTCTGCCGTCGGCTCCAAAGTCGCACCTTTTAAACTTGTTTTGCTGATTGCCAGTCTAGGCGTACTGGTGGGCGCTACGTTTTCAAGCGGTCTGATGGAAATAGCCCGGAAAGGCATCTTCAATCCGGATCAGTTTTATTTCAATGAAGTGATCATCATCTTCGTGGCCGTTATGGTCACGGATGTGATATTGCTGGATTTGTACAACACTTTTGGTCTTCCCACTTCCACAACGGTTTCCCTTATTTTTGAATTACTCGGCGCCTCCGTTGCCATTTCTCTTTTCAAGATTGCTGAAAGTGAAGTTTCTACGATTGCCGACCTGGGTAATTACATCAATTCGGCCAAAGCGCTGGCCATCATTTCAGGGATACTGATCTCCATTTTTATCGCATTTATCGTGGGCAGCATTGTTCAGTATTTATCCCGGGTACTGTTTACCTATAATTATAAAAGAACGATCCGGTATTTCGGAGCAATATGGGGCGGACTGGCCATTACGGCTATTGTGTATTTTATCCTGATCAAGGGTGCCAAAGGCGCCTCTTTCATCACTCCGGAAGACCTGGCCTGGCTGCAGGCAAATACCTGGAAAATACTACTGGTCCTTTTCCTGGGGCTAAGCATCCTTTTTCAGTTTTTGAACTGGATGTTCAATTTCAACGCTTTGAGGATCATTGTGCTGGTAGGGACTTTTGCCCTGGCGATGTCATTTGCCGGAAACGACCTGGTGAACTTTATCGGTGTTCCGATGGCAGGTCTGGCTTCGTACCAGGAGTATATTAAAACAGGTAATGACCTGATTCTCATGACAGCCCTCGCCGAGCCGGTTCGCGTGAATACTTTTTTACTGTTATTGGCCGGCCTGGTGATGGTCGGCGCCCTGTGGACATCACGGAAGGCCAGATCGGTGACTGCCACGGAAGTAAACCTGGGCCGGCAATATGAAGGCTCGGAAAGATTCTCTTCCACCGGCTTCTCCAGGGCCGTCGTCCGCATGTCCGTCGCTTTAAGCCAGAATGTTGACCGTGTCACCCCGGAACGGGTGAAAAAATTCGTAGAAAAACGTTTTGAAAACCCGCAAGCTTTCCTTTCAGGCGTCAATCCGAAAGATGCCCCCGCCTTTGACATGATCCGGGCTTCGGTGAACCTGGTGGTAGCCAGTACCCTGATCGCCCTGGGAACATCTTTAAAGCTTCCATTGTCAACTACTTACGTCACATTTATGGTGGCCATGGCCACCTCGCTCTCCGACCGGGCCTGGGGAAAAGACAGTGCCGTGTACCGCGTTACAGGTGTCTTTGTGGTCATTGCCGGATGGTTCATGACGGCCCTGACCGCTTTTGTTATTGCCGCGGTTTTTGCCTCCGTGCTGAAACTCACCGGCCCGATCGGAACCATCATCCTCGTGGGGATCGCCCTGTTTTCAGTGATCAGAACCCAAATCCTTTTCCGCCGCAAGGAACGGGAAAAAGCCGCCGCCATCGACCAGGGCGTTATGGAAGAAAAAATCAACGAAAAAAACCTGGTAAGCCATTGCACGGCTAAGGTCAGTTCGATCCTTGACATTGTTCCCGATTATCTCCTGAAATCATACGAAGCGCTTTCGCAATACAGTTTGCGCGAACTCAGAAAAATCAACCAGCAAATCGCCGAACTGAATGAAGACATCAGGCATGAAAAAATTTCCTTCCCGCAAAAGATCCAGAAATTCCCGGAAGATTTCATCGATACGGGCGGTTACTATATCCAGGTGCTCGACTACCTGAAAGAGGTCGGAAATTGCATGACCTTTATTGTCAAACCCAGCCTGGATCATGTCGACAATAACCACCAGGAACTGACACCGGTACAACATGAAGAACTCGCACAACTGGCCAGGGAAATTGCAGAATATTACAGTGAGATCACTGTCAGATTGAACTCCGACGGTGTAAAAGACAGCGAAAGAATCCGGCAGATGGAACACATCCTGGTGGAGCTTATAGGGAAATTCAAAAAGAGACAGATCAAAAGGATCAAAACCGGCGAATCCAAAACCCGGAACAGTATGTTGTATCTTACGATCCTGGAAGAAACCAAAAAACTGGTCATTTATACCCACAGTGTGATCAAAGCGCTTGATGAACTGCTCAGAAGCAGGCCATAATCATCCGGTCTTTATTCCGGATATCTTTCCTTAATTCCACCTTGGTGAATCCGTGATCTCTGAACAAATTTACAGTTTCCCGGCCAAAGTTCTCATTGATTTCGACAAACAACGCTCCCTCTTCTGATAAATTATACCGGGAGAAACCGGCAATCGCATGATAATATATCAAAGGGTCATCATCCGGAACAAACAGTGCCCCCGCCGGCTCATAATCCAGCACATTCCTTTTCATGGCCGGCTTTTCAATCTCCCTGACATAAGGTGGGTTACTCACAATAAGATCAAATTTCCCGAAATCATCCCATTCACCCCTGTTGCGTATATCCACCCGGTGGAAATCAATCTTCAATTTAAGTTGAGAGGCATTTCCTGATGCCACGGCCAGCGCCTCAGGTGAGTTATCCAATGCTTGCAGTACAGGATCGGTAAGAAAGCTTCCCAATGCCAGGATTATACAACCACTGCCCGTACCAATATCCAGCACCCTCATTCCAGGCCTCCGGGAAAAGTTTTCCAAAACCCACTGCACCATTTCTTCCGTTTCAGGTCTGGGTATCAAGACATCCCTGTTCACATTCAGCTCCAATCCATAGAAGTACGCTTTGCCCGTCACATATTGAATGGGGGTATCCTTCTTGAGTTCCCCCACTGCAGCGAACAGCCTGGAAACCACAGCATCATCCACCATCAGATCAGGGTTCATAACAACATCTTCAGGCTTTAGTCCGGCAAAGGATGTCAATAACCAACGAACCATGTTCCGGGCTTCAGAGGATTCAAATGATGAACCAAGCGCTGAAAGAAGTGCCTGTTTTAGTTTTTGAACATCCCACATGTATTGATAATCAACAATTTAACTGCAAAATGATTTCGGAAGATAAGGTAAGGAAATTTTATTTCTGAATAAAGCATTATCTTTATAAATTATTTTCAACAAAACTATGAAGGACGATATTCTCATCATTGGAGAGCATCACCGCAAGGCGGCAGAACAGGTTTTGCAGATTATTTTACCAGGGGTCAAAGATCTACCCGGAAAATATATTATCACCGTAGCAGGGGAATCTGGCGCCGGTAAATCCGAGATTGCTTTTGCGCTGGCCGACCTGCTGGAAAAAGCGAATATCTCCGCACTGATCATTCAACAGGATGATTATTTCATATTTCCACCTGCTACAAATGCCCGGAAAAGGATACAGGATATCGGCTGGGTAGGCTCCGGTGAAGTCAGGCTGGATTTACTCAACCGGCACATCCAGCAGATCCGGAATGGGGCAACTGATATCGTAAAGCCCCTGGTTATCTTTTCTGAAGACCGCATCACGGAAGAAACAATCGATCTTTCACCTTACCGGGTGATCATTTTTGAGGGGACATACACCAGCTTGCTGGAAAATACAGATTGCAGGATATTCATTGACCGGAATTACAATGACACTGCCGGAGACCGTTTGCGGCGGAACCGTGAAACGCAGGACGATTATCTTGATAAGATCCTTCAGATTGAACATGCCATCATAGCGCCTCACATTAAAATGGCTGATATTATTATCACCAGGAATTTCGAAGCAACCAAACCATGAAAAATCATCCTTATAAGCGTATTGCCATGCTCAGCACCCATGGCTATTTCGATCCTGTCCCATTGCTGGGTCGGACCGACACGGGCGGGCAGGTGCTCTACGTGCTGGAACTTTCCAAAGCATTATCCAGGATAGGCATATCGGTGGATATATATACCCGGTGGTTCGATCCCAAAAAGAGGCAAATTGATCCGGTCCCCGGATATCCTGACGTCAGAGTGATCCGGATACCAGCCGGCCCGCAGGAGTTTGTCATTAAAGAAAAAATATATCCTTTACTGGCTGAACTAAGCGACAACCTTGCCGCCTTTATCCGGAATCATCATCTTGACTACGACCTGTTTCACGGTCATTATGTCGATGCCGGAATCATCACCATCGACCTGGCCGGGGAATTTGGCAAACCGGGTTATTTTACCGCCCATTCGCTGGGTGCATGGAAAAGGGAAAGAATGGACGGCGATCCGGTCGAGATGGAAAAAGAATTCAACTTCAGGCACCGGATCATAGAAGAAAAACGTATTTATTCCAGCCTGAACGGGCATACTGTTACTACGCAACTTCAGCTTGAAAAACTCCGGGAACACTATGATTATCATGAAGAAAATGTCGTGGTCATACCCCCGGGCGTAAATATCCATAAATTCAAACCACTGCAACCAGGTAAAACACCGGTTCGTACAGACCTCCCGGAAAAGTACATCTATTGCCTGAGCCGGATCGACAGCAACAAAGGATATGACCTGTTACTGAACGCCTTCGCAAAGGTTTGCCAGGAAATTGACGACGTTTACCTGGTTACGGGCGGGGGCTCTGCAAATCCTGAACCAAGGGAACAAGAGGTGCTGGATATGATGTACCGTATCATGAAAGAAAAACAAATAGAAGATAAAATAATCTTCGTCGGCCACGTCGCCGAACATCTGATGGTTCCCTATTACCAGAATGCACAGTTTTTTGTCATGCCCTCCATCTTTGAGCCATTCGGGATGACAGCCCAGGAGTCGATGGCCAGTGGTGTACCGGTGATCGCTTCCAGATTCGGCGGGATCAACACCGTGCTCACACATGAGAAAGACAGTTTACTGATAGACCCATCTGATACGGAAGAATTTTCTTCAAGCATGATCCGCCTATTAACCGATGCATCTTTACGGGAAAGGCTGGGATTAGAGGCTTCAAAACTTATACGGGGTAATTTCAGCTGGGAGGCTATGGCCGACAGGCACCTTCAGTTTTATCAGAAATATGCCGGTTAAGCGGATTGAAATACAAGATATGCCTGAAAACGATATGAAGGATGACCGGTATAAAACGCTGGAAAATCCGGCTGAAGGTCTTTACAAAGAGAAAGGCAGCCGTTTTATCGCCCATGCATTGCCAGCCGGCTCAATCGATGAGGTCCGCCGGCATCTGGAAACACTCAGACGGAAGCATCATGATGCCCGGCATCATTGCTACGCTTACCGTATAGGTGAACCCCCTTACCAGTATCGCTGCAATGATGACGGCGAACCTTCCGGTACGGCCGGTAAACCGATCTATGGACAAATACAATCATATGAGCTGACCAATCTGGTGATCGTAGTAATCCGGTATTTCGGCGGGATCAAACTGGGTACCGGCGGGTTGATCCAGGCATACCGGGCAGCCGCAAAGGATGCTATCACCCATGGAAATATCATCATGAGGCACTGGACGACCACCCTCCAGATTTCAACGGACTACTCCCGAATGAGCGAAGTGATGCGAACGATCAAAGAGAACGATGCCCGTATCTTGAAACAGGAGTTCCTGCCCGACCCGATTATTGCACTGGAAATCAACAAAGGAAAGAAAGAAGAAATGATCCAAAAACTAAAATCAATTGAAAAAGTTGAGATAATCGTAATTTAGAGTAATTTTAAATCGATTTTTGTTGAAAGTTCTTTTTTTATTTCGTACTTTTTGCGTCCGAAAACGAAAAATTTCAAAATATAGATTATCAACACATTAGTTATGACAACTTGATTCAATTCCTTTCGGCTTATATAAGCTAAAAATAAGAATTTGTCAAGTGTTTTATTGTTTTTTTTTTAACTTTTTTTATTTCACTTTTGTTGAATAACTTCCGGAGCAGGGTGTGCCAAGTGTCAAAAACGGCCGGGGAAGTAAGACAAGCATTTTTTAATCAGGATTTTAACTTATATAATAAAGCGGGGACTTGAATATGAAAAGAACTTGTACCGAGGTGTGGGATAATTGTTTAAAGGTGATCAAGGATAATATCCACTACCAGAGTTTCAAGACATGGTTCCTTCCGATCAAGCCGCTTAAACTGGATGACAATGTTTTGACAATCCAGGTTCCCAGCCAGTTTTTTTATGAATGGCTGGAAGAGCACTACATTGTATTACTGAAAAAAACGATCAAGAAGGAGCTGGGTTCAGAAGGCCGGCTGGAATACAGTGTGTTGATGGAAAATAATTATGACAATCCCGATCCGCTTTCCATTAAAATACCGGCATCCAATAAAAAAGCGCTGGCCAATCCTTCCGTTTCCATGCCGATCGACCTGAACCGGGGAACTTCCAAGGAAATTCCAAATCCTTTCGTCATCCCCGGCCTGAAAAAGATAAAAGTCAATTCGCAACTGGTGGAAAATTATTCCTTCGAGAATTTTATCGAAGGCGATTGCAACCGCCTGGCCAGATCGGCCGGCTTTGCCGTAGCGGAAAACCCCGGCAAAACAGCATTCAACCCGCTATATCTTTATTCCAATGTCGGCCTCGGTAAAACACACCTGGCTCATGCGATCGGTATACAGGTCAAAAACAATTTTCCGGACCGGACGGTACTTTATGTCTCCACCGAACAATTTGTCGGCCAGTATATCGATTCGGTCCGAAATAACAACCAGAACGACTTCGTCCATTTCTACCAGATGATCGATGTGCTCATCATAGATGATATCCAGTTTTTGTCCGGAAAAGAAAAAACTCAGGACGTTTTCTTTCACATATTCAACCAGTTGCACCAGACCAGTAAGCAAATCGTACTGACCTCCGATAAGCCCCCGGTGGAGATGAAAGGCATTGAACCCCGCCTGCTGTCCCGCTTCAAATGGGGACTGGCCGCCGACCTGCAGCCCCCTGATCTCGAGACCCGCATCGCCATCCTGCAGAAAAAGCTTTATCACGACGGCATTGAAATGCCGGAAGAGGTCATCGAATACCTGGCATATAGCATCAATACCAACATTCGTGAACTGGAAGGGGCCCTGATCTCTATCATGGCCCAGTCGTCACTGAACAAAAAACCGATCACCCTGGAACTGGCCAAGCAAATGATCGATAAGTTCGTGAAAAGCACTTCCCGGGAAATTTCAATCGATTTCATCCAGAAGATCGTGTGCGATTATTTCAACCTTCCCGTCGATGCCATCAATTCCAAAACACGCAAACGGGAAATCGTGCAGGCACGACAGCTTTCCATGTACTTTGCCAAAAAACACACCAAGGCCTCCCTGGCCACCATCGGCCTGCATTGTGGTAATAAAGACCATGCCACCGTCCTGCATGCCTGCAAAACGGTGAATAACCTGATCGACACAGATAAGCAGTTCCGGGTATATGTCGAAGAGCTCGACAAAAAGATCAAAATGCAATAGTCCCTGCCCCGGTTCATCATCCGGTCAATTTTACGTATTTTTACGCCATGAAGATACTGTTTGTATGTCTGGGCAATATTTGCCGTTCCCCTTTGGCCATGGCTATTATGGCCGACAAAATCCATAAAAGGAACCTGCAGGCAGAGGTCGATTCGGCTGGTTTTGAACCCTTTCACCGGGGCGATCCGGCCGACCGGCGCTCGGTTGAGGTGGCGGCCAAACATGGCATCGACCTGAACCATCATACCGCAAGGCTTTTCAATGTCAGGGATTTCGACCGGTTTGACCGGATCTATGTAATGGACAGTATGAATCACACCGACGTGATGAGCCTGGCCCGCAGCGGCGAAGACGAGGATAAGGTGGATTATATCCTGAACCTGTTAGAGCCCGGTAAAAACCGGCATGTCCCCGACCCCTGGTATGGCGGACTGGAAGGCTTTGAAAAAGTCTACCAGATGCTGGACAAAGCCTGTGACCAGTTGGCCGGGGAAATTGAAACAAATCATAAACATCCCCGCTGAACAACTCATGATCCCCAACCTGCCGATCATAGAAGCTGCCGCAGAACGGATACGGCCTTATGTACACCTGACCCCGGTGCTGACTTCCGATAGCCTGAACCGCATGCTCGACACCACTCTTTATTTCAAGTGTGAGAATTTCCAGAAAGCCGGTGCTTTTAAATCGCGTGGCGCTTGCAACGCCGTCTTTTCCCTGCCGGAAGATATCCTGGGGAAAGGCGTGGCCACCCACTCTTCCGGAAATCACGCCCAGGCGCTGGCACGGGCAGCGGCTATCAGGGGCTGTAAAGCATACATTGTCATGCCTGAATCAGCCCCCAGTGTTAAAGTGGAAGCGGTCAAAGGGTATGGCGGGGACATCACTTTCTGTAAACCCACCCTGGCCTCCAGGGAAGAAACACTCAGGACGGTGGTAGAGAAAACCGGTGCCACGGAGATACATCCTTACAACGATTACCGGATCATTGCCGGTCAAGCCACCGCCGCTCACGAATTTTTTAACCAGGTTGAACAACTGGATATCATTATGACACCTGTGGGAGGAGGCGGATTACTGAGCGGTACCGCCCTTTCAACCCGCTACCTCAGCCCGTCCACACAGGTCATTGCCGCCGAACCAGCCAACGCCGATGACGCCTTCCGCTCCTTTACCACCAAAAAGCTCCTGCCCTCCATCCACCCCAACACCATCGCCGACGGGCTGCTCACTTCCCTCGGGACGTTGACCTTCCCGATCATCCTGGAAAATGTCCACCGGATCCTGACCGCTTCCGAAGAATCCATCATTCAGGCCATGATATTAACATGGGAAAGACTGAAAGTCATCATTGAGCCCTCCTCGGCTGTCCCGATGGCTGTATTGCTGGAAAATCCCGGGATATTCCGAGGGAAAAAGGTGGGCATCATTTTAACCGGCGGCAATGTCAGCCTGCACAACCTGCCCTGGCTTAAACAAAGCAGATCATGAAAGGAAATCTATACCTTATACCGGCTGGCCTGGGAGAGCAGGCAGATCCCGGCGCCTTGCCGGCCGGCCTGCCGCAGGTAATCGGAAAGATCAGGCATTTTATTGTGGAAGATATTCGCTCAGCCCGCCGCTTCCTGAAAAAAGCGTTGCCGGCGATCATCATTGATGATCTGACTTTTCTGATACTGAATGAACACACCCGGTTACATGACCAGCCAGACCTGCTGTCACCCCTCCACGCAGGATACGATACTGCTTTATTATCGGAAGCCGGCATGCCTTGCATCGCCGACCCGGGCGCTACCCTGGTTTCGCTGGCTCATGAAGCCGGGATCAGGATCATTCCGTTGGTCGGCCCTTCATCCCTCCTGCTGGCCCTGGCCGCCTCGGGATTCAATGGTCAGCGTTTTGCATTTGCAGGATACCTGCCGGTTGACAGCAGGGAAAGAATCCGGATAATCAAATCGCTCGAAAATGACGCTTACCAGAAGGATCAAACGCAGATCTTTATCGAAGCGCCTTACCGGAATAATCAAATGCTGAAAGCTTTACTGGAAAATTGTCAGCCCGCAACACGGTTATGCGTGGCCGCAAATCTGACACTCCCGGAAGAATCCATCATCAGCCTGACCATTGACCAGTGGAACCGGCGCCCATGGCCGGATCTTCATAAAAAACCGGCTGTGTTCCTGCTCTATAAATGATCAATGCTGATGTCCGTGCGGACCGTGGGCATGTCCGTGCTCCAGCTCTTCCTTAGTGGCTTCCCTGACATCCAGTATCCTGCCTTCAAAATACAGATCCATCCCGGCCAACGGATGATTGAAATCCACCAGGACATTATCGGGATTCACCTCCAGTATCCGGCCCGACAACGGATAACCTTCCTCATCCTCCATCGGGACAATTTCTCCGACCTTTATAACGGTCTCATCAAAATGGCCGTCAACTTCAAAGACATTTTTATCCAATCGGATAATATTATCATTGCTGGGAACTCCATACGCTTCTTCTTTTTTCAGTATAAAAGAAAAATCGTCTCCGTTGCTAAGCCCTTCAAGCTTAGCCTTAAAGGCCGGTAGCAACCCGCCGATGCCAAAAAGATAAACAAACGGACGATCTTCATTAACCTGCTGGATCATCTGTCCTTTTTCACTCTCCTCCCGTAATGTATAAGTCATCGACACTACTTTGAATTCTCCTACTTTCATATTTGATTTGATTTTCAATTAATTTCAACAAAGATAAAAAAGTCTGCCAAGGATAAAAATATTTTCCGTTCCTTGTAATGTTTTTACCGGTCATTCGTTTTATCCTTAACAATACACAATATTTTTAACGATTGAAAGATATTGTCCTTTCCATCCGGCAGCTCACCAAGCGATACGGTGCGATCACCGCGGTTGATCATTTGGATCTCGAAATTGAAAAGGGATCGGTTTTTGGTATTTTAGGGCCCAATGGGAGCGGCAAGACTACAACGCTGGGGATGTTACTGGATGTGGTCCGGCCTGATTCCGGCAGTTTTTCCTGGTTTGGCGGCCTTCCCGATAAAGCCCAGAGGAAGAAAATCGGCGCCATCCTGGAAGTCCCCCTTTTCTATCCCTACCTGACCGGCCGGCAAAACCTGGAAGTGATTTCCAGTATCAAGGAGCTTCCCGGAGATGATATCGATAAAGCCCTGGAAATAACAGGCCTGGCCGACCGGAAACACAGCCGTTTCAGGACCTATTCCCTCGGCATGAAGCAAAGACTGGCCGTTGCCGCAACCCTCCTGGGCAAACCCGAAGTGCTGATCCTGGATGAACCGACCAACGGGCTTGACCCAAAAGGAATTGCCGAAATACGGGATATCATCCTGAAAGTGGCCTCAGAAGGGGTTACCATCATGCTAGCCAGCCATATCCTGGATGAGGTCCAGAAAACCTGCTCCCACGTTATAGTGCTGGAAAAAGGTAAAAAAATATTTTCCGGGCCTGTCGCAGAAGTGCTCAATAACAGTCAATGGATCGAACTTTCGGCCGACAATATGGATAAACTGAACCTGACACTGCGAAACACAGATTTCATAGAGAATGTCCAGGAGGTGGACGATATCTACATTATCAAAACCAACAAACCTGTCGGCTTATCGGAACTGAACAAGTTTTTTTATGACAGGGGAATCATTCTGAACCACCTGGCTATGCGAAAGAAATCCCTGGAAAAATATTTCCTCGAATTACTGGAAAAGTCATGATGAAGCTTATACAACTGGAATTACGAAAGATCATCCCCTACAGGATGTTCTGGATCATGACAGCCATCTACCTGGTATCGCTGCTTTTCTTTTTCTACGGGCTCCCCAGCCTGATCGACTATTTCTCGCTCAAGTCGAATGTATCTGAAATGAAATTGCTGAAGAATTTCATCTACACCTTTCCCGATATCTGGCAAAACCTGGCCTGGGCGGCATCCCTGCGGTTTTTTATCAAGATCTTCCTGGGAATCATCATGGTAATTTTGGTTACCAATGAATATTCTTTCCTGACGATCCGCAGCAATATCATCAACGGACTGAGCCGGACCGACTTTTTGCTTTCAAAGGTTTACCTGGCGATCATGTTCAGTCTGGCAGCCACTTTCATGGTCTTTATCACAGGGCTGGCCCTGGGGCTTTCATATTCCACCACGCCCACATGGCATGCATTTTTCTCCAAAATGATCTTTCTGCTGGGGTATTTTACAGAGATTGCAGCTTACCTGCTGTTCGCCATGATGGTTGGCATCCTGCTGAGAAGGACCGGTATCGCCATCGGGTTACTGTTTGTATATCCCATCGTTGAGCTGATCATCCAGCAAAAAGTTCCTTCCGGGATGGAACCCTACCTGCCTGTCAATGCGATCAACCATATCCTTCGCACACCCAATACGTCCCTCATCCAGTACAGATCGCCTGAATTCACCATTGAGCTTCAGAACAGCCTTAATATCCAGGATTTTGCTGTCGCACTGGTTTACGCAGCATTGTTTACCCTTGTTTCATTATGGGTGATACGTAAGAGGGACATCTGAAACATTAAATGCAATATCGACTGATCGTCTGATGGCTCGTTCGCCCTGATCAATTCACAGTTTGCCTGATCGCCTCCAGCCGTTTCAACAGCGGGGGGTGGGAATAATAGAAGAAAACGTAAGCCGGATGAGGCCGCAGGTTGCTCAGGTTATTCACCGATAAACGGATCAATGCATCTTTCAGGCTATCCGGGCGATAGTGGACAGAGGCATAGCGGTCGGCAGCATATTCATGTTTGCGCGAAACAACATTCATCATCAAACCAAGCGCCAGGGAAAGCGGGGTGTACAAAATCCCGAAAACGAGAACGCCCATATGGAAACTGGGTTCAGGAGAGCCCAGCGCCAGGGAGAGTTCGGGATTATCGATAAACAACGACAGAATGAATAGCATTATCCCGGTCTGGACAACTGAAGTGATAATACCAACCGTGGTATGCTTTTTTTTGTAATGTCCGATTTCATGAGCCAGGACAGCCACCAGTTCCTCATTGGGATGGTCCTTTATCAGCGTGTCATACAGGACGATCCGTTTCTTTTTACCCAGGCCGGTAAAGTATGCGTTGGCCTTGGAGGAGCGTTTGGATCCATCCATCACAAAAATGCCCCTGAGAGGAAATTTGGCTTTCGCGGCAAACGCTTCAATGGATTCGCGCAATTCCCCGGGCTCAAGCGGGGTTTGCTTGTTGAATAGCGGCACAATCAGGTTGGAATAGAACATGGCCATAAAAATTGTGAAAAAGCTGATCACCCCCCATGCAATCAGCCAGAACCATTGACCTGTAGCCATATAGATCCATACGATCAGCGCCAGCAGTCCCCCGCCTATGATCATTCCCAGAAACCAGCCCTTCAGCTTATCGAGAATAAACGTTTTTACGGTGGTCTTGTTAAACCCAAACCGTTCTTCGATCACGAACGTGGCATAGGCCGAAAATGGCGTCCCGAGCAGATCGGCGACAATTCCGAGTATCCCGAAGAAAAGCAATGCCATCAGGATGGGATGGCCGGTGAATTGCCTTACCAGTTGATCAAGGAATGCAAAGCCGCCCAGGAGCAGCATTCCGGTCAAAAGGATGAAATTAAATGTTTCGGTGATCTGTGAAAACCGGTGATTTGTCCGGAGATATTGCTGGGATTTTTTATAACGGTCCGGATCATAAATATCCCGGAGTACGGCAGGCAATTCATCGGACCAGTAGGTCCGGTTCAGATAATCCAGCAGACGTTCCAGGAGAAAGTCGAGGATCACGATGGTCAATATCGCATAAAAAATATACTGGGCCATAACGGTAACTTCCTTATCTTAATAACTGCCTGCCCGTTTCCGGAGGAACCACTCCAGGGCAAGCAAGACGATCATCAAAATCAAAACCCATTCTTTGTTCAGCAGGTCATCGTACATGGTCCTCGAATAAGTGACCGTCCTGATATCATCCCTGCGCATCAGATCGTCGGCCAGCAATGCCATTTCATCCGGGTAATACATCTTCCCGCCATTGTCATTGGCCAGTTGATAAAGCAATGAATGATCAGCGATCGTATTCAGGGCTTCCAGGTCAATGGCTGAAACGGAAAACTGTCCGCGGGCAACCAGTGTTTTGCCGTCCGATTCCGTTCTGGCTTCATAGACATAGTTTCCCGGGGGGAACTTACCGGCATCGAGAACATAAGCATTGCCTGATCTGTTAAATGTAAACGGGAACTGAACATCATCCTCATTCCGGATGATCATCTCGACCTCAGGATTGGTGATCAGCTCATAACTGTCGTTATACACTTCCGCTTCAAAGACCGCTGTTTTGTTTTCGGCAAAATTCGCAGTGTGGTAAACCCTGAAATTTTTCTTTTGCTCCCGCAGGCTCAGGAACTGGATCATTTTATTGACCATCTCATTGAAATTCCGGTGATCTTTCGATTTCGCATAATTAAACAGCCGCCATTTCCAGATGCCTTCTCCCGCAATAACCCCTTTTCTTCCGTCCGGGCTGTCGGCAAACATGATCAGCGGCCGGGATGTTTCGACCATCCCGATACGTTGGAACAGCATGATCCGGACATTATTGGCGGCCTGGTATTCACCCGGCGGAGCCAGCAAAGGCGGGAGGTCCGACAGCCAGGTCCTGGTTTCATCACTGATTGAAAAAGCGCTGAAGCTTCTGTCAAAAACAGGTAATACTTCCTCCAGGCCGGTTTGCCTTGCCACCAGGTTCAGACCTGATGTCCATCTATTGAACCGCACCAGGTCGGACCGCCCGCCGAGGATAAAAAGCACAGGGATCCCTTTTTCCTCCAGCAAGCGCAGCATCGGTTCGGCCGGCTCATCAACAGAAGGCAACTGGTGCATTATCACAAGGTTATACGCTTCGGGATTGCCATCGAAATCAGTCAGGATAAAATCTTCCACCTCATAATTCAAATTGGAACCAATGGCCTGCTTCAAGGCAGACACATCCGGATGCGGGGCGGCTGAAAGGATAAGCACCCGGTTCCTGGCATCCAGCACCTCAATATATATCTCTTTCCGGTTATTCACAAAAGACAACTCCCCTTCGACAGGATCTGCCACGATAACATATTTCTGCAAGCCACTCCTGGCGGCATCCAGGGTAGCGGCAAACGTTGCAGTGAAATCATTCTTATCAATAAAGAATTCCTGCGAATACAACCTTTTTCCCTCATGGAATATCGATAAACGGCTTTGCATCCCCTGC
>JAWOHY010000143.1:0-5446 GCA_046484945.1 Bacteroidales bacterium
CCCCAATCCCCCAATCCCCCAATCCCCCAATCGTCCAATCTTTTTTATCATTCTTCTTACCGTCCTACAGTCCTACAGTCCTGCAGTCCTATCCCAGGCTGATCTCAGGCACTCCGACACATTCCCCAAAAGCAGGGAGATATATTACGAAGCTTCGAAAGAGAAGGTCCTGGGGAATTACGACAAAGCCATCGAACTATACAAGAAAGTACTGGATTATGATGCTGATGATGCAGCGGCGATGTTCGAGCTGGCCAGCATCTACGCCGATCAGGGGAAGATAGATGATGCCCTGGTTTATGCTGAAATGACCGGGAGAACCGATCCTTCCAATAAGTGGAATAATCTGTTGCTGGTAGAGCTTTACCAGGCCCGTGGAAAATATGCTGAAGCCGGCAAGATCATCGATCAGCTCATTGCAGCCCAGCCGGAGAATTTCGAGTACCTGCAAGACCAGGCGCTGAATTCCATTTATTCCGGCGACTATAAGAACGCGATCAAATATTACGACATGCTGGAGGAAAGGTTGGGAATCATTGAAGATATCTCTATTCAGAAGGAGAAGATCTATATTATGCTGGGTAAGCCCGACAAGGCGATTGAAGAGATCAGGAAACTTTCAGCCACGTTCCCGGAGGAAACCCGGTACCTGGAAATGCTGGCGGAACTATACATGAATAATGGTGATCAGGCAAAAGCCCTGGATATCTATCAACAGATTCTTACGCTTGAACCGGATAATCCCTACATCAATATGTCACTCTCAGATTATTATCGTAAGCAGGGTGACAAGGAAAAATCTTTCGGATATCTCCAGGCTGGTTTTGCCAACCCCGGGCTGGGAATAGATACCAAGGTGACCATACTCCTGGCCTATTACTCTGTAAATGAGATTTACGATACTTTTAAAGACGAGGCTTTTACCCTGGTCGAAATCCTGGTGAATACGCATCCTGACGACCCCAAGGCGCATTCGATATATGCCGATTTCCTGGTACAGGATAAACGGTATGAGGAGGCCCGGGCTGCTTTTCATAAAGTGCTTGCCATTGACAGCACGAAGTACCTGATCTGGGAGCAGTTGCTTTTCGTGGAGTCTGAACTAAGCGATTACCAGGCCATGGCCGATCTGAGCAAAAGGGCCATCAACCTTTTTCCCCAACAGCCGTTCCTGTACCTTTTTGCCGGTGCAGCCAGCTTTCAGTTGAAAGATTATGCCACCGCTGCCGGGCATTTCAAAAACGGATCTCATTTTGTGATAGGGAATGACCGCCTGCTTGCTCAGTTTTACAATTACCTGGGGGACACCTATTTTCAGCTGAATGAATATGAACTTTCCGATGAGGCGTATGAGAAAGTGCTGAAGATCGATCCGGCCAATTCCATTGTGCTGAACAACTATGCCTATTATCTTTCGTTGCGTGGTAAAAACCTGGAGAAGGCAGAGGAAATGGCGCGCAAAGCGGTAGAGCTTGATCCGGAAAACGGCGCGAACCTGGATACGTATGGATGGGTACTCTTCAAAATGGGCCGGTATACAGAGGCTGAGGAGTGGATCAGAAAGGCCATTCAACATCGTGAAGAAAGCGCTGTGGTACTTGAACATTATGGCGATGTTTTGTGGAAACTGGGTGATGAAGATGAAGCGGTAATATATTGGGAAAAAGCCCTCGAGGCCGGAGAAGGGTCGGAATTTCTTGAAAAAAAGGTCCGGGAGAAGAAGTATTATGAGTAGGTCAACCGTTTTCCTGCTCCTGCTGGCGGGGATTATTCTGCTGTCATCCTGCCAATCGATGCGGTCGGCGATGAAAGCTCCTATAAAAGAAGAAGGCCCTGAATATCTCTATCACAGGCTTAAGGAAAATGAATTTTCATTCGACTGGTTTTCGGCGAGGATAGATGCCAGCTATTACGAAAAAAGAAGCTCGTCCGATTTCAAAGGACAGATCAGGATGCGCAAGGACAGCCTTATATGGTTATCTGTTTCGCCCGCACTGGGTATCGAACTCTTCCGCCTGGTGCTCACCACCGATTCGGTGAAATATGTCAACCGGATGGCCAAAGAATATTTCGCCGGCGATTATGCATTGGTCAGCCGCTTTTTGCAGATCAATATCGACTTCGATATCCTGCAGGCGCTGATACTGGGCAATGATTTCCAGAATTTTGAGCATGGGTCGTTCCGTGCAGCATTCGATAGCCGGAATTACCGTTTGACCAGCACCGGCCGGCGAAAGGTCTGGAAAGAATTTGAAGCAGCCGGAAGCAGTTCGGTCGTTCTGCTGCAAAACATCTGGCTTGACCCTACATCATTCAAGATCATCAGGCTGGATGTAAAAGAATACCTTAATGAAAACCGTAAACTGGAGGCTAAGTACGGCGGTTTTACCCACCAGGATAACCAGCTTTTCCCGACCTCCCTTCGGTTTTACATTACAGCAGAGCAAAATGCCAATATTAAGCTGACGTACAACAGGCCATCATTAAATGAACCTATGACATTCCCTTTCACCATCCCAGGGAATTACAAACGGATTTACTGATTTATTCCTAATTTTGGGCATCAGGAAAAATTCATGATCAGATCCTTCTTCATCATCATAACCGGATTGTTTTTGTTAACACCGGGACAATCGCAGGAAACCCGAACCCGGCTTGAACAGGATAAGAAAAAGGTGGAGGAGGAGATCGAATACACCAACCGCCTCCTGGATCAAACACGGAAAACCCGCCAGGCATCGCTTAACGAGGTGGTCATCCTGAACCGGAAGATCACCCAGCGCGAACAGCTAATCAACACCATCAACCGTGAAATCCGTCTGACCGAGCAACAGATCATGGCAGCGCAGGACAGCATCCGGCTTCTCCACAGGGACTTGAAAAGCCTGAAAGATGAGTATGCCAAAATGATCTACTACGCCTATAAGAATAAAAACCTTCATGACAGGCTCCTGTTCATATTTGCCTCCGAGGATTTCAACCAGGCATACCAGCGGTTGAAATATTTCCAGTATTACAACGAGTACCGGAAAAACCAGGCTGTCCTGATCCAGGTTAAGCAGAAGCGGTTGGAGATCAAGACGGAAGAGCTGCAGACTATCGTTGACCAGAAAACTGCGCTGCTGACGGCCGAAGAACGCCAGCGGACGCAGCTCACCCATGAAAGGGAGGAAAAGAACAAATCGGTCCAGTCGCTGTCGAAAAAGGAGAGGGACCTGCAAAAAACGCTGAAGGAGAAAGAGGCCGCTGCCCTGAAACTGACCCGGGCTATCCAGGATATTATCGCCGAAGAGATACGCCTGGCGAATGAGCGGGCTGAGAAAATGGGCGCACCCCTGACAAAAACGGGACTTTACGCCCTGACGCCTGAAGAGAAGCTTCTGTCGGAGGACTTCATGAGCAATCGTGGAAAGCTCCCATGGCCGGTGGAGAAGGGAATCGTTTCAGGCACTTATGGCGAGCATGTTCATCCTGTATTGAAGAATGTCAAAACAAAAAATAACGGCATCGATGTTTTGTCGGAAGAGGGCGCCGAAGCCCGCGCCGTTTTCAGCGGCGTGGTGACCCGCGTGATGAGCGTACCTAACTACAACAACGTGGTAATCATCCGGCATGGGGAATTCCTGACGGTCTATTCCAATCTCGACCAGGTATATGTGAAGATCGGCGAGCCGGTGACCACCAAGCAAACAATTGGTACTGTTTTCACCAATAAGAAAGACCTGAAAACGGAGCTCCATTTTGAAGTTTGGCAGTCGAAGACCCTGTTAAACCCGGAAGAATGGCTGGCAAGATAATTATTTCGTAATTTTGCGAAATACGAACATTAGGATGAAAAAGAAGATATTGGTGATTTGTACCGGCAACAGCTGCCGCAGCCAGATGGCGGAGGGCTTTTTAAGGTCATTCGACCCATCGCTGGAGGTATTTTCCGCCGGCACACAACCGGCTGAAAAAGTGAATCCGAATGCAGTGAAGGTGATGAAAGAAGTGGGTATCGACATCAGCTACCATATACCGGAGCTGGTGGATAAATACCTGGATGAGGAATGGGATTATGTGATCACTGTTTGCGGTGGCGCCAACGAATCCTGCCCGGCTTTCCTGGGCAAAGTGAAGCAAAGGCTGCACATCGGTTTCGATGACCCGGCGGAGGTGACAGGTGAAGAGGAATATGTAATGTCGGAGTACCGGAGGGTGAGGGATGAGATAAAGGTGCAATTCAGAGAGTTTTATAGTAAAATAAGGTAATTTTGAGTATTTATACCTCGTCTTATTGTTTTGAGGTTGTATCAAAAGTCTATGCAATCAAATTACTGCCTTGAATCAGATCGTGCTCCAACGACTAAAGCCGTTGGTTCCGAGTATGTTGCAAAAGTTGGAACCGACGGCTTTAGTCGTCGGACTACAAAAAAAAGAGAATTTTTAACTAATGATATAACCTCGACAGGGGGTGAAACCTGAATTTCATATCATGGATGTAAAAAAAATTGTTCGCGACAAATACGGGCAGATTGCAAGGGAAGGCAACCTGCCGCCGGATAAATCGGGCTGTGGCTGCGGTTGCGGTTGTGATGATTCGTACACCATTTTCAGCGAAGACTACGCCGGTCATAAGGGCTATGATCCGGATGCCGACCTGGGCCTGGGTTGCGGCATCCCGACTGATTACATCAAAATCAACAGGGGCGATACCGTAATCGACCTGGGCTCAGGCGCCGGGAACGACTGCTTCGTGGCGAGGGCGATGGTCGGTGAAGAAGGGAAGGTGATCGGTATCGACATGACCAGGGAGATGATCGAACTGGCCCGGAAGAACGCTGAAAAGCTGGGCTATAAGAACGTGCAGTTCAGGTTCGGCGATATCGAGAACATGCCGGTCACATCGAAAAAGGCAGACGTGGTGATCAGCAACTGTGTGCTGAACCTGGTGCCCGACAAGGAGATGGCCGTTACGGAGATATGCCGTGTGCTTAAAATAGGCGGCCATTTCTGCATTTCCGATGTGGTGATCAGGGGCGAATTGCCCGATGCCATCCGCAATGCCGCTGAAATGTACGCCGGTTGCGTGGCCGGGGCCTTGGATTACGATGAATACATCAGGCTGATCGAAAAGATGGGGTTCATCAATATTACCCTTCACAAGGAAAAAGAGATCTTCCTGCCGGATGAGGTGCTTAGCCCTTTTTTATCGCCTGATGAGGTAATCGCTTTCAGGAGTTCGGGAACCGTCCTAAGTCCCGCAGCAAACGCATCCCTTTGCAGGCTTTTCCCCTGAAATGGTAATGCTGAATATGCCGGTTCCCGAACTCCTGAAAGCGATGATCTCATCTGTTGATAAGTACGGACTGAGCGCCTCATCCGGCAGGAAGATCTCTTTTTCCTTGTGAAGGGTAATATTGATGAACCCCATTTTTTCGATCAGCCTGATGTATTCATCGTAATC
>JAWOHY010000136.1:0-4427 GCA_046484945.1 Bacteroidales bacterium
AGCTCTGCCGTTGAAAAGGAGGGGGCGGATGTTTCCGTGATCTTTGTGCCACCGGCTTTTGCGGCGGATGCCATCATGGAAGCGGCCGATGCCGGCATCAAAGTCATCGTTTGCATTACGGAAGGCATCCCGGTGAAGGATATGATCATCGTGAAAGACTACCTGCAGTGCCGGAATTCGCGCCTGGTGGGCCCCAACTGCCCGGGCGTCATCACCCCGGGAGAGGCCAAGGTGGGCATCATGCCAGGTTTCATACATGCCCCGGGACCCATTGGCCTGGTTTCCCGCTCAGGGACCCTCACTTATGAAGCCGTTGACCAGCTAACGAAAATCGGACTCGGGCAAACCACCGCCATCGGCATCGGCGGCGATCCGATCATCGGTACCACCACGCTGGATGCCGTGCGCCTGTTTACCAAAGATCCTGCCACAGAAGGAATTGTAATGATCGGTGAGATCGGCGGGCCGATGGAAGCAGAGGCAGCCCAGTGGCTCAAAGAAAATGGCACCAAACCGGTGGTCGCCTTCATCGCCGGCGCCACAGCACCCAAAGGACGAACCATGGGCCATGCCGGCGCCATCATCGGCGGAAAAGAAGACACCGCGGAAGCGAAAAAAGCCATACTCCGTGAATGCGGCATCCACGTAGTGGATTCTCCTGCAAATATTGGGAAGAGGATGAAAGAAGTCCTCCAATAGTTCAAAGTTCAAAGGGCAAAGTTCAAAGTTGAGTTAATTAGTTAACAGTTGTGGGTTTATTTAATAACCACTAAGGCACTTAGAACACTGAGAAGCACTTAGGAATTCTGATAGAAAGCAATCTTCTCATTTAACCCATCTTAGTGATCCTAAGTGGCCTTAGTGTCTAAGTGGTAAAAACAACTAATAACTTTAATACTTAAAAACTCAACTTTGAACTTTGCCCTTTGAACTTTGAACTAATATTTAGTGATCCACGCTTCCTCAAACTCCTTTCCCATCCTTTTTTTAGCGCTTTGCGCCTCCTGCTGGGTGCCGTGATCGGATAATGAGATGCGGAAAGTATCATCATCTTTAATAACGATCTTTGCCTGATAAAAACCTTCTTCCCTGTATTTATCAAGTAATCGCCGGGCATCGGTCAGGTTGTTATAGCTGCCGAAAATCACATAATACCTCCCGGTCGGGTTTGTGACCACGTATGTTGGATCATCTTTGGCAGGCATCGCAATAGCATCCGCCCCCTCCACAGCCGCACAGAGCGTCGGCTCTGCCTCTTCATCCAGCGCTTCGCCCAGCCATACACAGGCATATCCTTTGAACATCCCCACACCCATCGCTTTCCAGCTGAAAAAACTCCATTTCTTCTCGTTCAGCAGTACCTCCCGGGCCTGGCTGATGGATGACCAGAAACGGAATACAGTGTCGGGATTCAGCGTTTCGCTGTCCCAGTAAACCAGTTCATGCCCTTCTCCCGGATATTGGGTCAGCTCTTTGGGCTTGTTCAGGATGCAGTTGGGGCTCGGTGTGTATTTTGAATGACAGCAATCGGTCCAGGGCCCTTTGTTAGACCAGGAGTTCAGGCTGCAAAAAGAGGTGTCGGGATTGTTCATGTAAAGATCCCGGACATGGATCTTGGCCACATAACTGAGCGATTTTGATACCGGAATGATGGATAGTCCGTTTGCAATCCGGTAATCGTTGACCAAAGAATATAGCCGGTATTCATCCCTGGTGAGGCATATGTCGGGCACCTGGCCTTGGCAATATTCGCCGGACAAAATGAGAATTAATATTGCAATGATGACATACCTCGGCATGGCAGGAATGATTTAATGGCAAATTTCGGATAAATTTAATGAATATCAAAGGAGGAGGTGACCTGTTCAACAGAAATTTTTAATCTATCGGGTATTTCAGGGCCGTGTGGTAACGCTTATACTCTGGATAGTGTGAACCTGAAAGTGGAGCCTTCTCCCAGTTTGCTCTGCAGGGTGATCTTTTGCTGGTGCGCTTCGATGATATGCTTTACGATGGCCAGTCCGAGGCCGGTGCCGCCCGTATCGCGCGAGCGCCCTTTGTCTGTGCGGTAAAATCGCTCAAAGATCCTCGGCTGGCTCTCTTCGGCAATGCCCGGACCGTTATCTTTCACATCCACAATATATTGTCTTTCATTCTCATGAAAAATTACATCAACGAAATTTTCCTTTTTATCGGCATATTTGATGGCATTCTCCAGCAGGTTGATCAGGACCTGCCGGATGCGCTTCTTATCGGCCTGAACCATCAACGGCTTTCCGGTCCCGTTGTGGATCCTTACTGTTACATTATTGTTGCGGGCTATCAGTTCGAGAAATTCTGCCACGTCTTTTGCCAGATCGGCCAGATCGAAGCGGCTGAGGTTCAGTTTAACCTCTCCCGACTCGAGCTTGGAGATCTCTTCCAGGTCTTCTACAATGGCAATCAGCCGGTTGACACTCTTTTCCGTCCGGATGAGATACTCCCTGTTAATGGTTTTGTCCTCCAGCCCCCCGTCGAGCAATGTCAGGATATAGCCCTGGATGTTGAAGATTGGTGATTTCAGTTCATGCGATATGTTGCCAAGGAACTCCCGCCGGTAATTGGCCATCCTTTTCAGTTCCTCTATCTCTATCCTTTGCCGGGCCCCCCATTCCATCACAGCCTGGTTCATCCCTTCCAGCGACTCATAGCTCAAAGCCTTGGCTTTTTTGGATTTGTCGGGCATGAAGGTGGGCAGGAATTTGAATATTTGCTTCATCTGCCTGTAAATGTAACGGTCGACGGCTTTGCGGTAAATCAGAAAACCAGAGCCGAATACCAGTAAGTCAAGCACGATGATATGCCATATTTCTAATGGACTATCAAAAAGATATAAAAGGATTAGAAAGAAATTGAGCGTGGCTGCAATTATGCCGGCTGCGGCCAGGGCCACCTTGTTCGATTCACGGTATTGGGTAGCCATTAAAAACTATACTTCGAATTTATAGCCAACCCCCTTGACCGTCTTGATGGATTTAAGGCCGATCTTCTCCCTGAGCTTGCGAATATGCACATCGATGGTACGGTCTCCGACAATCACCTGGTCGCCCCATATCTTCGACAGTATCTCTTCCCGGGTAAATACCTTGTTGGGCTTGGATGCCAGCAGGCGGATCAACTCGAACTCCTTCCTGGGTAATACGATATCTTCCCCTTTATGGATAACGAGATACCGCTCGGTGTCAATCACCAGGTCGTCGATCTGAAGCTTTTCAGGTTCTGATCCGGCATCGTGGTATCTGCGCAACAACGCTTTTAGCTTGCTTACCAGCAACCGGGGCTTGATCGGCTTGGTCAGATAATCATCTGCACCAGCATCAAAACCGGTGATTTGCGAATAATACTCCCCCCTGGCTGTCAGAAAGATAATATACGTATTCTTCAGCTCAGGAATGCTCTTCAGCTCTTCACAGGTTTCGATGCCATCCATCTCAGGCATCATCACATCCAATACGATCAGGTGGGGGATTTCCTCGATTGCTTTGTTGATGGCGGCGCGGCCATTGTTAGCCGTTGATACCTCGAACCCCTCTTTCTTCAGATTGTAACTGAGAAACTCCAGCACATCCGTTTCATCGTCAACCAGCAGGATCCTGAATTTTGAATAATCCATTATGTTTGGTTTGCTGAAATTCAGAATGTAAAGTTAACTTTATTCACCTGATTCCAAAGTTAAGTTAATATGAAGTTTTATGATGAGGAGATATGATGAGGCGGAATGATGGGTCAGTATTTCTTTACATCGGTTAACTCGCCATTTTCATTCCACATGAACCAGGATCCGGCTTTTTTACCGTTGATATAATTCATTTCATAGCGAAGCACGCCATTTTCATCCCAGATATACCACTTGCCATGCTTGTTGTTGTTGGCATAATTTGCTTCCCCGGTCTTCTGACCGGTTGGGCCGTAAGTGATCCATGTGCCGTGCTTGCCGCCCAGGTTCCAGGCCCTGACCTCGATTAAAACCCCGGTTGAGTCGAAGTATTCTGAGATGCCATGTTCCAGGCCATTAGAGAAGTGACGCTCCGATTCCGGGTTGCCATTTTCATGATAGGTCACATGGGCGCCTGTGAAAAGGGAGCCCCCCTTATAATAACCATCCGGCTTTAATTCCAGCTCCTGTGCGGAAACGAAAATAATCCCCATGAAAAATGAAAGGATGAAAGAGAATGCTTTTATGAGTGTTTTATTCATACTCTGTTCGTTTACGAATAGCAATAGAAAGAGGTTGCATCAAAGATATAAAAATTTTTATTTACTAGTGGTTCTATTAAACTAAAGAGGTTGTATCAAAAGTTCTTCCATACCATCTTTTTAGTGCTCCGACGGGTAAACCCGTCGGTTCCAGCTTTTGTAACATACTCTAAACCAACGGGTTTACCCAT
>JAWOHY010000181.1:0-6382 GCA_046484945.1 Bacteroidales bacterium
GTACCAGTCCGAATTGGCGATCCAGGGATTGTCCCATGCGGTATGGTTGGCCACCCAGTCGATGATCACGGCCATCTCCAGGTCATGCGCCTTTTTCACCAGCGCCTTGAAATCACTCAGGGTGCCGAATTCCGGGTTAACTTGCTTATAATTTTTCACACTATAAGGCGAATTGACCGAGTTGATCTCCCCTATCGGGTGAATGGGCATCAGCCAGATCACGTTAATCCCCAGCGCCTTGATTTCATCCATCCGCCCGATAACCCCCTGGAAATCTCCCGAAGCGCTCAACGCCCGCAGGTTCACTTCATACATGACGATGTCTTCTGTTTTGGGGACTGTGAAAGTGGTATCGCCAGGCGGTGGCGGTTTGATATTATCATCGTTTTTATCCTTCTGGCAGGAATAGAAAGCCAGGGAAATAGAAATTATAATAATGATGTATTTCATGATGACAAAGTAACGTTAAAAAACTATATCCTTCTTCTACTGTAAGTCCTGGGCTCTATGCCTTTCACAGTCAAAGATCATCCGATCAATGAGCAATTTGAAACCGGGTAAAATATCTCTGGCCGTATTAAATACCTGTTTCAAATTAATTTCAAAATACTCATGAGCAATATAATTCCGGAAGGATTTTGGCAGATGCCAAGGATAATCATACGATTCAAGAATTTTTGGATCCACAAACCTGATCGCTTCACCAATGATCAGAAACTGGTAAAGTACACTGCTGCTCAGCATCGGGTCCGACAGGAACTCATCGGCCGTTCTGTGTTCAATAAACCGGAGGATCAACCCTGCCGCTTCTGAAACATGCCTCATTCGTGTAATATTAGCGCTATTGTCCATAGATCAATATTTTATCTCTTTCTATAGACTCCCTGGCGAACGGCTTGATATAACCTTCCTCCACCAGGTCCACGCGAATGTTTAGCACTTGTTCCAACCGGTACCTTATGTCGGCGTAATCCAGCAAGGTTCCTGAAGCTTTATCGGAATAGGAGACCATCAGGTCGAGGTCGCTGCCGGCCTGTATTTCGCCTCTGGCCAATGAACCGAAAATCCATGCTTTCTTCACCCTTCCGTCTTTTTTCAGAAAATCGCATATCGCTTCGATTATAAAGCGAATGTCCAGCTGTTTTCTTTTCCGGTAAATCACTTTGGCTTCTGCCGCCTGGATGGCATCCAGTCCAAAATCCTCATCAACCACCTGATAAACAAGTCTATCCGACAACCATGCGATAAAAAGTTCGTTTGATACAGCCGGGAAGAAAGCCACTAATTTTTCAACCATATCTCTGGAGGCCTTTCTTTGTCCCCTTTCAATCTTGCTGAGAATAGCCGTGTCGATTCCTGTTTCAAACGAAAGCGCTTGCAGGGAAAGCTTACGCTCTTTTCTCAATTTCCTGACCATACTCCCGAAAGTTTCCATTATATCGCTTTTTGACAAAATTAGTCAAAATATTGCAAATTAATTGTCTTTGGTAATAGAAGTTTAATCACTAAGATTCTTATCATCGTATTTCAATTAACAGAACACGGATAACGCGGATCCGTGTGCCATTAAAAATGCAAACCATGAAAACTAAAATCCAAAAACTCGCCTCACACCTCACCCTTCACGCTTCACTGCTACTCTTTTCGTTTTTCGTTTTTCACTTTTCACTTGCCCAGCCTGCCGAACGCATGCAGTGGTTCGCCGATGCCAGACTCGGCATTTTTATCCACTAGACCATCTCCATGTACCACGGATTACACTGATTTACACAGATTGGGCACAGATTTATCAATCACATCATGGAAGAAAAGCTGGTTTTAGTATTATTTATTGTTTCAATCGGTCTGCATTCTTATGCACAGGGCACCAGGTGGAACCGCTGGAAATCAGGCTGGAGACCAGCCTCGGGATATGTACCGGTGGGATGGAATGCAGCAGGCTTATCATGTCAAACCCGGTAAATATTTGCTACAAACGGCCCGGGGCCTGGGCACTGAGATATTTGTTAACCCCGACAAATAGTGCCTCTGTGTCGCTGAGCATTTTTTAGTCAACTATTCTTTTTATTCAGTGAATTGTAACAACTTTCAAATAAAGTAATTTGTAATTTTGAACTATGATCACAATTAAATCCACGCAGCCATGACAAAGAGCAAAGAAGTTAAAAAAGAGACCAAAAAGGCTCCCGCGAAGAGCTTGAAGGAAAAGCGGCAGGAAAAGAAGGAAAAGAAAGAGAAGAAGAAGATCTGAACGGGATTATAATTCCCCCTATTCTTAGGACAGAATTTCTTTAAAATTAAGTTTATTATTAACAGGAGGGGGCCTGGAACTAACTCATATTCATTAGCCGTTTTCTTCTTCAGGTAACTTGTTGGACAGCTGTTTCTTTTCGCCAAATAACAGATTAAAAGCTTCATCCTGGAGAAGGCACTGTATATATTCCACGCTTCCGGCGTAATCCTAATGTCCATTTAATGTCGCGAGCAAAGCGAGGGATCGGCGGGTATTGGTTCCTGGTTCTTTGAACACGAAATCCTTCAGGCTGCGCCTTCAGGACAGGCACGAAACACGATACCCGGAATTCGGAATCCTAAACCGGTATCCCGAACCGAATTAACGTTCCACTCGCATTCCCATTGTCATCTGTGAGGTCAACGATCTCCATCGTAATCTTGCGTTTCAGCCTGCGGTTTAGGATGGCAATCCGTTCGCGGGTGATAGCCGTGGACAGGCTTTTATGGTCTTTGTCCTGTTTCTGAAAGATTTCCTGCGCCTTCTCCCTGCCCACCCCATCATCTTCCACCTCGAATATCGCCTGATCGCCCGATCGCCTGATCCGTATCTGGATCCGCCCTTTACTGCCCTTATGCCGGATGCCGTGTTCAATGGAATTTTCGATGAAGGGCTGGGTGAGCATGGGTGGAATGAAGGTGCTTTCCGGGTCAATGGCGTCGTCCACTTCGATGTCATAATCAAATTTATCGCTGAAGCGGACCTTTTGCAGGGCCAGGTAGTTCTCAATGGTGGAAATTTCCTCCTCCAGGGTGATCTGCTCCTGCAGGGAATTGTTCAGGATGCTCCGCACCAGCTCCGAAAATCTCGACAGGTAAATGCTGGCCCGGGTATCGTCCTGTTTTACGATAAAATTCTGCACGCTGGCCAGGGAATTGAAGATAAAATGGGGGTTCATCTGGGAACGGAACAGGCGCTGCTCCACCAGCATCTTTTCGTGCAGGGCGTTGATCCTGCCCTGGCGGACGTACAAGACCCCAAGGGCCAGGACCAGGAATGTGATCAAGCCCACCGAACCCAGGATGAGCTGGTTGCGCTGCAGCCTGGATTCTTTCAGCTCATTGTCTTTCGAAAGGTTAACCACCTGCTGTTCCAGCCGTTCATTCTCAAACCTGGCCTGGATGCGGTACAAGTCGGTTTCCTTGGTGGTTATTCTCACCGAATCCAGGTAAGGCAGTTTGTATTGCAGGTATTCAAGGGCTTTGGCGGCGTCATTCCGCTGCAGGTAATAACGATAGAAATTGTTAAAAGCAACGGCTTTCCGTTCATAATATTTCTGCCTGATCTGCAGATCAGGCAGAGGAATAAGATGCTGATAACCATCATAAACCCTCGGTTTAAAAGCATCCAGGGATGTTCCCAAATCTTTTTCATGCATCAACTCAGTGAAGTGATGAGCCTGCCTGAAATAAAACAGTGCAGAATCATTTATTCCAAGTTGCAGGTACACATTACCTAACCGGGAAGCATCCACACTCGAGAGAAAATAGTCCTGGCGGGCAGTATCCCTTTGTAAGGCATATTTTATAAGAGGCAACGCCTCCAGCGGTTTTCCTGTCTTGTATAATAAATAACCAACAGAACCTTCATAGCCGGTGTACTCCTGATGTGTTTCGTCTTTCTTATCATGATATAGCGGTAAAGCAAGGTAAAAATAGTGCAATGCCGAATCATATTCCCCATTGTACTCAAATGTCTGGGCCAGCGATATGGTCATGATGGCATTGATCCGGTGAGGGAATTCATGTTGATTGCTGAGTGCGATGTACCTTTTAAAATACTGCTTGGCCAGTTCATAGTCGCCGCTTTCCCGTGGTATTCCGCCCCCTAAGCCAATAAATATGGCATATTCCAGTGGGGTCGCAATAATATTTTCAGCAGTGTTTTCCTGCTCATATAATATCTCGAAACGCTGCAGGTAGTTCAGGGCTGCCGGATAATCTTCCAGGTCGTAATTCAATTTTCCAAGGTCAAATAACAGTTCGGCCTTTTTTCGTAAAACACGATTATCTTCATAGATATTCATGGCCTGGTTCAGGTGAAACAGGGCCTGTCCGTATTGATTTTTAAGTGCGTAAGCATTCCCCAGGTGCCGGTAAGCATCGGCGCGGCGGATCTCGTCAGGGTGTTTTTTTTCGATTTCAAGCGCCTGTTCAGCATAATAAATGGCTGAATCGGCGTCGGAGAAAGAGTGATAGAAAGCCAGGGAGTTATAAATATCTATTTTATCCCTTTCTCTGGCACCTGGCAGTTTGGCGTAAATGGTATCGGCCTGTGGCCTGGACATATTGAAGTAATACTGGGCGTGGAGGCATCCGGTAGTGATCAGCAATATGCCGCAAACTATTCCGGTGAGCAAGAGGTATGTCCTGCCATTCTTCATTTGCCCTCAATTTCCCCGATCAGCTCCAGCAGTCTTTCCCTTCCGCTGGTCGAAACCGGCACCACGGCCCCGTTGCTCATGATCACGGCGCCTCCTTCCGCTTTCGACAAGCGCCTGATGTGCTGCAGGTTGATCAGGTGCGAGCGGTGCACCCTCAAAAACCCGGAATCCGACAACAGATCATCATATTCCTTGAGGGTCCTTGAGACCATGATCTTTTCCCCGCCGCTTGTTTCAAATACGGTGTAATTCCCTTCGGAGTAACAATGAACAATTTCGTGCACATCCAGCAGGTAGATGTTTTCCTGTGTGCGGAGGATGATTTTCTTGCCTGGCTGACCGGTATCCTGCAGGTTTTGCCTGAGCGCGTTCAATTGTGTATTGAAATTGCTTTGAATGGTATGGGTGGCCCGCTCAACGGCTTCCATCAATTTCTCCGGGTTCACCGGCTTGAGCAGGTAATCGACGGCGCTGAAGCCGAAGGCCTGGATGGCGTATTTTTCATAAGCGGTTACGAAGATGATTTTGAAGTCGATATTTTCAAAACGGTTCAGCAAATCAAATCCGGTTCCATCGCCCATTTTGATGTCGAGCAGCACGAGGTCGGGCCGTTTTTGCCGGATCTCCCTTTCGCCGGCGGCAACGCTTCCCGCCTCGCCCACCACCTTCACCTGCGGGCAAAACTTCTTCAGAAGCCCTTGCATCGTCTCGCGGATATGCGGCTCGTCGTCGATGATGAGGGTACGGAGCAACTTCGTTTGGGTATTTCTGCTAAAGATAGACATTTTTTTGTTCCAGAGTTTCAGGGTTTCAAAGTTCCAAAGTTCCAGGGTTCCAGGGTTTCAAAGTTCCAGGGTTTCAGGGTTCCAGGGTTCCAGGGTTTCAAAGTTCCAAAGTTCCAGGGTTTCAAAGTTCCAAAGTTCCACGGTTTCAGGGTTCCAGGGTTCCATTGGAACCATTGGAACCATTGAAACCTTCATCCCGAAGGGACGCCCGCCAATAGCCCGCCAATTTATTGGCTGGAAAAAAGGCAGACGGTGCAAAATACCCAGTGCCGAAGGTACGGCTGACAGGCCCGGCGGGTTTCAACCCGCCGGGTATTCCGCAACAAACAGCGGATTGAAATCCTGAATCCTTCATTCGTCCCTTCAGGACTTTGATTACTGGAATGCCGCTCCTTTACCCGCCAATAAATTGGCGGGCTACTGCCAGGTGTCCTTTCAGGACAAGCTTTATCGAAGAATGCCTTCATAATTCCAATGTCTACCTAATGTCCACTTAATGTCTACCTAATGTCGCGAGCGTCAGCGAGCGAATGTCAGTCTCACTATTCATCACTGTTTAATTACTTTAACCACTGCGTTATTTCCCCCTGCCTGTAGCCTGTAGAAATACATCCCTTTGGGCAGATCGCCGGCATGCCATGTAAACTGCTGCTGCCCGGCAGGCAGTGGGCCGTGGTGCAATTCGGCTACTTTCGCGCCCATGGCGTTAAAGATTTGGATGGTAACCGTGGAAGATTGGGGCAGGTTGAATTCGATGGTGAGATGGTCCGTAAACGGATTGGGGAAAAAACTAATATCTGATCTGGCCACTATTTCTTCAATACTTACGGTTTCGCACGCCTCAATCACCTCTTCCGGGCTGTTGCAGCCTGTAGCATTACCATAAATGGTAATTGTTCCGTTGGGTGCAGCCAGGTAATC
>JAWOHY010000203.1:0-12342 GCA_046484945.1 Bacteroidales bacterium
GTCAAGGGGCCGGCCAGATCAGGCGGAGCGATGATGCGCCCGTCAACCCCGGCCCGCACGATGAGGCTGTCGAGGCGGCTCTGGATGCGCTCGAGCTGGGCGCTCAGGCGCTGGATCTCGAGGGCGGTCAGATACGGCCATCATCATCTACCGCAATTACCTCAGGGCAGGCAAGGAAAATAATTTTGAACCGCTTGATCTGATGGTGCATACCGGGTTGCTGGCCGGATGTTTTCATGAAACAGGTGAAAATGACAGCGCCCTGTATTATTACCGGGAAGCGGTGGCCTACCCTGATCTCAACCCCGGCATCCGGGCCATGAAACACACGCTTATGGGGCGAATGGCCGGCATTTTCCTGGCCATGGGCTTAGCGGATTCGGCCATTTATTACTATTCCCGTTCATATGATTATCATTCCCGGGAAGGCTTTTTATATGCCTCACAAGGAGCCGCCAGGGCCCTTGGCCGGATTTATCATTCCATGGGCAGGCTGTCCGAGGCTGAGCATTATTTCCGAAGGTCGGAAATGCTCCTCGGCGAGATGTTCCGGAACCGGTCCTTTTACCGTTACGATTCCCTGAAATATGTCGTATCCTATGGGACTGAACTGTTTTTTCCATTCACCAAAAAACAGGTGAAAGAAGCCATTTATCAGCAGGCTGTCCTTCTATATGGGAATTTATACAAATTCTACCTGGAAAGGGATCAGATCCGGACAGCCGTCGATTACGTGGTCGCTTTTTCGGAGGCGAAAGACAGCCTGCGGGAACTGACCCGGAACCGGGAGGCCATTGAGATCCAGACAAAATTCGAGACCGGCCGGAAAGACGCCGAGATCCTCAGCCTCAACCAGGCCAACGAGCTGAAGGAGCTCAGTTTGAAACAATCACGATATTATTTGTTCAGCCTGGCCGGCCTGGTAGTCATCATTGTTTTATTTGCGATCATCCTGATCAGGCAGAACAGGCTGCAGCACAGGCAGCAATCGCTCGTCCTGCAGCAAAAACTGCTCCGTTCGCAGATGAACCCGCACTTTTTGTTCAATTCCCTCACCAGCATCCAGAATTTCGTCATCCGGGAAAAGCCGGACCTGGCCGGCAATTACCTTTCACGCTTTTCGCGGCTTGTCCGCCATATCCTCGACAGCTCCGCCATGGAATTGGTAACGCTGGAAGATGAGATCGACACGATTGACAATTATCTCGCGCTGCAAAAGGTGCGCTACCGTGATCTGTTTGATTATGAAATCGATGTCGACGATGCGCTCGATACAGAAGCGGTGATGGTCCCGCCGATGCTGGCCCAGCCCTTCATTGAGAACTCCATCGAACACGGGTTCAAGCATAAGGGGAGCAAAGGGCGGATCCAGGTACGGATCAGGCGATCGGGCGATCAGGCGATCCGCCAGGGGGCGGACACAGTATTCGAGGTGGAGGATGATGGGGTGGGTCGGGAGAAGGCGCAGGAAATCCTTCAGAAACAGGACAAAGATCACAAAAGCATGGCCACTGCCATCACGCGCGAACGGATCGCCATCCTCAACCGCAAGCTGAAAGGCAAGATTTCGCTGGAGATCATTGATCTGAAAGACGAGAACGGGCAGGCGACGGGCACGCTGGTAAGGTTCGGGATACCGGGGTAGGGTTTCTGGGTATTGGGTATTGGTTATTGGGTATTGGTTATTGGTTTTTGGTTCCAAAAGTTCCAATAGTTCCAATGGTTCCAATAGTTCCAAAAAAGCCCTGGAACTCTGGAACTCTGGAACTTTGAAACCCGGAACCTTACCGCTTCATCACCTTCCGGCTCACCTGGTAGTCTTTCCCGGTCATGCGGAGCAGGTAGATCCCCTGCGAAAGGTGCTGCACCGGCAGGGCAATGGAGGCGCCGGTCTGGCCGAACGACCATGAGCCGAGGGATTGTCCCAGCAGGTTGACCAGGGAGATTTCCACCGGGCCCGGAGCGTCCAGCTCAATATGCAGAATATCGGATGCCGGGTTGGGGTATGTCCTGACTTCAGGTTGAATATCTTCTTCCTCAAGGCTAAAGCCAATTTCGCAATAAACGGGATGGATCGCCTGTGATATGCGCAGGTTCCAGGAAGAGGTTTCCGTAAACGCGTGCCAGGTACCGTCGGACCATATTTCATAAGCTGTTCCGGTATCAACCTCTCCGTTGAGTGTGGAAACGAGTGCAACAATGTCGCCAGGTGTAGTGGGCAGCATGACACCGAGGTAGAACGGCCCCATGATCTGCACCGGTGGGTCAAAAACAACCTCCGTCAGGTGCTGATCGCCCATATCCTCAATAATCCGGGAGAGTTTGACCACCGCTGTTCCCAGCACATCGCCCGGGTAGCCGTTGGGGCCGCTGTTATCCCAGATCCGGAATTCGACATCGGGATCCAGGCCCGACCCCTCCGCAGCATGACCAAAGGCCAGCAAGGCTTTATGGATCTTGTTGCCTGTGACCGGCGGGACGAAATAGTCGGCTTTGGCCAGGTCGCCGTAAGTATTGTTCCCGCAGACAAAACCCGATCCGGGCGATTCCACCGCATATAGCGAAGGGGTGCCGGGCAGCGGGTAACGAAGGGTGTCGCACTGCGGGATCGTATCCCGGTAATCCAGCCGGTCGCCGCTGATCTCATCCCGGATAGCCTGTGAATGAGCATTTTCAAATACCGAAACAGCGATCAATAAAAAAAGTAAATTTTTGAATTTCATAGGGAATACATTTATAATTTCTTAACTCGGATCATTCAATGATATAAAGAATGATTAAAAGTAAAGAAATAATGGGAAATCACCTGGCCAGCAAGAAAAAAAACTAAAAAGCTTGCTTTTTACCATATAATTATCTACTTTAACAGCCTTAAAATCAAATCAAAAACCAAAAGCCATGAAATTCCCAGCTTTTTCATCCTTTATTTTGATGTTTTTGTTTCTCAGCTTCATAGCCCGCAGCAACAACATCCAGGTGCAAAATGTCTCCCTTGAAGACCAGGTGGCGGCAGAGCACTATGTTTTCATCGAGTTTGACCTGAGCTGGGATAATTCCTGGCGCACCACCTCGGTACCCGACAACTGGGACGCGGCATGGATCTTTTGCAAGTACCGGCTGGCCGGGGGAGAGTGGCAGCATGTATATCTTCATTTTGAGGGACATACAGCCCCAGCGGGGGCAACCATCCAGGTTGCCGGCGACACCACCGGGGCTTTTATCTATCGCGGCGCCAATGGTAGCGGAACCAACGCCTGGGACAATATCCGGCTGCGTTGGGATTATGGTTACCAGGGGGTCAATGACGATGCTACCCTGGAGGTGAAGGTTTTTGCCATTGAAATGGTCTATGTCACCGAAGGAGCATTCTACCTGGGCGATAGCACTTCCAGCGGAAGATTTTATACTTATGATAATGATAAATCATTTTTCCATGTGACTTCGGAAAATGCTATACCCACAGGAACAATGATTGATTATTTATGGGCAGCCTCAAACATATCATCAGGAACCATAACTGCACCCTATCCCAAAGGATACGGCGCCTTTTATGTCATGAAGTATGAACTGAGCCAGGAGCAATACATAGAGTTCCTGAACTGCCTGACCAGGGTGCAGCAAAATACACGTACCTATGTGGATATTTCAGGCACCAGTGTCACCAACTATTTTGTTTTGACGAACCAGAACCATGTAAATTCCAGGAATGGTATCCGTTGTGACCAGACCATCCCTGCATCCGGGCCAGTCGAAATTTATGCTGATTTCAACCACAATGGGGTTGCAAATGAATCCGGTGATGGGCAAAACATCGCCTGCAACTGGATCAGCTGGCCTGATCTCGCTGCTTACTTAGATTGGTCGGGATTACGGCCCATGACTGATCTGGAGTTTGAAAAAGCCTGCCGCGGGCCCAATCATCCCGTCGGCGGTGAGTATGCCTGGGGAAATGCACTCATCCATGATGCGCCATATACCCTGGTCAATAGCGGCAGTCCGGATGAAATGATCGTTTCTATGCCGCAAAACACAGGAAATGGCCTGTATGTTTCAACACGACCCAGTGGTGATGATGTCCTCAGATGCGGGATTTTCGCCGCTTCTTCGGTGAACCATACACGGATGGAAAGTGGCGCCACCTATTACGGTATCATGGAGATGTCGGGGAACACCTGGGAAATCTGTGTAAATGCTTATCATAACGCTGGAAGGTCATTCACCGGTTTACACGGAAACGGTAACCTGCTACCTTCCGGGGATGCCGATGTGGATTACTGGCCCGGAATTAATAATAATTCAGATGAAAGTACAGCGAACACCATCTACCAGACTGCCGGTGTTACGGGTCGCGGGGGTGTCGGGTCGCGGGGACAGAACTTATTCTTTTCATTATCCAGCCTGCCAGTCTCAAGCAGAGGGGACCTCATCTCCGGAACATATACAAGCAGGAATTCAAATTTTGGTGGCCGCGGGGTGAGGACAGCGGAATAATTTAAGTCTTTTGAAACATCAACTTACATATCTCTGTGCCCTGCTCTGGTTAATCACAGCTTATTGTTCCTATGGCCAGTACAATGGGGGTGATCACGACGGGTTCGGCAAGGCTTTCACAGGGGTGACAAATTTGCACGACCCATCGTCATATTGCAGCGGGGGCGATGCCGATGGGTTTCATCAGACGGGTTCCGGGCCGGTTACGCTGAATGACCAGTCATTCTATTGCAAAGGGGGAATAAAAGATGGTTTTTCAAACGGTCTGTTTGCGGGTTATTTTTTTAACCCGGTGGAATTTTATAACGGAGGCACCGCTGACGGTTGGGCCTCCGGAACAATACAAGGAAAGATGTTCCCGTCCGTTTATAGCTTTGGCGGGACAGGTGATGGCTGGGCTGCTTTTTCATCCGGCATTTCCCTGTTGAACCTTCAGGGTTTTTATTGTTCCGCCGGAGAAGGCGACGGTTATGCCTCCCGGTCATTCAGCGGCCACCTGTATATTGCATTCGCAGGTTTCTCCGGAGGAGCGGGCGATGGTTTCCGGGCAGATGTCAGCGGGATGCAATACCTGGGTTGTGGCATTTGGACAGGTACATCAAGTCCGCTGTGGTCTTCGGCCCATAACTGGAAATACAATATTCTGCCTGATTCCGGTACACTGGTGGTCATCCCGGCCGGGGCCCTGTATTACCCGCAATTGAGCGATTCTTTTGCCATCGATTCAGCAGCGGGCGATGTCCGCTGCAAACGGCTGGATATTTTCTCCGGCGGACAGATGACCGCGCAGGGATCCGTAACGATCAACGGTACAATGAATATAAGCGGATTATTGACTTTTCTGAAAAACACATCCAACACATTCCAGGTACTTCCATCAGGAAATATGGTCATAAAATCCGGAGGAGAGGTAAGGGTAGAGTGAGTTCAAGTGAATGTCGCGAGCGCAGCGAGGGATCGGCGGGTATTAGGTGTTGGGTGTTGGGTATTGGTTTTTTGGACACGAAACACGAAACATGGAACCCGGAATTCGGAACCCTAAACCGGCACCCGGAACACCACCCTTGTCCCTCTCGCTTCGCCGCTTTCATCCTTCAGATCAATGATCTCGAGGGTGATCTTGCGTTTCAGCTTGCGGTTGAGGATGGCGATCCGCTCGCGGGTGATGGCCGTGGCCATGCTTTTGTGTTTCTTATCGCGCTGATGTAGAAGTTCCTGCGCCTTCTCCCTGCCCACCCCATCATCCTCCACTTCGAATATCGTCTGTTCGACTGTTCGACTGTTCAATTGTTCAACTGTTCGTCTGTTCGACTGTTCGCCCGATCGCTTGATCCTTATCTCTATCCGTCCTTTTCCTTTTTTATGCTTTATACCGTGCTCAATGGCATTCTCGATGAAGGGCTGGGTGAGCATGGGCGGGATCCGGATCCGCTCCGTATCGAGCGCTTCGTCTACCAGTACATCGTAACTGAATTTTCCGGCAAAACGCACCTGTTGCAGTTCCAGGTAGTTCCTCACCGTTTCAATCTCCTTTTCCAGCATGATATATTCCTCCGTGCTGCCCTCCAGGATGTTGCGGAACAGTTGCGCGAACCGGGCCAGGTAATCGGTGGCCAGCTCCGGCTCTTCGGTGACGATCTTATTCTGGATGCTGGCCAGCGAGTTGAAAATGAAATGGGGGTTCATCTGCGACCGGAGAAGCTTTTGCTCCAGCTGCACCGTCTCCTGGCGGCTTTTCAGCTTCCCCTGCCTCAACAGTAAGATCAGCATAAAAATAACCAGCACCATCAACAGCCCGGTCCCCAGGAAGATAATCCTGGTTTGCCTGACGGTTATCTCCTTCAGTTCGTTCTCCTGTTCCAGGTACATGATCCGCTGGTCTTTATGCTCGGTCTCAAACAGATAGCCCAGTTCCTGCAACTCCTTCCTTCTTAGTAATTGCTGAATGGTGTCGTTAGTTAAAGTATAGGCCTGGAAGTGTTCCAGTGCTTTCTGGTAATCATTCTGTTGCAGAAATATCTGGTAAAGCCTGTAATGTATGGCCGTGATCATCTCCCTGTTCATATGTTTCCGGTATGCAACCGGAAATTGTATGGCGATTTCCTGAGGGTGCCCGGGCAAATGCCAGTGGGCCGGATCACGGTATATCTGGCCGTTTTCCACCACATAGGCTGCATGATCCAGGGCCGCTTTGTAATGGGTGATGGCCGCTGGAATATCGTTTAACTGCAGGCTGATGAATGCGAGATATCGGTGATTGACAGCCGAGGAAAATGCATTTCCAACCTTATCGGACAAGAAAAGGCCTTTGTTGAAAAAAATCAAAGCGCTGTCAATCTGGTCTGATTTTGCGTAACAACTTCCCAGCATCGAATAATTTTGTGCAAGGATGGAGCAATCGGCAACAAGGGAAGTATCGAGCCAGGCATGGGCCTTGAGACATATTTCCCTGGCTTTCCGGCATTCCTTAAGATTTGCATAATAATCGCCAATCAGAATAAAGGATAGGGCCTTATCATGATGGGTACCATGGTTTTCTTCCACAAAAATTTCCGCAGCTTTTTCCCAGTAACCGAGTGCCTGATCCGGCTTCAGTGAATCCATCATAAAACGGCCATGCATGAAATACACATAAGCTTCTATTCTCTTATACCCCTCCTCAATAGCAATCTGCAGCGTCCTGGCAAACAATTCCTGCCCGGTTCCCTGTTTTATTTCTGAATAGTGGAATGCCAATGCCAGGCTTCCATAACACTCTGCCAAATGAGGCCTGTTGCCTGATTTTTCGAGATACTCCCTGGCCTGCGAGAGACTCTTTATTGCATCAATGTAATCTCCTTTCAGGTATTCGGCCTGGCCCCTGTACAAAAATGCCTGTCCTGCTGCATCATCCGTTTTTTCATCTATCATGATGGCCATGTTGGCAAAATGAATACAGCGGTCAAAATCAAACTGACGGTAAAGCCCGGCAAGTTCAACATAGGCGTTGGCAAGGCTGTGACCGCTTAAATTGGGAATTTGTTGAATAATGCTGTCAACCCTTTGGGCCTGAAAGCTTTCATAAAACACATCCCATAACTGCCCATAAGCTCTTAAAAGCAACAGGAGAAACAGGAATATGGTAATTACTTTCTTCATAAACCTTTTGATAATTCCCGCTTTCGGATTTTCCCCATCTTCCAATATCTACTGCCTTCTGTCTACTGCCTTCTGTCTACTGTCTACTGCCTACTCCACCAGTCAAAGCCTCTCAAACAACTCCAACAATTCCTCTTTGCGCGAGGCGCCCACCGGTATCTTTTCCCCGTTGCTCATTATCAGGAATCCGCCCTCACTTTTATCAAGCCGGATGATCCTGGAAAGGTTCACCAAATAAGATTTATGCACCCTGAAAAAACCTGCATGTTTCAATAGCTCTTCGTATTCGCGCAGGGTTTTTGATACGAGTATTTTGCGGCCATCGGCCAGGCTGAAAAGGGTATAGTTTCCATCCGACTGGCAAAATAGTATTTCATCCGGGGTAACAATATGAATGCTCTCCATTGTCTTGAGCACCAGTTTCCTTTTGGAGGTATCTTCGGCAGCCATATTGTGCCTGAGACTGCCAAGCTGTATTTCCAGGTCTTTGATCCTTGTTTCTTCGGCCTTGTTCACAGCTTCGGCCAGGTTGGCCGGTATGATGGGTTTAAGCAGGTAATCCAGCGCGCTGTAACGGAAAGCTTCAATGGCAAACTGCTCGTAAGCGGTGACAAAGATCACCTTGAAGTCGATGGGTTCAGCCAGTTTCAGCAGGTCGAAGCCGGTGCCGTCGTCCATTTTGATATCGAGCAGCACCAGGTCGGGGCGGTGGCGGCGGATGCCTTGCAGGCCGGCAGCCACGCCATCGGCCTGGCCCACGACCTTCACATTGGGGCAATTCCGCTGCAGGAGTTTCTCCAGCGTTTGCCGCATGTGGGGTTCATCATCGATGATGAGGGTGCGGAGCAATTTCGTTGGGATATTTCTGCTAAAGATAGACATTTTTTTGTTTCAAAGTTCCAGGGTTTCAAAGTTCCAGGGTTCCAGGGTTTCAAAGTTCCAGAGTTCCAGAGTTCCAGAGTTCCAGGGTTCCAGGGTTCCAGTAGTTCCAGTAGTTCCAGTAGTTCCAGTAGTTCCAGTAGTTCCAGAGTTCCAGAGTTCCAAGGTTCCAGAGTTTCAATGGAACTTTTGGAACCTTGGACCCATTGGAACCTTGGAATCATTGGAACCTTGGAACCATTGGAACCTTGGAACCATTGGAACCTTGGAACCATTGGAACCCAAATCCCGAAGGGATGTCCAACAGTAGCCCGCCAATTTATTGGCCGGGGAAAAGGCGGATGGTGCAAAAAACCCCGTGCCGAAGGTACGGCTGATGGATTTTACCGACGTGTTAACCCGTTGGTTAATCTGTGAGATCCATCGGATTGAAATCCTGAATCTTTCATTCGTCCTTTCAGGACAAGCTTTATCGAAGAATGCCTTCATAATTCCAATGTCTACCTAATGTCCACCTAATGTCACTCGCGCAGCGAGCGAATGTCCGCCATTATTCTCAATGCTTGATAACCTTCACCACTTCGCTTTGAATTGTCGATTGTCGATTGTCGATTGTCGATGTTCGAAGGAAATACAAACCAGATGGCAAATGTGACAGATCCATGGTAGTTTGGTGCATTCCGGCCGGATTCATCCCTTCATCGAGGTTTCCAACCTTTTGCCCCAGGTGGTTGTAGATCGAAATATTGATATTTCCTGATGTTATGAGATCATAGCGTATCCTGAGCAGATCGGATACTGGATTCGGGAAGCACTGCAGGGATTGTAGAGCATATGCCGGCTCTTCCATTCCGACAAATAAAGTGGATACGTAAATTGTGCTGGAATTCGGACCGGGTTCTTCCCCATCGAACGACCGTAACCGGCAATAGTAAGCTGTTCCCTGTGTAAGGTCGCCGATCTCGTAACTGTTGGTCAGCCCAATATCCAGGTTCTCATAACCATCCAGGAAATTCCTGAAAAGTGAGTCGGTCGCAATATCCAGGTGATAGGTAACAGCAGCATAAGCGCTGTCCCAGTTCAGGGTGAAGCCGGTTTCCGTGATTTCGGTCGTCTCAAGCGGAATAACTATCCTGGCGGCAAAATCGAACAGTTTCATCACCAAAGGTGGTGAAAATTGCTCCAGGTTCATTGTTATGACAACACCACTGTTTTCGACCTTGCAGAAATGCATATGGGCTGCATAGCCTCCCGTTGAACCTCCGTTATGTCCCCATGTGATCCTGTCACCATATAAACCGGTCCCCCTGGACAACCCAAGCCCGGAATTACTGATTTGAACAGTAGTCATCGAATCAACCGCGGAGCCCGAAAGAATAGTATTTCCACCAAACATTCCGTTGTTCATTAGCATGATTAAAAAATTGGCCAGTTCCAGGGCTGTGCTTCGCAGGGAAATGCCAGGGTATGCCGGGTGACCGTAATGTAGATAAGAATTTCCGGAATAACCATACCCGGTGGCAAGGTTATCCATGTTCAAATCATCAAGGAACCATGCCGAACTACTCATATTAAGCGGTACAAACAAAGAGTCCTTTGCATACTGTTTGAAACCAATCCCTGTCAGCGGTTCGACCAGGTAACCGTTCAATGCTGAGCCATAATAGGAATAAGAGTAGAAGGTTCCCGGCATGTTGTATAAAAAATTGGCAGGGCTATAATAAGTGCCTCCACTGCACAGGTAATTTTCCAAAAAGGATTCGAGGGACTCTTCAGGATCTCCAATAGTTACGGGGCCCCATACATTATTTTCTGCTTTAATGCTTGAGGAGTGACACATCAGCATCCGCGGGGAAATGCTGTCGGCATTATTGTTCGGATTTATGATTTGAAACGGCAGGAAATCATTGATGTTTTTATCCAACCCAAGGACCTGCTGATCCCAGAGCTGCATGATACTGGCTGCAGTAATGGCTTTTCCGATAGAAAATACATTGAACAAAGTGGAATCGTGAACAGGTGTGCTATCGGCAAGGTTCATATAGCCGTAATTGTTGTTCCAGACCACAGAATCACCGAGTATAATGCATGCCGATAATCCTGGGATGTGAGAATCTGTCATTAACTGAACAATAAAGTCGTCCAGGTCCTCATAAGTCCATGACCCGGTTGTTTTTAACTGCCCTTTCAAAACAAAGGCAAAACCAAGGCTAAAAGCCAGGATTGTAATTACAATTTTTTTCATGGTTGTTTGTTTTATGGTTTCAAGGTTTCAAAGTTCCAGAGTTCCAGGGTTCCAGTAGTTCCAGGGTTCCAGAGTAGTTCCAGAGTTCCAGAGTTCCAGGGTTTCAGAGTTCCGGGGTTTCAGTAGTTCCAGAGTTCCAGAGTTTCAGAGTTTCAATGGAACATTTGGAACTTTGGAACCATTGGAACTATTGGAACATCTGCTCGCGCAGCGAGCGAATGTCCACCATTATTCTCATTGCTTCACGATCTTCTCAACAGCCAGCTCCCGCCCGGCCTGGAAACGGCAGAAATAAATGCCGGAAGGCAGGCTTGCGGCGTCCAGCTTGAAGGCATGCCAGCCCGGCTCCAGCCATCCCTCATATACTATGGCAACCTCCTGTCCCAGGTAATTGCTGAATGATACCCCTACCATTTCGGGGTAAAGGATCTCGCAATTTATAACGGTTGATGGGCTGATGGGATTGGGATATACCTGGCAACTTTGAAGGATCTTGTTCCCGGCAAGCTCATCGATGCCGACATTAACCTGCAGGGGTGCCATGAGCAGGGAGTCTAAAAAGATGAGCGCGCGTTGCTTGAACAGGGTAGGCATGCCATGGCCTCCTTTCAGGATGCTGACGCCCGACGGCCACACCGTTGTAGAAGCGGCCCATATCAAGCCGTGGAGCGAAAGCCAAGACGACAAGCCCTCGAACGGCCTTTCCCTCTGCCGCCTGTGCCACTGGTCCTTTGACGAGGGACTTATGAGCGTCGGCGTCAAATACGAGGTGCTGGTGTCGAGGAGGGTGCAAACCGAACAAAATCTTCCCGGCCACATCCTGACCCTTCGCGACAGACCTATCTTCACCCCGAATGAAGATCAGTACTGGCCCGCCCAGGATAAGCTTGGCCACCACCGAACAAAGAGGTTTCTGCGATGAGAAATCTGACTTTCGAAAAAGTCTGGAGTGAGTTGAACGATATCCTCCGCGAGGGCGATGTCATCTACACACTTACCAGAAACAAAAAACTTCAGAAGGCTTCTGGGTGATAATTGAGAGAGGCAGACCCAATAGTAATCTTGTTCCAGAGTGGATGTTCGTACATGAGCTTCACATGGAGCCTGTCCAAGGACGCGGAGAAGAGTAGATTTTAGGGATCAGGGCCTTCAAAACGATCCCTCGCCAGCGATTAGAAAAGCCAAGTTGAGTCGTCATTCCGCTTCGGGTGCGGCTAAAGTGCGCCGGCTGTTTCGACAGAGCAGAAGGCTCACACCTTTGTAGCTCATCACGACCGCCTCGTCCTGATTAAGAACCTCCACCAGTGAGCGGACAACTCCTCGGTCCGGTTTTGACTCCGAGCGCCTGGCTTCCAGCACGGTCACCCGCACGGAGAGTTCATCTCCGGGCCGCACAGGCCTCAGCCATCGAAGCTCATCCAGGCCCGGTGAACCTGCGCTCGCCACCTGAGAGATACGGTGATCCACAATAAGGCGCATGGCCATGGCAGCCGTGTGCCAGCCGCTGGCCACCAGACCGCCATATGGGGTTTTTCGAGCTGCAACGGGATCGGTGTGAAAAACCTGAGGATCGTACCGTCTGGCAAACT
>JAWOHY010000085.1:0-6308 GCA_046484945.1 Bacteroidales bacterium
CACGTCCCTGCTCTTGCCCAGTGCATCGGTAATGGCCGGGGCGGTGACCGGCGCATCCAGCGCCTGCCCGACATTTGCGCTGGTCAAAGGGACATTCCGGCTTTTCAATGAAATGGCGGCCTTCTCCAGCCTGTCGAGCAACTGCATGGCACGCGACTGCCGACTGTCGATCTTTTTAACATTTTGTGCAGCATCCTCCGGAAGCTGATAACTGTCGAAATCGAGACAGTAATCTTCTATCGTTAGTGCGCTTTCTTCAACGGCCATCATCAGGTTCTCGGTGAAATTTACAGCATTGGCCAGAATAGCCGGCAGATGCCTCAGATTGCCCTTGTATTCCCTGATCTTATTCACGGCATCATCGGAAAAAATATAGACCTTGCCCCTGTCATTGGCCAAATCCTGTAAATGTTGCATCGCCAGGTTCACCATGCTCTCTCCATAACCCGCCCTGACCTGCTCAAGCTGTTGCTTTAACAAAACCTTCTCCCGGATTAAAGCCTGGACGTTCCTGTTCAGTGACTGCAAAAGCGCCTTGTCATGCCTGTTCAACTGCATGATCGACTTAAACTGATAATGTAACAAATGACCTATAATTGTCTTATGATCAGTTGTTAATATTTTATCAGTACGGTTCAATCCAAAGTTTCCCAGGTGATGGTTGAAATAAATAAAAAGCAAATCATATAATTGATCCGCCTGGTTTTTATAACGCATCACAAGGATCACCCGCTCAAGCTCAGTAAAGATATTCTGTGCCGGAACTGTTCTGGTGGAAAAGTCGAACGGAAGCTCTTCTTTCATAATCCAGGTCCAGGGCTTGTTGTCCTTCCGGTACCGCTGGATCATTACCTGGTATTTCACATCGCCGGTGATATGGCCGTAATTGGTATCCGCCTCCTGGCCCCTTTCCCGCGAAATAATACGGATATCCTTTTGATCTGCTGAATAATAAACGCCTGCCAGCTTTTCTATTCCCGGCAGGAAAAGTTCGGCGGAATGAAATATGTTCTCAAATTCATCCCCGATGAATGAAAATTTACCTGGCCTCATGGTTGGTTGAGTTTCAGCAAAGTTAAGCATAATTAAGTACTAAAGTCAAGTTTTAAGCAAAATATTTTAGTTTGCTTAAGCTTTTCATTCAACCGGCTTAACCTAAAAGATAAATTGCTGAAATAAGCTTAATTTATTATTTTATAGTATATTATGACATCTACTTTTGTATTGCCATGGAAATATTTCTATGTTATTATCGCTTAAATTAAGTAAAAAATAATTAAGTGGCTTAAGCTTTGCTTCAAAACCTGACACATAGGATCCAACGCGTTGCTGACATTATATTCAATGCCATCGATACCTTTTTTAAAGGAAATGATATACTGTCAGTGGCTCATTTGAATGGCAAAGGCAACGCTCCCCTCCCCTTTTCAAACCGGTCAGATTTCGTGGAATGGGAACTTAACCAGCATTTTTCGGATATTGTTCTGAAAGATGTAAGATTTCTCCTGAAGCCGGTTCTTCCTTCATTTATCTTTCATTACCTTGATATTATTTTTAATAGGGTCTTTCTCTATTTATACCTGGATGAAATAGCTTTTGATGAGATTTTAATTGATCAGCAAGCTTTTTCTGATAGATCTGCTTTAGCCCCGGGGCTCAAATATATTTATTACCAGGGTCATACCAGGGGAAATTACCAGGGATCTGCCTTCAGGACATTGTTCTCGGTCTGGAAAGCGCTTATAAGAAAATCATGGATAATTCGTGCTGTTAACCTGAAAAAACTCATTACAAAAACCGTAATATCTCCATCTATATTATCTGATTGCCAGGTAAATAACAACCAGCGGCACATCAGAGGCCCGGATAATTCTAAATTGAACCCGACCTTTGTATATTACATCAGAATTTGATTAAATTCGCTGCATGAAAATTGCAGTGACGGGTGCCAACGGACATGTCGGGGCAAATCTGTGCCGCGCCCTTGTGGCTGAGGGGCACCAGGTTAAAGCGCTGGTACACGTCAACAGACAATCCCTTAACGGCCTTAATATTGAATATATTTCAGGGAGCCTGGATGATGAAGAGGCTTTGCGAAGGCTTTGCCATGACGTGGAAATTGTTTTCCACCTGGCTGCCATGATCTCGATTGACGGGAAAAGAAAGAAATTGCTGAGGGTCAATGTTGACGGTACCACGACCCTGTTGAAAATAATACGTGAAAATGGTATCAGGCGGTTGATCCATTTCAGTTCCATCCACGCTTTATCACACTTTCCCCTGGATGAGCCCATGGATGAGACCAGGCCACTGGTTGAAAAAGGCCCCATGTGGTATGAGATCACCAAGTCGCAGGCAGAAAAGCTTGTCCTGAAGGCTGTTTCAGAAGGCCTGGATGCAGTGATCATCAATCCGACGGCTATCGTAGGCCCCAATGATTTCATGCCTTCCCTGGTTGGCCAGGTTTTGATCCGCTTATATAACCGTACTTTGCCGGCTTTGGTCCCCGGAGGCTATAACTGGGTGGATGTCAGGGATGTGGTAAGTGGCGCCATCGCAGCTATGGATAAAGGCCGTAAAGGGGAAAGATATATTTTAGGCGGAAAATGGTTCAGTGTGCAGGATCTCGCCCTCATTGTCGAAAAGACGACAGGCAGGAAGATCACCCGCTTCATGATCCCCCAGGCAGTAGCGAAAATCGGGGTGCCATTCATCAAGGCCTATGCATTCATGGCGGGCACTGAGCCGCTTTATACGTTTGAATCCCTTCGCGCCTTAAGGGAAGTCAATAAAATGATCAGTAATGACAAAGCTACGCGCGAGTTGGGTTATTCATCCCGCAATTTCGAAGAAACAGTAAGAGATACAATACAGTGGTTCAGGGATAACGGATACATTAATTAAACAATCAGTTTAAATTATGATATCAGCCGAAACTATTCAATATATTGCCCTTATCTGGATCATCGCAGCCGTCCTGATATTTCCGTTTCTTATAAAAGTCAGAGCGCCTTATGGCAGATATACAACAAAGGGCTGGGGGCCTATGATCGATAACCGCCTGGGGTGGTTTATTTACGAAGTGCCGTCGCTGATTATATTTGTCACCCTGATGCTCACCGGCGGAAAGGCCTTTAACAGTCCGCTTTGGATCCTTTTCAGCCTGTGGACGATCCATTACGTGAACCGGTCGGTCATCTTCCCTCTCAGGACCCGTACAAAAGACAAAAAAATGCCTGTCATCATTGTCTTTTCCGCCATTTTCTTCAATATTATGAATGCCGGGCTAAACGGTTACTGGCTGGGTTGGGTCGGACCGGACTATCCGGATTCCTGGCTTACCGATCCAAGGTTTATCATTGGCGGAGCCATATTCATTACCGGTTTTATGATCAACCAGGCGGCAGACAAGAAGCTCATCGGATTGCGGAAAGGCGGTAAAACCGGTTACTTCATCCCGCGCGGCGGCCTGTTCAACTATATTTCCTGTCCGAATTTCTTCGGGGAGATCGTTGAATGGACCGGCTTTGCCATCATGGCCTGGAACCTGCCCGCTTTGTCATTTGCCGTGTGGACTGCAGCAAACCTGATCCCCAGGGCGTTATCTCACCATAAATGGTACCGGGAGCAATTCAAAGACTATCCCAAGGGCCGGAAAGCAGTCATCCCGCATATACTCTAAACTCAATAGACGATCATTTTCTCGAACTGGTTCTTTCGCAGGTATCCCCGGATGATCATGTGGGCATCGCGGTTGTCTTCGCCAGGCTTGATGATATCGTGCAAAATGGCCCCGTTATTGGAGATGGCATCCAGGTCAACAAAGCCAAATCCGACATAACGCCCGTTTTCGACCTTGACCACGGAACATTCGTGATCAAACCGGCCGTCATCGACGATAAAAAAGTTCTTGTTCCTGTAGCTAAACTTGCCAATGGCATCAATCACCCGGTCATTATAAGGGTCCGGGGGTTCATGACCCACGCAGGCACCTCTGCAGATCCCAAGCTGGTATTCAAAACATCCACCTTTGGAAGGATACAGGCCGCATATTTTCTGGCACAGTTCAAACTCATCGATCAAACGCTGCAGATGGTTTACTCCTTCTTTTCTGGTACCGTAGGAAGTCATTGGTAATTGTCCGTTTTTGATCGTTTCAACGCTCAGGTGAATATAACCGTCCTTGCCTGTATAGGAATACAGACCATAGCGAAAGAGGGAGCGGCGCAGCGACCGGTTGAACAATGGCTTGTACTTTTTGATCTCCGTAGATTCCATCAGCGATGCCACCAGGTCGCTGCCCGTTTCCTCATAACTGACCGAGGCGATCTTCTCCCGCATTTCTATTTCCCGCTTGTGGTCGTTGTTGCTCAGGTGCGACATGACGCGGCTGCGGATATTGACACTTTTTCCGATATAGATGATATTTGCCTCATCATCATGAAAGTAATAAACCCCCGGTGAGTCGGGCAGTTTTTTAAGATCTTCAACAGACAGCTTGGAATTCAGGCATTTGAGCGGCAGGTCTTCCGGCTTTTTTTCAAATTTCAGCAAATGTTCCAGCAATTTCACGGTAGTCCAGGCATCTCCTGCCGCCCGGTGCCTGGCCGGGTTCTGGATATTGAGGATCCGGGCCAGGCTGCCAAGCCCGTAGGATTTTACCCCGGGGAGGAACTTCCGGCTGAGTTTTTTCGTGCACAAGGTCGGCCTGGAGTAATCATAGAGCAGCCGCTTAAACTCACACCGGATGAAATTATAATCAAAGGCCGCATTATGCGCCACGATCGTTTTCCCCTGGGTCATTTCAACGATCTGCCTGGCCACCTCGCAGAAACGGGGCGCTTCGGCCACCATTTTATTGCTGATCCCCGTCAGCGAAGTAATATGATAAGGTATCCGGCACTCGGGGTTGATCAGCGTTTCAAACTTCCCGATCACGTTTTCACCGTCGTGGATAAAGATCGCTATTTCGGTGATCCTGTCCTTGCGTGCATTCAGGCCGGTGGTTTCTATGTCGACAATTGCGTACATGTATTAGGAATTGGTTCTTGGTTCCTGGTTCTTGGTTCTTGGTTCCTGGTTCTTGGTTCTTGGTTCTTGGTATTGGGTATTTGGAATTTGTTTGGTCCGCCAGCTGGCGGATGGTGCTTGGAATTTGGTGCTTACTTCTATGTTAGGTTGAGCCGGGTCTGGATGGCTTTCACCTCTTTTTGTATCGATTTGACCGTTTGTATCAGTTCATCCTTTGGCAGGTTGGGTTCGGGGATCTCGGAGGAGATGAAATAGACGAACCGCCACACCTCGCGGATGTCTTTGGCATGTACTTCGAAAGGTTCGTAGAGCGGGTTCAGGGAGATGAGGTTCAGCACATTACCTTCCTTTAATTTATTTTCGGCGATCTTGAATACAACGCCATCTTCCATGGTTAAGATGATATAAGGATACCCGCTGCGGATGGTGAGCCAGTTTTGCACGAACTCCCCGATAACCCATGATTTGTCGGGGATGGGCAGCATGGAGTCGCCGTTCACCTGGAAGGCCCTGTATTTGCGTTCTTTCGACAGGAACGGCAGCCGGAAGGCAGGTAAGACACGGATGAACTCCGGATCGGCAAAGCCGCTTTGATAGCCGGCCTTGGCCTTTTCGTTCACCATTTCGATGTTTTCCTCGTTCTCCTGGTCGACCGTGGTGGCCAGCACACGCAGTTTGCCCCCGGTGATGAAGACATCGTAGCCGCGCTCGAGCTGCGACAGTTCGCTTTCGGCCAGTTTCGACAGGTCCACTTTCACCAGGGTGTCGATGGAAATCTTGAAATGGCGGCTGAAAGCGATCATAGCCTCCAGTCCAGGCTGGGCCACATTGTTTTCGTACCCGCTCAGGGTCGGGCGTTTCATGCCGAGGGAGAATGCCACATCGTCCTGCGTACGCCCCAGGCGCTTGCGGAGCAGCTTGATGTTTGAACTGAAATATTGCATCGTATTCTTTTTTATTGTTTATCCGGTTTTTTTGAAAATATACCCGGTCATTTGAAAAAATTTTTTAAAAACTTGACTTCGATTGATATTTTGATTAAATTGTAATCAGAAATTTGATTAAATTTTGATCAAAAGTATAATAAAAAAAATGAAAAGTCAAGAAAAAAGTAGAAAAAAACCTCCCAGCCTCACGGGGTTGTATCATCTCTGGTAGCCCGACGACTGAAGCCGTCGGTTCGAATACTCTGGAAAGCCGGCAGATATACTCCGACGACTGAAGCCGTCGGTTCGAATACTCTGGAAAGCCGGCAGATATACTCCGACGACTGAAGC
>JAWOHY010000012.1:0-2613 GCA_046484945.1 Bacteroidales bacterium
GCTTCAGTCGTCGGACTACAAAAGAAAGGAGATGTCTCAAAAGCCTGTGCAACTGACGGGTTAACCCGTCGGTTATCGGGTCGTCCTCCAACGACTAAAGCCGTTGGTTCCGAGCATTTTACAAACGTTGGAACCGACGGCTTCAGTCGTCGGACCATAAAAAAAAGAAACTATTTTACTCTATCTGCACCATCAGTGTAATAAAGTATGAAAGTACAAGAACATATCATCAAAGTCGAGAACCTTACCAAAAAATTCGGCTCCTTTGTCGCCAACGACAATCTGAATTTCTTCGTGAAGAAAGGAGAGATCTTCGGATTCCTCGGGGCAAACGGCGCCGGTAAAACCACCGCGATCAAAATACTGTGCGGACTCTGGAAACCCACATCGGGAAAAATTTCAGTTGCCGGCTTTGATGTTTACCATCAAACAGAAAAAATCAAGAAAAACATTGGCTATATGAGCCAGCGGTTTTCTCTCTATGAAGATATGACCATAGCTGAAAACTTTACATTTTTCGGGGGAATTTACGGGCTGCCGCGGAAAAAGATCAGGGATAGGATGGCCTTTTTCCTGGAAAAACTGGGAATGAACGAATACAAAGACCGGATCATACAGTCGCTTCCCCTGGGATGGAAACAAAAACTGGCTTTTTCCATAGCGATCATGCACGAACCGGCCATCGTATTCCTCGATGAACCGACCAGCGGGGTGGACCCTGTCACCCGCCGGCAGTTCTGGGATATGATCTACGAGGCGGCGCAAGAGGGGATTACCGTGTTCATGACCACCCATTATATGGATGAGGCGGAATATTGTGAAAGGGTTTCCATCATGGTCGACGGCCGGATCGCTGCATTGGATACCCCGGCAGCCCTTAAAAGCCGTTTTGGGGCGACGAAAATGGAAGAGGTCTTCATCAGACTGGCCAGAAATCAAAACACCCCAACACCTCAACACCTGAACACCTGAATGAAGGGCTTTATCATCAAAGAATTCTACCACATCTTCCGCGACGTGCGGACGATGATCATCCTGTTCGGAATGCCGGTGGTACAGATCCTGTTGTTCGGGTTTGCCCTGACCAATGAGATCAAGAATGCCCGCATCGGTGTACTGGACCATTCCAGGGATGTGGTTACACAGGGCATCATTTCCCGGATCACCGCTTCCGATTATTTTTTGCTGGAAGAAAACCTGGTGCATGAAAGAGAGATAGCGGAAAATTTCCGCCGGGGAAAGATCAAACAGGTCATCGTTTTTGAGGAAAACTTTGCCGAAAGATTGATGCGGGAGCAAAAAGCCGCGATACACATCATCGGTGACGCCTCCGATCCCAATACGGCCAGCCTGCTGGCAAATTACACCGAGGCGATCATCCGCGATTACCAGGCAGAAATGACCGGGACACAGGCCGGCCAGCACCCGGGTATCATCCCCGAACCACAGCTTCTTTACAACCCGGAACTGAAAGGGGTGTTCATGTTCGTGCCTGGCATCATCACGGTCCTGCTGATGCTGGTCTGCGCCATGATGACATCCATCTCCATTGCCCGTGAAAAAGAACTGGGGACTATGGAAGTGCTGCTCGTTTCTCCCCTGAAACCCATCCAGATCATCGCCGGGAAGGTCACCCCCTACGTTATACTATCCCTGATCAACGCTGCTACTATCGTGGCGCTCGGATATTTTGTTTTCGGAGTACCCGTGCGTGGGAATCTGCTTCTTCTCATGTTTGAAACCGTATTATTTATCCTGATGGCCCTGTCGCTGGGCATCCTGATCTCCACCATCAGCAAGAACCAGCAAATTGCCCTGATGATATCACTTGCCGGCCTGATGATGCCGACCATCCTCCTCTCCGGTTTTATCTTCCCCGTTGAAAATATGCCGAAATTACTGCAATGGCTGAGCAACATCATACCGGCCCGCTGGTTCATCATTATTATTAAAAATATCATGTTAAAAGGTTCAGGGCTTCAGTATATCTGGAAGGAAACCCTGATCATCGTCACCATGCTGGTGATCTTCATCGGGTTAAGTGTAAAAAATTTCAAAGTGAGGCTGGAATAATCCTGAAAGGCATTCATCATGCGGACAATCGGCTATATCATAAGAAAAGAATTTATCCAGCTCTTCCGGAACAAGGTCATGGTGAGGATCATTTTCGTCATGCCCCTGCTTCAGATGCTGGTACTGGCTTACACCGCCACTTTCGAGATCAGGCAGATCCGCCTGCATGTGGCGGACCTGGACCGTTCAGTGACTTCACGGGAACTGACCGGTCATTTCCAGGGCTCTCCCTTTTACAAGATAGTCAATTTTTCGAACGCCTACAAACTGGCCGAACAGGATATTATCGACAACAGCGCCCACCAGGTGCTCATGATCCCGGCCGGGTTTGAGAAGGAACTGGCCACTACAGGATCGGTCAGGGTCCAGGTGGTGACCAACGCGATTGACGGCGCCGCGGCAGCCCTGATGAATGCCTATACGCTTTCCGTTATCCGTCCTCGTTCGCCCGGTTCGCCTCGTCGCCCCCCGGTAGGTTGGCGCTCATCCACAGCGGTGGCTCGACGCCCATCGCCACGAGCCGCGCCACGGTCGCGACCA
>JAWOHY010000015.1:0-18102 GCA_046484945.1 Bacteroidales bacterium
ATTTCTATTTGCGGTAATGGCTGATATCTTTTGGTTTCATAATTGAATCCGGGACCCAGTGCGGTTTCAGCGGTTGTTTTTCCCCAGCGCATCAGGTCGAAGTAGCGGTGAAATTCCTGGCCGAGCTCGACCCTGCGTTCTTTCCGGATGGCCTCCCTGAGCTGGTTTTGGTCGGTAGTTATGATGTCAGCCAGCAGGTCGGCTGGAGGTGTTCCGCTGAAGCTGGCACGTGCGCGCTGTCTGATACGGTTGAGGTTTGCCCTGGCCGAATCGGCCTGTCCTGTTTCCAGGAAAGCTTCTGCTTTCATCAGCAATACATCGGCATAACGCAGGTAGATATAATTCAGGTCCCCGTCACCTTTCAGGGCGGAGGGGATTTCGGAAAGGGGCTGCTGGTGCTTTTTGGTCAGAAACCCGGTGGGGGACCAGGAGGCGCTGAAGGGTTCATTGTTGAGCCAGGGTTGGCCTTCACGGCCCAGGGTAATATCCAGCCGGGGATCCACTTCACCGGTGGCCGATTTTTCGAAGGCGTCGACCATGTCCTGGGTTGGGGCGTTGAAATAGTAGCCTCCTTCGACGGCAGGGGCAAACCACTGATTAAGGCAGCTTCCGGTCAGCGGAACCTGGCCGGCCAGGTGCTGGATCTCAAAAATGGATTCTTCGCTGTTCTCAAATGCCAGCTTGAAGTTGTCGGCATAATGGGGCATGAGGTTATATATCCCGAGTGCATCCACCTGCTGGAAATAGTTGAGTGCAGCGGCCCACCGTTGCTGGTACAGATTTATTTTGCCCAGCATGGCCAGGGCGGCGCCTCTTGTGACACGACCTGCATCGGAAGGGTTATAGGAAACCGGGAGCACACCTGCTGCTTCTGAAAGATCCTTTTCGATTTGCTGATAGATCTCCGGAACTTCGCTCAGCCCGATATGGATGGCCTCAGGGGTGACCTGGGGTTGCAGTTTGAGGGGAACCCTCCCGAAGACATTCACCAGGTTGAAATAACTATAGGCCCTGATGAATTTCGCCTCGCCAATGATCCGGTTTTTGAGACCTTCATCCATGAGAACGCCCGGCACATATGCGATCACGTTGTTGGCCCTGGCGATGGCTTCATACATAAAACTCCAGTAATTGTTGATAATGCCATTATTCGCATCGGCGGTAAAATCATCAATATAACTGATCTCCGCCTGGTCGCCCGGATTACCGCCTTTTACCGCATCATCCGAGGCAACATCGCCAAACACCCAAATGGCGTTGTTGAAATTCCGGAAGGTGATGGCATGATAAACACCGTTTATGGACTGCAAGGCCTGCGCCTCATTCTGATAAAAGGTATCAGATGAGAAGGTCCCTTTCAGTTCCTCGGTAAGGAAATCGTTACAGGAACTGAACGATATCATCAGAAATATAAGACAGTATTTTATCGTTTTCATCGCTGTATTTTTAAAAGTTGATATCAAGTCCAAACATAATGGTCATAGCCGAAGGATAGGTCCCCCAGTCAATTCCGGCGGCGCGGTCGCCTTCGTTTTTTGAGTTGTCGCTGACGGTCATCTCTGGGTCCAGGCCGGAAAATTTCGTCAGTGTGAGCAAGTTAGATGCTGACACGTAAACTCTTGCCTGGGAGATCCTGATCTTTTCCAGTATTTTTTCGGGAATGGTGTAACCTAACTGGGCATTTTTCAGCCGCAGGTAAGAGCCATCTTCCAGGAAGCGGGATGAGGGTCTGGCATTATTCGATTTAGCGCTCCAGGAGGCCCTGGGCTGTGTATCGGAGGTGCCCTCGCCTGTCCATCGTTCGTCGAAATAACGCTGTGTGACAGGGAATCCCCGGTAATAACCTTCGATATCCTGGTTGATCTGGACATAGATTTTATTACCATAAACCCCTTGCAGGAATACGACAAGGTCGAAGTTCTTGTAATTGACTCCCAGGTTGAGGCCGCCCATCAGTTTCGGGATGGCGCTGCCCAGGTGGACCCGGTCAAGATTGTCGATGCGCCCGTCACCGTTTTGGTCCTTGAATTTCACATCGCCGGGCCTGATATTACTCCCCTGGTAGGCTGAAAGAAGGATATCTGTTTCGTTTTGGAAGATGCCATCCATTTCGAGCAAATAAAAAGAGCCAATGGGCTGACCAACCTCTGTCACGGTGGCAAATACGCCTGATTCGACCCGACCGCCGGCGATTGGGGCATCGAGTTCCAATACTTCATTATACATATAGGTGAGGTTGGCGCCGACAGAATAACCCCATTCACGTTTTACCTGGCGATAGATGGCTTCGAATTCAAAACCCGTATTCAAAACGGACCCGCTGTTGATCCAGGCCGCTTCGGCATAACCTGTCGAAGGGGGATTGGGCGCCTTGACGAGCATGTCTTCAGTGACCTTGTAGAAGTAATCCAGTGAAACGGCCAGTGCTCCTTTCCAGAAGCCGGCATCCACACCGGCATTGTACTGGTAACTGGTTTCCCACTTCAGGTTTTCGTTACCCAGGGAGGTTTGTACATAACCGCTGTTGGAAATATTGCCGAAAGGATAGTTGAAATAGGGAGAGATCTGGTCGCTATAGGCATATAGCCCGATCTCCTGGTTTCCGATGGCTCCGTAACCGGCACGGAGCTTTAGATTTTCAAGCCAACGGATATCCTTCAGGAAATTTTCCCGCGACATGACCCAACCGGCAGAGAGGGAATAAAAGAATCCCCATTTGTTTTTGCCTGTAAATCTGGAAGAGCCATCATAACGCAGTGTTCCCGACAGGTAGTATTTGCTCTTGAAATCGTAGCTTGCCCTGCCGAAGAAAGAGGCCAGCGTGGCAGCATATTCACTCTGGCTGCTGATCTGTGTGCCCAGCCCGTTGCCGATATAGATCAGTTCCCGCTGCTGGATGGGGAAATCAGAATCGCTGGCATTCAGAATATTTCCCTTATTCTTTATCGCTTCAAAGCCCAGCAGGGCCGAAAAGACATGCGACTCACCGAAGGTGGTTTCATAATTGAGCAGATTGTTAAGCGTCCAGTTGAAGGTCCTTTCATCGGTAACCACCAGGCTGTTCACCGCATTGATGCGGTTGAAGGTGCCCCAGGTGCGATTGAAGCGCCTGGTGTCGGTGTTCCGGAAATCCACCCCGAAATTGGTGGTGAATTTCAATTTCTCGGTGATTTTGGCCGTGAAATAACCCTTGCCCATATAAATGTCATTCTTGCGGTTGTTTTCATTATAGGCCGCCATGCCAAGGGGATTATAGCCATCCCCCAGGAAAGAATCATAGATTTGTTCTCCGAAGTATTCGGCCGGCCGGTCAACCCAGGTGCCGTCTTCAAATTGAATGGGTATGGCCGGATTGCGGAAAAAGGCATACCTGACCACACTGCCGCCATTTCCGCCGTAGCCGTCGCCGGAGCTCCCGATAATATCATTATTGGAAATACCGGCATACATGCTGAGTCCGACAGTCAGCCATTTACTGGCTTCCGTATTCAGGTCAAGCCTTACGGTTCCTCTTGTATAGCCAGTATTGTCTATGATTCCCCTCTGGTCGAAGAAGGAGGTGGAAATCAGGAAATTGGTTGTTTCATCACCGCCTGAAACAGAGAGCTCATGTGAATTGATGGGAGCCGTTCTGAGCAATTCGTCCAGGTAATTGATATCCTGGAATCCTTCGGTATCTTCGGGTGTAATAGGCCGTCGCTGCAACCCTGCCGGAAGATATTTATTGTCGTTGGCAGCGGCATCGTTATAAATCGTGATATAATCGTCGGTATTGACCATTTTGGTGAGCCGGGTGGCTTTCTGAAAGCCAGTCTGGCCATGGTAGTTGACCCGTGTTTTTCCTTTTGTGCCTTTTTTTGTAGTGATCAGCACGACACCGTTGTTGGCCCGGGAGCCATATATGGCTGCTGCCGAGGCATCTTTCAGGACAGTGATGGTTTCGATATCGCCCGGGGCCAGAATCTTCAGTGCGTCGGGCGAGGGGATCCCGTCGACGATATATAACGGGTCATTGCTGGAATGGATCGAGCCGGCACCGCGGATCCGGACGGAGACCCCTTCCCCGGGCATACCGGTCACCTGGGTTACCTGCACTCCGGCTGCCCGTCCCTGCAAAGCCTGGTCTACCCCCGCTACCGGCAGCCTTGTCAGTTCAGTGCCGGAAACCCTGGCAGTGGCCCCGAGGACGTTGCTTTTTTTTGCGGTACCATAACCGATCACCACGAATTCCTCCAGCATATACTCTTCAGGTTGCAGGGCCACGTGGACCACAGGCCGGCTGCCCCAAACCTGTTCAACGGTGGTATATCCGATATAAGAATAGACCAGTACCGACTCAGGGGTCAGTTGTTCCGATTCCAGCCGGTATTGCCCGTTTACATCCGTAATGGTTCCTGCCGTGGTGCCTTTCACGGCAACCGTAACGCCTATCAGGGTCTCGCCGGTATTGGCATCTGTTATGATCCCCTCCACGACATTCTGTGCATGGACCAGCCCTGTCACGGAGAGTATAATGGCCAGAATTATCAGTCGTTTCATATTTTCAGCATTATCGGTTTATATTATATTGTTTTTTATTCGTAAGCAATCACCGAACCACCCGCTTTGATTTTCGTCCCATCTTTTTTCAGGGGCGTGCCAGCGGGTAAGGCCACTATCAACACAGCCTCGTCAGCAGGTATCTGCAGGGATATATCCCCGGAGGCGTTTTTTGCCAGGTATTCTTTTGAGATGATATCGAAAAGGTCGCGCTTTTCAACGGATGAATAAGTTACTGATTTTGCCTGGTCATAAGGATTATAGTACAGCCAGACCTCGAAGGCATTGTCGGTGAAAAAGTCGGTGGCGTTGCAGTCGAGCGCAAGGATGCCCTCCACATCAGTCTTATGGACGATGGCGCCGTAAACGCCTGCGATGGATGTGCTGTAGAGGCTGAACATCGACTCGTCAGGCTGGCCGGGCACCCATTTCGGCCCGTCCCCCAGCGAAACGGGCGTTACACCATTCAGGGATGGCTTGCCATAATCGTCGAATTTCCGGATGCCTTCATAGCCGATGATCCCGCCGGTGATATCCTTCAGTTCGGGCAGCCACTGGTGGGCGTCGTCGACCTCATCGGGATAGTAGAGCCGGGAAGCATTCACTGCATTCAGCATATATTTTCCAATGGCGCGTGCAAAGCGGGGGTCGTATTTCACCATGGGGACCAGTGGCCAGGCCATGGCCACGGTATTCATGAAGAAGCCATAACCGCCGCCATCGGTGATGCTCCCCTGCAAGCCGTGTACGTCATGATCGCCCCAGCGCTCTGCTATCACCCCCCAGCCATAACGTCCATCCATAGCCAGGCACCCGTCAAATGTCCAGTTCAGCAATTTTTCAACATCATAGGATGTCCCGTGTTCAGCATTGAGCCTGGCTGCAGTATATGCACCGAAAGGCAGCAGTATTTCGTAAAACCGGCTTTCTCCCTGGTTCACTAAGGCTTCCGTTGCGCTTTTGGCGCCATTGAGATAGCGCGGGTCGCCGAATTTTTCGTAAGCGGAAAGCAATACCCAGGCGTGACCACCGGCGGCATCCTGCTGCCAGGGAATATGGTTGCGCATCCCTTTCATTTGGGAATAGTCGAAATAGGAATAATCGTAGTTCCCTTCAAGCACCGAATCGGCCTGATAGAACTGTTCAGCTACTGTGCGCATAATGAAATCCGTGTTCTCCACATCAGGAAACAGGGCGGCGACACCGTAATACAGGACGTTCGGATAAACATCATACCACCAGTCTCTTCCATAGCCCCCTCCCAGCATAGCCACATCGGGATTGGTGTTATTCATGACAATGTCCCAATCCGTGTCGCTGTTGAAATAATTCTGCACCATCCTGGCAAAATTGAACCCATGCTGGTTGGTTTTGTCAATATCCAGCAGGCCGGCGCTTACAAGAGCATTCAGGGATGTGAGCGCTTCGTGGAACTCGCCGTTGTTTTTATCGGTTCCCTGGCGGACATCCCCGATTACAGTGAATAATCCGAAGGTGACCTGGTCGATATTGCGCCGGGCGCTGTCGAGCCAGATCAGCGGGCCGTATGGCGCCGGATTGTTGAAATCGAAGGCCAGGCTGTCGAAGTCGAGCGCTTTCTGTCTCCAATCGATGATCTTAAAGGGTTCAGGCATGGCAGGCATCTGGTCCACCCGCGCGATGGAAAGCTGCGAAACCGGTTCGCCTGTTTCCTGATGACAGGAGCTCATGACCAGCATTGCCGCGAACAGGATCAGGATGTAATTGTTTCTTTTCATAGTTCCTTCTTGTAAGAATGTTTCATGATATTCCGGGCCAGGGGGATGGAAAGCATCTGCACCGTAGCCACGATAATGAGCGCGTACCTCAGGGCAAAGGTTTCAGAGACATAGAAGGCCAGAAAAATGAACAGGCCCAGCCCGGTCACCCTTCCGGCGTAAAGGCCGAACTCATGGTTGAGGATGTAAGCATAGCTGTTCCGGTTTTCTTTTTTTGCCACCACATCGATCACCTTCAGCATGATCGGGTAGTAAGCCAGGTCGTGCAGCGGCTGGAAGAAGACCTTGCAAAGCACGAAGACCATCACGCCGGCCATGGTGAGCTCGATCCCGTTGACGATCGTTCCGATGAGAAAGATGGTGATGCCGGTTCCGAATATGATGATGCGATGTTGCGGTTTGGCAAACCGGCCCAGCAGGTATAGGAGGATAGCGGTCAATCCGCCGCTGATGCCCTGGATCAAGCCCAGTGATCCTTCCTTGCCAACGTATTTCATGATGAGCATGGCGGGGGCTGTCACAAGGAATCCCTGCACCAGGCCCTTCAGGGCTGAAAGGAGGATCTGCTTGTTCCACAGCCGGTCGAAACGGAAGTAGAGGAAATCCTTCTGCAAGGGATTTTCAAATTTTGCACGGGCAAGGGAAAAGCAAGCTAAAATGGTGATGGCGAAGACGATGATCATGACAATACGGTATCCCGCATAAATATCAAGGACAAGGCCGAAAAGCTTCACGCCCTCTATGGAAGCCAGCAGGGCTCCAATGACCACCGGTACGCCAATGTTGGAAATGGTGAAGAAGAACGATTCGAGCCCGAAGAAATAGTTGCGGTTTTCATCAGAAGTGGAATTCAATGCCATCAGGTACCGGTTTGTCCAGAAGAAGCCGGAGGCGGCACCTATCAAAGTCCCTGATACGATGAGGCCTGGCAATGCCAGGTCTTTTACAAACATCATGCCCATCATCGATATACCACTGAGCAGGATCCCGAAGCTGTATAGATGCGCTAAATTGAACACTTTCAACAGGTACCCATTTGTTACAGAAGTGATGATGATACCTGTGTACATGGCAAGCTGGAAAATGGCCACAAAACTGGTATCATTAAAAAAGCGCATAATGTATGCGGCCATGAAAATTTCAACTACCGGCAGCACCAGGGCATACAGCATATTGGTGATCAGCAGCACCCTCATGTTGCGGGGCATCGACAGGAAGAAGCGGTACTCGTTGGTAATGCGGTTTATCATGGGATTCCTTCCGGTTAGATAAGTGTCGAAAGTACTTCATCAATCGAAAACCTGGCGCCGCAGATCACTTCGTCGCTGGCGCCGTAATATATAATAAGGTCGTCGCCTTTGACGAAATGACCGTTGGTGAAGACCACATTGCCGAAAAAACCGGTTTGTTCATAGTCGCGTATGGGTTCCATGATGGGTTCAACGCTGCGGGCAAGCACCTTCGACGGATCATTGATGTCGAGCAGCAATGCACCCAGGCAATAGCGATGCTCGCTGTTGGCACCATGATATATTTCAAGCCAGCCCGATTCGGTCCTGATGGGGGCTGCCCCGGCGCCTACCCTGGCTGAATCCCACATGCCAGGCCGGGAGGTGGCAATGCACTTATGCCTGCCCCAGTGGAGCAGATCGGGTGATTCGGCCAGCCAGATATAATTACCACCCAGTTCGGGGCTGCTGGGACGATGTAAAGCATAGTATTTTCCGTTGATCTTTTCTTCAAAAATGGCACAATCTTTATTATGTGGCGGAAAAATCATCCCCTCGCGTTTGAAGTCCTTCCAGTTTGTAGTCCTGATCATTCCAACACCGACCCCAAATTCGGAAACTTCTGTGAACGAAAGGATGAACTCATCTGTCATGGAGGCAACCCGGCAATCTTCAATACCGAAAGTCTCCAGCTCCCCTTTACCAAAAATGGGTTGGAAACCCTCCGGCTCATAAAAGAGAACTCCATCATCACTGCAGACAAGCCGAAGGTAAGAGAGCGTGGTCAGATAATCTTTCTTTTTGTAATTGATCACACGGGGATCGGAAGTGTCGAGATCAGGATCATTTTTATCAAAACTCAGGATTTCAATCGCCCCTTTATCATTATATACCGGGAAGCTGATCTTTCCTTCTATTTGCCTGGGCCTTTCGGCAACCCTCAGCAAAAGCCATATCTTCCTGTTAAACTCAAAAACGCCAGGGTTGAGGAGGCATACGATTTCCATGCCTTCTATGCCAGGTTTCAGGTCTGACGGCCGGAGCAGGGGATTTGAAGGGAACCGGTTGGCTATATCCATGGCTGTATCATTTTATGGAATTCAAATTTACTCACAGATGAACGGAAAGGTGTCCGCCCGGTTCCCGATTATGTCCGCCCGGTTACATAATGACAGAAAATAGAATGAAATCAGTAATTCGCCACATGATTTCTTTTCTGGCGGTATTCGGTGGGGGAGCATCCGAATGCTTTGTTAAACAGCTCATAGAAATGGGCACGGCTGTTAAAACCGGTCTGATCAATAATTTCACTGACGGTAAAATTCGTTGTGTCCAGAAGGATGGCCGCTTTCCTCACCCTGCGCTGGTTGATCAGCCCGTGGGGAGTGGTGCCCAATACCGATTTAGTCTTGTTATAAAGAGATGACTTGCTGATGGCCAGTTTGTCACATAATTTTTCAGCCAACAGGGTGTCATCATCAATATTTGCATCGATGTATGCGATCATCTCCCGGAACAGGGGATCGGGTATTTCTTTGATCAGTGTGGAAATTTCATCCTGGCCTCCAAATCTTTTCCTGATATTTTGCCTGATGTCGAGCAATTTCTCAATCCTTATTTTGAGATGATCAGGGTGAAATGGCTTGGGAATGTATGAATCGGCACCTGCGGTGAGCCCTTTTATGCGGTCTTCAATTTCGGCTTTGGCAGTGAGCAGTATCAAAGGCAGGTGGCTGGTATCGAAGTTATTTCTTACCTTATTGCAAAACTCGATACCATCCATCACAGGCATGAGAATATCCGATACGATCAGTTCAATTGGGTGTTTTTCCAGTAAATGAAGGGCTTCAAAACCATTTTTAGCAAAATATAGATTGTAGTTCTGACTGAGCAGATCATTCAGGAGCAGCAGGATGTCCGGTTCATCGTCAACCAAAAGAAGTGTGGGTTTTTCAGGAGAGATTTCAGATGGGGCAACCGGTTCTGAAGGAGTCATCTCGTCCAGATATTCCAGGATGTCTTCTTTTTCCGTTGTTTCGCGGATCAAGCCTGCGGGGGCGTCCGGATGCATATTTGGAAACCGGCAACTGAAAATGGATCCTTTATCCGGTCTGCTTTCAAATGTGACAGACCCCTTTAACAAATCCATGATTCCTTTGGTCACGGCCAGGCCAAGCCCGGTTGACTTGTAACCGCCCGCCCCAGTATTTTTAGCCGGAAATACATTGAATGGCTCGAAAAGTTTGTTTTTGAATTCAGGATCGATCCCGATGCCATTATCTTCGACCTCAACGGTGAATACCTGTTCGTAAACATTGATCCTGACTTTTACATACCCTCCCGTTCTGTTGTATTTAATGGCATTGGAAACCAGATTAGTAAGTACTCTCTGGTACTTGCCGGCATCGGTGGTGACACAAGGCTCTTTCTCATTGCACGAAACCTCACAGGATATTTCCCGCTTTTGGGCAAGCCATTGCAGGTCGGCAACAACCTCCCGGGCCAGCGCTTCAGGATTTGCCCTGCTGATGTCAAGCGGTTCCTTCCCCTTTTCCAGCCGCCTGAATTGTATGATCTCGTATACGAGCTTTTGTAACTTGATGCTGTTGTTGTAAACCTTTTGAAGCCTCGGGTTTGTGCCGGTCGTTTCCGACTCCTCCATCATCGCATGGATATGTGAAGTGATCAGTGTCAGGGGCGCCTTGAATTCATGCGCCAGGTTCGTGAAAAACTCGATCTTGTAGTTTTGCAGTTCCTTGTCCTTTTGTTGCCGGAACTCCATGAGCGCCAATTCTTTCTTCCGCCATTCCCTTCTTCGATACCACCGGATGATAAGTAACTGTATGCCAATGAAAATCATCACATATCCGGCGATGGCCCAGGCCGTCTTCCAGATCGGGGGATGGATGACAATTCCCACCTGTTTGATTTGATCCGACCAGATGCCGTTTTCATCACTCACCCGCAGTTGAAGATAATATCTGCCAGGACTGAGATTGGTAAAGTTGATCGCCTGGTTATGCAGATGGTTGACCCAACCATCATCGAAATTCTTTAGCCGGTACGATATCTTATGGCGTTCCTTTCCCCAGTAAACCAGGGGAGATACCCAAAAGGTGAGCGCATTCTGATTGTTGTTCAGCACCAGCTCCGACTGTAAATTGATCCGTGAAGTCAGAACGCTTTCTTCCGATACTTCTACTGCCTGGTTCCTGATGAAAATGTTGTTAATGGCAACAGGTGGGAAATAGGATGCGAATTTTATCTCCCTTGTCCGGATCATATCCACGCCCATGGTTCCACCTACATATAACTGACCCGATGATCTGTCAAAAAATGAAGCACCATCACTGTACTCGAAATTGATCAGCCCATCGTCGGCATTGAAATTCTTAACCGTCTGATTATCCAGATCTATGCACGAAAGCCCATTGTTTGTGGTGATCCAGATATTTCCTGACAAATCTGTCTGAATGGAATGAATGGATGCTTCCTTAAAACTCCAGGGAAGGTCTGTGTCAGTGAAAATTTCCGGTATACCGGATTCCGTAATGATAGAAAAGATGCCGGCACTGCTTCCAACCCAGATCCGGTTCTCATGATCGGTAAATAATGCCAGGATGTCATCATTCATGACCTGGGGATGGGTACTGCTGCTCATTTGGGTCATCACCCGTTTAGTGACGGTATTGTATTGACAGATTCCATTGCCACGTGTGCCGATCCAGATGATCCCAGGCTTTTCTTCCGTCAGTGCATATACAATCTGTCTCTGTCTTCCGCTCCCGGAAGTGCTTTGATCCAGGATCACCTGTTCATAAAACACCGGGACGGATGGCGCATTATGATCGAATTCAACCGAAATTACGCCATACCCGCTGGTGCCAAGATATAACCGGCCGTCGTTTGTCTCAAGTATACGATAAACCGAGGCAAATTCCGGTTGTGGCGTATCGATATAATCCCCGGGGAAATTTTTTATTGTTTCAAAGTCAGGTGAGATGATTTCAATCCCCCGCCCATCCGTGCCGACCCAAATAGTTCCATCTGTCCGCTCTTTCATGGCCAGCACGGAATTGTTATCCAGCCCGTCATTTATGGTAATATTTCTGATATGTATCCCATCCGGATTGAAAATGTCGATACCTCCCCCTTTTGTCCCGATCAATAAGTTTTTATCCCTGGTTACCAGGATGGATCGCACGATGGGATATGACAGCTGATCTGCCGGGAGGCTTTTATTCGGAAATTCGGAAAGCTTTAGGTTGTATGCGCCATTTCCATCCGTACCGATCCATAAAATATCGGGTGATGATTCATAAATGGTCAGCACCCTGGCTTCTATCGGATTTTTAACGAACTGGTCGGATAAGCTGTTCGCGATTTCAAATTTTGAAACAGATGCATGAATGCTGTAAATGATTCCTTTTTCCGTTCCCGCCCAGAGCCTCCCTGTTTGACTGGAAGGGGCAAATGCAGTGATAATATCGCCAGGGATGCTGACAGGCGTGGCGGACTTCTGATTGATATCAATGATGATGGCATCTCCGCCATGCTGGGCAATCAGTATGTGCGGACAATCCTGGATCATTACTCCCAATGAGGCGATGATCGATGATTCGATGGGGATATGCAAGATCTCTCTGAGTTCATTCCCTCTGATTTCCATCAGTTGATCGCTGCCTGTAATACAATAAACAGTATTGGCAATAGAAAGCAAGCGCTTGATCTCCAGTGACGCCAGGTATGATCCCGCAGAAAAATCTATTTTATCGTATTGGCATGTGTTTCGGTTATATCTGAATACGCCGTTCCTGTATACGGCAGCGTAAATTTCCTGATCAGCGGTAATGCTTAAAGAAATATCGTTCTCGTAATTGATCTGCTCCGATTCATTCGTAAAGAATGAATGAAACCGGTTGGTGGCATTATCATAAAACCCGACTCCTCTGTTGGTGAGCATCCAGATGGGGCCTTCGGTGGTCGGATAAAGTTCCCTGACCACATGGTTATGGATGGCGTAGGGCTTGCTTCCGGGCAGATAGGTAACGATATGGCTACCGTCGTACCTGTTCAGGCCGTTCCAGGTGCCCAGCCAAACATAACCTTCGGCATCCATGGCAATCGTATTGACAGCTCCGTTCGACAGCCCCTCCCGTCTCGAAATAGAATGAACGTTGATCCTGTGCCCGGCCATCGTTGCCATCCAGGGAAGCAACAGCCAAACCGCAAGTAAGAGTCGTTTTAACATGGTGTACCAGACAGATGATGCCTGTCAAGGTGTAAAGATACAAAAAGCCGGCCGAATCTGTTATCAGTGCCAATCAGCATAATGAATTACATTTGTTGCAAATATAAGCTGTATGGATAAGTTTCAGTTCTGTTCAATCACTTTCTGTCTTTCTTTAATATTTTGCTCCGGTGGCTTTTCATTGGAGGCACAGCCAGGATATATCTCACATACTGTCCATGGCAGCAAACTTTTTGTCTACACTTCCGGGAACGTATACAGTTTTGCCGCCTATGGCGATGAAATGCTCCGCATGGGTTTTCATTTCGGGCAGGATACAACCTACCCGGTTTCCCAGTCGGTGGTCATGGAGCCATTGGGATTCTCAACTGTTTCTGATTCAGGAGATTACCTGGTGTACACCACAGCAGGTTTTGAAGTGTGGATTCAAAAAGAACCGCTGTATTTCACTGTTATGTCGCATGGGGATGCAATTCTCTGGAGCGGCAATGCCTGGACAGAAGGGCAGGGGAGCGGGATGCTGTTCAGCACAGAACCGGAAGCGGCGTGGTATGGCGGCGGTTCGCGCGCCATTCCGATGAACCGTGCCGGGCTTGATCTTTACATGCTGAACGAACCTTTTTACGGGTATGGCTGGGGCGCCGACCGGTTGAATATATCCATACCCATGGCCGTTAGTTCGGAAGGCTTCGCCATTTATTTTGAATCTCCTGTGCCGGGGAATCTTTCCCTGGGATCCTATCAACCGGGGCTGATCCGCTATGATGCTTCCGAGGGGCCTTTGTCATGCTTTGTGATCCGGACGGCAGACCCGGATTCGCTGATGAAACCCTATACCCAACTGACAGGCCGCCAGCCCCTGCCGCCCCTCTGGGCGCTGGGCTATATCCAGTCGCGCTTCGGCTATGAAAACGAAGCTGAAGCTTATGATGTCGTGGATAAGATGGTGGCAGAGGGCTTCCCGATCGATGCCATCATTTTCGACCTGCAGTGGCAGGGTGGGGTGGGAGAGATGGGCAACCTCGACTGGGACCTGTCCCGATTCCCTGACCCGCAGGGCATGATGCAGGACTTTCTCGAACTGGGAGTGAAATCGGTTTGCATCTTCGATCCTCATTTCACTCAATTAAGCCAGTATTATCCCATGCTGGCCGGCATTGGCTGGCTGGCAAAAAACCCGTTGGGACAGCCTTACGTTCTGGAGAATTTCTGGGCGGGTGCGGCCGGGCTGCTCGATGTGACCATTCCGGCTGCACAGAACTGGTTCTGGCAGCGGTGCAAACAACAGATGGCGATAGGCGTCACCGGTTTGTGGACCGACCTGGGGGAGCCTGAAGCCGCACCTGAAGATATGGTTTTCCTGGCAGGCACCTCCCGGCAGATCCGGCAGACATACAACCTGCGGTGGTCTGAATTCATCTTCAGGCACTTTCAGCAGGATTATCCCGACCGCCGGCTTTTTAACCTGACCCGCTCCGGTTATGCCGGTATGCAACGCCACAGTGCCTTCCCCTGGTCGGGTGACGTACAAAAAAGCTATGGCGGGCTGCGCGCCCAGGTGCCCATCATGCTGGGAATGGGCTTGTGCGGGATCGGCTATATGCATGCGGATATCGGTGGCTTTGCCGGACAGTATAACCCGGAGCTTTATACCCGCTGGCAGCAGATGGGCGCTTTCATACCCGTCATGCGGGCCCACGGCACCGGCGTGGTGACCGAACCAGTCTATTATCCCGAACCTTATAAAAGCATCGTCAGAGATTTTATCCGGCTGCGGTACCGCCTGCTTCCTTATCATTATACCCTGGCGTGGGAGAATTCACTGACAGGCATGCCGTTGGCCCGGCCGCTGTTCTTTGCCGATCCGCAATTGAAAGATGTTGATGATCAATACTTATGGGGCAACGACCTGATGGTTGCACCGGTCATGGAAGAGGCGGCTAATAGCCGGCAGGTCGTATTTCCCCAGGGGAAGTGGATTGACTTTGCCCGGTGGTCGGTGCATCATGGAGGCAATACCGGGGAGATCTTTGCCCCTATGAATTTCCTGCCCCTTTATGCCCGGGCCGGCGCACTGATCCCCATGCTGCCCGATATCCAAAATACCGGAGAATATGACGGGGGATCTTACCAGTTGCGATATTTTGCCGATCCGGATGTTTCATCGTCTTCAGCCCGGGTATACATGGATGATGGAGAAACCCGGCTGGCCTCAACGGATGATCAATACTGTTTGATTCATTTTGATGCCTTATTTCAGGGAGGCAATGCCGAAATAAACCTGCTTCGTACAGGAGAGGGATATACAGGCGAGAAGCTAACCAAAGAAATAGTGCTCGAAATTCCCAGGGTGAATGAATGGCCCGATGCGGTGGCATATAACGGCGTTGAGCTGACGGTCACCGGTGATGTCGCTGTTTACCAGTCTCTTCCAATGGCTGCATTATGGCTGGAAGATGAATACCTGCTGCTGGTCAGGGTTAACTGGGAGAGTGAAATGGCTGGATTGATCCGGATCGAAGGCCTTTCTTTATCCAGTTCCTTTTCAGTAGGGGAAAGACGCCTGCAGCAGTTGACTTTTTATCCCAATCCCGTTGAAACGGATGGCGTGTTCAGCGTTTCCATTCCTTCCGGAGGAAATTATCATTTTCAACTGTTCAACAGCACAGGTCAACTTACAGGTTATCATGCAATGAATTATGATTCCGGGGGAATTTACCGGCATTCATGGAGTAAATTCTTCAGTGCAGACCTGCCTGCGGGTGTTTACCTGATCAATATCTATGGTCCGAACGGGATAAGATATTCGAAAAAGATCATTGTAGCGCCTTACTAAGCCTGACAAGCTTCTCCAGCAAATCATCCAGCAAATCGAGTTTCAGCATGTTTTCCCCGTCTGATTTGGCGGCAGAGGGGTCGGGATGTGTTTCCAGGAAGATCCCGTCGGCGCCGGCAGCTATTCCTGCTTTTGCCAGGGTTTCGATAAACTGCGGCTGTCCGCCGGAGGTGCCTGCCGCCCGGTTGGGGATTTGCAGGGAATGGGTGACATCCAGGATGACCGGGACGCCGAACGACTTCATCACCGGGATCCCCCTGAAATCGACCACCAGGTCGTTGAAACCGAAAGTGCTGCCCCGCTCTGTCAGCATTACCTTGTTATTGCCCGATTGACGGACCTTCTCTACGGCAAACTTCATCGATTCGGGAGAGACAAACTGTCCTTTTTTGATGTTCACCGGCTTGCCCGTCCCGGCAGCTGCGATCAGCAGATCGGTCTGCCGGCATAGGAAGGCGGGGATTTGAAGAATATCAACATATTCTGCCGCCCTCACCGCATCGGTTTCGGAATGGACATCGGTCAGTGTGGGAATATTGAACTGCTCGCCGATCTGCCGGATGATGCTGAGCGCTTTGATGTCGCCTATTCCCTGGAAAGAATCGAGCCGTGACCGGTTGGCCTTACGGAACGAAGCCTTGAAAATATAAGGTATCTGAAGTCCGTCGCAAATGGCGACAACCTTTTTGGCTACCCGGAACGGCGTGATATCATCCTCCACCACGCACGGCCCCGCAATCAGGAAAAAATTCCCCGATTCCAAATGCCTGATCTTGTGAATATTATTAATCATTAATAATTCAAAATTCAAAATTCAAAATTCAACATTCAACATTAATATTTGTACTTCTCCCTCCACCTCGCCCTCATCCATGCCCTGATCTCCTCTTCTTTCTTATTTTTCCCGGGTTCATAAAACTTCTTTCCCTTGATCTTCTCGGGTAAAAACTCCATTACTGCAAAGTTATTATCAAAAGAATGCGCGTACTTATAATTTTTTCCATAACCGATCTCTTTCATCAGTTTGGTGGGGGCATTCCGGATTTGCAGCGGGACTGGCAGGTCGCCGCTGCGCCTGACCTCTTCGAGCGCTGTCTCGATGGCCATATAGGAAGCGTTACTTTTCGGTGAAGTGGCCAGGTAGATGGCTGTTTGCGACAGGATGATCCGGCTTTCGGGCATGCCGATCCGGTGCACCGCGTCGAAGCAGGTGGTGGCCAGCAGCAGGGCATTGGGATTGGCGTTGCCGATATCCTCCGAAGCGAGGATGACCATCCGGCGGGCGATGAACAGCGGGTCTTCGCCCCCTTCGATCATGCGCGCCAGCCAGTAAACGGCGCCGTTGGGATCGCTGCCGCGCATCGACTTGATGAAGGCCGAGATGACATCATAGTGCATCTCCCCCGATTTGTCATAGATCGCCAGCTTTTCCTGGATGATGTTGAGCGCTTTATCGTTCGTAATAATAACCGGATCATGGTTAATTTCCGTATTGACGATCAGCTCGATGGCATTCAGCAGCTTCCGGGCATCCCCGCCGGAGATCCGGAGCAGCGCTTCTTCTTCTTTGATCTGGATTTTCTTCTGATGTTGCTTTTCCAGGTAATTCACGGCCGAGGACAGCAGTTTCAACAACTCTTCCTTCCCCAAAGATTTCAGGATATATACCTGGCAGCGGGAAAGGAGCGGGGAGATAACCTCGAACGACGGATTTTCTGTCGTGGCGCCGATCAGCGTAATGATCCCCTTCTCAACGGCGCCCAGCAGCGAATCCTGTTGCGATTTGCTGAAGCGGTGGATCTCGTCGATGAAAAGGATGGCCCCTTTGCCTGAGGTTGTTGCCTGCTCGATCACATTCCGGACCTCTTTCACCCCGGAACTGACGGCGCTCAGGGTGTAAAACGGCACGCCCAGCTGCCTGGCGATAATGAAAGCCAGCGTGGTTTTCCCGACCCCCGGCGGCCCCCAGAAGATCATCGAAGGGATATTGCCCGACTCGATCATCTTCCGTAAGATCGCATCTTTCCCCACCAAATGGTCCTGCCCGAGGAAATCATCGAGCGATGACGGACGGAGCTGTTCTGCGAGAGGGGTTTGCATCGGTTTCTGGTTTCGTGTTTCGTGTTTCGTATTCTTGGCTCTTCTTCTGTCTTCTGACTCCTGTCTTCTGACTCCTGTCTTCTAACTTCTATATTCTATCTTCTAACTTCTTCTCCGACATGCCAAACAATCTCCGCTCCTTGATCACTTTCACTATGTACTGCGGCACCATTTCTTCCCAGCCCGGTTCATTTTCCCTGATCATCCGGACCACGATCTGGGAGTTGATCCAGAGCCATTCCTTTTTCACATTGGGGATATCGATGATCATCCGGTTGGCGATAAGGAATTGGTAGAGATGTTGGATATCTTCTGCCAGGATAAGATTTTTGGATGTGATCAGCTCTTCTCCCCTGGTTGGGTTATCGATGGATACTGCTGAGATGGTCG
>JAWOHY010000068.1:0-9208 GCA_046484945.1 Bacteroidales bacterium
GCCTGGCGTCCTGTGGAAAGATCGAACAGGATGAACTGATCTGCGGGCCCGACGGAAGCTTCGAGATCATTCTCAGTAAACCCCCAAAGGGAAGAACTGGCTGAAAATGGAAGACGCCACTACGCTGGTGATGGTCCGTCAGACCTTTGCCGACAGACAATCCGAGATACCGGTTGATGTTGTTATCGAAAACCTGGATGGCAGGGCTGCACCTGATCCACTCACTCCAAGTCGGGTTGACGAAGGTTTGAAGACAGCGGCTATGTTCGTCGCGGGGGCACCTCTCCTGTTCGCCCGATGGGCCAAAGGCTTCAAAGAACATACAAACCGATTGCCCCAGTTTGACCCGGCTGTTTCGAACGCCGCCGGGGGCGACGCCGGGATCATCTACTATCACAGCCACTGGAAACTGGAAGATGACGAAATGCTGGTGATCGAGGTAAAACCACCCGACTGCGACACCTGGAATTTTCAGCTCAACAACTACTGGATGGAGTCGCTCGATTACCGGTATTTCAATATCTGCATCAACAAAGCGGGGGCAACATATGAAGCGGATGGCAGTGTCCGTGTCATTGTATCTCACCGTGATCCCGGCCATCCCAACTGGCTGGAGACAGCCGGGCATCGCGAAGGGACGATGTGCTGGCGCTGGTACAGGCTGAAAGAGGGTGTTAAACCGGTGGAACCCGTTTGCCAGGTTGTTAAGGTACAAGAATGGAAAAACAGTGAGCAGCAGTAAGATCATAAAATCATCGAATTACGGTCACCGGCCCTGGTGGTTCAGTCTGCTGAACAGGGCGTGGGAGTGGAGCTATCCTTTGGGGACGAAGCAGGAGCTGACGAAAGACCGTTTGATCGGGGCAGCCCGGAGGCTCACCGGCGAGCAAAATCTGGGGGCGGATTTCTGGGACGAACCGCTGGACAGGCTGCTTTATTCCATCCGCGAGGAAGCGGGACTCCATCCCATCGGATATTTCATCACCCGGCAGCGGATGATCAATTTGCTGGCAGCCCGGCTCAGGGCGGAGGCGTTGTTCCGCCGTTACCCGGAGATCCTCGACCAGCCGCTGCTGCCGGCCTGGGTGATCCTGGGCCTGCAGCGCACCGGCACCACCAAGCTGCACCGGCTTTTAGCCGCCGATCGCAACAACCGCGTAGTCCTGAGCTGGGAGGCGATCAACCCCGCGACACTGGGCGACCGCAAAGGGAAACCCGACAGGAGGATCGCCATCGCCCGCACCAGCGAACGCGCCCTGCGCCTGATGGCCCCCGGCTTCTTTGCCATTCATCCCGTCGAGCACAATGCGCCGGAAGAAGATATCCTGTTGCTCGATATGACATTCCTGAGCACTACCCCCGAAGCCACCATGAACGTCCCTTCCTATGCCGCATGGCTGGAGAAAACAGACCAGTCGATGGCCTACGCCTACCTGGTGAAACTGCTGAAACTCCTCCAGTGGCAGCGGCCAGGCAAACGCTGGATCCTCAAGTCACCCCATCACCTGGAATTTACGGACCTGATCGATAAGCACTTCGGGGATGTCCATTTTCTCTGGACACACCGGGAAGTCACCGAGTGCGTCCCCTCCTTTATCAGCATGATGGCCCACAGCCGGGTCATTTTCAGCAAAGAGGTCAACGGCAATGCCATCGCCCGGCACTGGATCCGCAAAACCGGCTACATGCTGCAGAAAGGACTGGAATACAGGCAGAATCATCCTGAAAAAAATCAGTTCACGGATATTTTCTATCCTGAACTAAAAGAAAATGCCCAAATGATCCTGCAGGACATTTACCGGAACAATGGCGGTATGACACCTGAGCTTTTGCAGCAATTCATGAAGGCCGAAAAGGCCAACCCGATGGGCAAGTACGGCATCCACGAATACCTGTTGGAGGATTTTGGTGCCGGAAAAGAAGAAATTCTGGAGCATACCCAGGCATACAGGAATTTTTTCGATAGGATTGATTAATTAATAATGTTTAAAGCATGCCTTCAAAACCAAAAATCGGCTATAAAAACCCATTTTCGGCCACGCTGGAAGGGATCAGCGCTGTGTTCAAAAAGCAGGAAAAGGCAGGTGAAGTGAAGGAAGCTGATCGACTGGAAGGAAAAGCGGTTCTTATCGACGGGGCTAGTTCAGGACTGGGATTTGCCGTGGCACTGGAGATGGCCAGGCGCGGCGCGCGGGTGATCATGGCGTGCCGTAGCGGGATACCGGAAAGGGGGGAAGAGGTGAAGAGGAGAACGGGGAACCATGATATAGAAATGATCAGGGTTGATTTTGCCGATTTCTTATCTGTAGGGAACCTGATTGCCACCATCAGGGAAAAATATGCACCACTGGATATTGTGATCAGTAATGCCGCCATGGTGCCGCGCCGGAGCCGGAAGACGCCGCAAGGGCTTGAGGAGATGTTCATGGTGAATTATTTGTCTAAATTCATCTTCATCAATGGCCTGGTACAGGAAAATTGTCTAAGGAAGGGTGGAAGCCATATTCCAAGGATCATCATTGTTTCTTCCGAAAGCCACCGGCACCCCCCTGCATTTGACTGGGAGAATTTCGGCGTTTACCGGGATTATGGAATGGGCAAAACGGTAGAATATTATGGCTATTACAAGTTATTGCTCACTACTTATGCATCGGAACTGTCGAGAAGACTGAACAACAATGGCGAATCTCCTGTTTCAGTCTTTTCATTATGTCCGGGACCTGTCAATTCCGGTATTGCCCGCGAAGCGCCGGGATTATTCCAGCCGCTGATGAAGCTGGTCTTCGCCCTTTTCTTCAAATCTCCCGGAAAAGCAGCAGAGCCGGTCGTCTATCTGGCCACCTCTGCGGAGTTAGAAGGAAAAGCTTTTGATTATCTTTTTAAGATGACGCGGAAAGAGATCGATGAAAAGGCGGCGGATGAAACAAATGGGGCAAAACTCTGGCGGTTGTCGGATGACTTAATTTTAACGCTGTCAGGTCCTCCTTCGTCGGACCTGACAGGTTAAATGACAGCTTCGTCGACGATGGAGCTTTCAGCGTTTTAGTTCTACCCGATCCTTCCACCCTTCGATGTCAATATACACCACATCGCCCGCAGGGCCACGAAACAAACGATTTTCAATATCTTCACCGTCTGCGCTGGTTTCAACCCTGCGCCATTCGCCCCTGGTAATCTTGTATTCAATGGTTTCATCATCAGGCCTTGGAACTTCAATAAAATACATCCCTTCAGGCGTCTGGCTGAATGCCCAGCCCCTGTCCCCCGCATCCCAGCCATTTAAGTCACTGGCAAGATAAAGGGTGGCATTCTCAGGGGTATTTGCCGGCAAGGACCGGATAATAAAGAATGCTTTCGGGCATAAAGGTTTGGGCAGGTCATTCCAGCTTTCGATAATGTTATTCACTGTATCATTCCTGCCATAGAATGCAGTTCTGTTCTGGATCTCGTCACCACAAAAGTCTTTCTCCACCGTGCTCCAGTCGCCCCTGGTGAATTTGTATTCAAGCCTGCCAATTCCTTTGGGCAATTTTACCTCATACACCGAATCATTGGATAATTGCATGATATACCGGGAATCTCCCGGGTCCCAGTTGTTGAAGTTCCCTGAGATATAAATGGGCTCTCCCGCCGGTGTATTCTCAGGCAAATCCGTAATCCTGACTGTTAGATTATAACAACCGGAAAGCACCATAGATGAAATAATTAAGAGGATAGATATTTTATTGCGGATAATCATTTCGTGTTTCGTGTTTTTTGTTTCGTGTTTAACGGTCCAGCCACTTTAAAAACTCCGGCACATTTACCCGGCTCACTAAAATTTTATCTTCCCTGGGGGGGTCTAATTCCACCGCCAGCCTGCTGTTGAAATATTTGCTTACTTTCCTGATCGCCGTTATTCTTGCCAGATAACCCCTTGTGATCCTGAAAAACTCTTTCGGGTCCAGTTCACCCTGGAGCTGGTTAATGGTGTAATCGACAATATACCGGTTGCGGTCATTCAACATGGCAAAGACCACATCATCTTCGGCGTAAAAATAGGCGACCTCGTTCATGGAAGCCGAGCGGATCTGGTCTCCTGTTTTCAGCAGGATGCGTGATTTGTACTCCTGTCCGGCCAGCTTCAGCAGGTTTTCAAGCACCGAATGATCTGTTAAGGTTTTCACGGGGGAAATGGCTGCCTGCAAATTCTCCAGTTTTGATAAGGCTTTTTCGAGTGCATCCGGACGGATCGGTTTTAACAGGTAATCGATGCTGTTCAACTGGAAAGCCCGGATCGCGTATTCATCATAAGCCGTGGTAAAGATGACCGGTGTTGTCACTTCAACCTGCCTGAAGATCTCAAAGCTGAGGCCGTCGGCAAGCTGAATATCCAGGAAGATCAGGTCCGGATGCGGATGGGTGCGCAGCCAGTTCACACTGTCCTCCACCGTATCGATCTGGCCGGCAATGTCGAATTTCCTGCCGGTCGACTCCATCAGGCGGATCAGTTCATCCCTCGCAAAAGGCTCATCTTCAATTATTAAGATCTTCATCTTATGGGATTAAGGGTACTTTTACGGTAAAATGACGGTCATCCTTTTCAATCACCACTTCCCGGTCGGTCAGGAAGGCGTACCGGCTGGCGATATTCTTCAGCCCGACACCTGTTCCGCCGGTTTTTCCCTTCACCTGGAGATTATTGCTGACAGTCAGGTAGTCTTCATTGGCAAAGATAACGATCGTCAGGGGCTTTTTCATCGACACGACATTATGTTTTACCGCGTTTTCAACCAGCAACTGCAGGGTCATGGGCGCCAGGCGCTTGATTCTGGCCGCCTGACTGATCTCAAAATTGAAATGGATCATATCCCTGAATCGTATTTGAAGCAGAAAGGTAAACGAGCTGATAAAATCCTCTTCTTCCTGGAGTGTCACCAATTCCTTGTTGCGGTTATCGAGCACATACCGATAGACATCGGAGAGTTTCCGGATGAAAGAGGCCGCTTTGCCGGCATCTTCATAAATCAATGACGACAAAGTATTCAGGCTGTTGAAGAGGAAATGCGGATTCAGCTGCAGCTTGAGCATTTCAAACTGGTATTCAGCGCTTTCTTTTCTAAAGCGTTCCATTTCAGCTACCGACCTGTGATATCGGTCGTTGAGGAAAAACCCGAGTTCGGCCAGGTTAAATACGATAATAAGCAGGGTAATCAGTATTATCAGCATCAGTTCATCTTCCAGGATGACCAGTTGGCCGGGAAGAAAAATGAAATGAATCAGGTTCCGCACCACGGAAATCCATATCACGGCCACAGCTATCCCCGCAAGGGTTTGGACAAGCCACCTTTTTCCGGGACTTCGGGTCCAGGGAAATCTGTGTTCCAGGCGCATGTTTATCAGCACAACCAGTTCCATAATAATGAGCCCGAAAACAGCAGCATAGAGATAATTCAGCGGCTGGCTGAAGAGATCAAAATACCGGTAACGGATGTTCAAAAGGATCTCAGCCAACAGCCAGGTGATGAGGCCGGAGAATACCCCGGCCATCATTCGCCAGTACCATTTGCTGTATATGAACGGGATCATGAACCGAGCCGGATAATTTTTCCCTGCGAATTTCAGCAGTCAATCAAAAGTAGGCAAATTTTCAACAAGTCAAAGAGCGATGGTGCAATTGAAAGGTCTTACTGAAGGGTGACGGTTTTGCGGGCGATCTCAGTGCCGTTTTGTTCGATCACACATTCGTATGATCCGCGGCTGAAATCTTTCATATCGCATCCGATCCGGATACCGTCGTCATTTCTGAATGTGCGGCTGAAAATCTTGTTGTTTTTTTCGCCATAGATCACGAAGGTAAATCTTTCATGGTCAGGGTTCACAACGCGAAATTCGATGATGCTGGAATTATGCACTTTGATGAGCGCAAGCTGTTCTTCCAAAACCGGAAGTGCGTTTAAGCTTGTGTTTTCAGATGCCCATACACCGGCGGTAGTCATCAGGAGCATCAGGGCGGTGGTTACGATCATTGTTTTCATGGCTTTATGTTTTAATAATGAATGATGAAACAAAGATATGGCGCCCATAAGGGGAAGTAAACCATTATCTGGTGAAGTACAGGATAGAGAGGGTGAAGTTTAGTTTTTGGAGGGTGAATTTAACGCTGTCAGGGCCTCCTTCGTCGGTCCTGACAGGTTAAATCTCTTATAAATGTGAAAAAATAAGTTTACTGGCATCTATTTTCCCCAGCCCCAGCTGGTAAGCCCTGTCAAATGTCAGGACATCTTCCAGCTCAAAACCGATCAGGCTGGCGGTGTAAACATCCAGCGCGAGGGGATCGATACCGGCGACGATCTTATTGGGCCTGATGGTTTCGCCGGGGCCGGCCGGGCCGTTGTTCAGGGCACATTCGATGGCGTCCACCACACAGAGGTCGGGCAGGCGGATCAGGTTCAGGTCGGCGATGCATTGTGCCAGGTGTTCATGGTTGTCGTAAGTGAATTTGCTGTCGGGGGAATGCATGTAACGGTTGGTATCGCGGGATGAAACGCCCATCAGCCCCTTGAGGTTGCCGCTGAATATGGTCCCGGCGTGATGTTTGGCTACCGGGATGCTGATATAGACATCGACCTCATTGAATACCCTGAAGATTTCAGCTTCCTTCAGCGCTATGCCTTTGGGGATGCTGACTTTCACCCTTTCACTGCCATAGCGGAATTTTTCGATCATGCCCGCATATTCTTCGTAGTGTTCACTGCGTTCCCAGTACCCGTCAGGCACCGGCTTAAAGCAAACGATCTCTTTCGCGCCCGCTTCGAGGCAAAGCGCAGCTAAGGCAATGGCAACATCCGGGTTGGTATAATAACCGGGATGCCTCCAGGGTGAATTCACAAGTATTCCGACAGTCTGGCCTTTGCTGACAAACTGCCCGATCCCGCCCAGCGGTTCCAGGAGTTTCACTATTTTATCCAGGGGGTCATCCCCGGAAATGGTCACGATGTCAGGTGTTTCACCAGCCGGAACGTCCTGGCTGAAAACCTTCATCACCCCTGAGCCCATTACAACGGCACCGCCTGCCATAAGCCCGGTACGCAAAAAATCACGACGTCTTATCTTCTTCATTGTCTGAAATTTAATGAAATGGTTGGATAAAATTACGAAAATTCCCGTTGTATTTCGAATAAAGAATATTAATACTTTTGCAAACGATCACGTTTTAAAAGATTTTACTGATCACATCATCAAGAAGACCCATTGACCGGCAAAACTAAATATAAGCTTCTGTTAATTAACCCGAAGAACAATTACAAGCACGGGATCTATCATTCTGATGAATACGGCGTGCCGCCGATCAACCTGGGGATCATCGCTGCTTTGACACCTGATCACTGGGGGGTAAAGATCATTGACGAGAATTTTGTGGAATTTGAATATTATGAAGCCGACCTGGTGGGTTTCACCGCTCTGACATCCCAGATCACCCGGGCTTACGAGATCGCTGATATTTACAGGAAAAATAACATTCCCACCGTTCTTGGGGGGATTCACGCCTCCATGATCCCCGATGAGGCGATGAATTACGTTGATGTGGTCGTCAAGGGAGAGGCAGAGAGTGTCTGGGGAGAAGTTATATCCGATTTTGAAAAGAAAAGTCTGAAACCATTTTATACCGGTGAATTGCTGCCGATGGTCAACTCCCCGTTCCAGCGGATGGAATTATACAACAAGAATTATGCTCTCGGCGCCATCCAGACCACCCGGGGATGCCCCATGAAGTGCGATTTCTGCAGCGTTCATGCCATCAACGGCCATAAATACCGCCACCGGGCGGTGGAGGACGTGGTGAAGGAATTTGTCAGCATTCCCCAACCGAAAGTTTACGTGGTCGATGATGATTTCTACGGGTATTCCAGGTCCAGTGCCCAGAGGGCCAAGGATATCTGCAAGGGCATTATCGACAGTGGTGTTCAAAAAGACTGGTACACCTTCACCTCTATGCACATTGCATCTGATGAGGAGGCGCTCCGGCTTATGTCACAGGCGGGATGCCGCGTGATCCTGCTGGGGATTGAATCGGAAGTGACCGACCAGCTTGTTTCCTCCAATAAAAAGACCAACCTGCGTATTGGCGTCGACAACTATGCAGGAGTCTATGATGCGATGCACCGGCAGGGAATTGCCGTCCTGGGCAGTTTTATTTTCGGTCTTGACACCGACACGCCTGAAAGTATCGAACGCCGGACCGATTATATCATCAACTCGGGGATCGACTGCGTGCAAGCCGGTATTCTCACCCCATTGCCCGGAACCGGCACATATTACCGGTTAATGGCCGAAGGGCGCATCACCCACACCCACTACCCGAAAGACTGGGAGCAATATACTTTCTTTCACACCGTCATCGAACCAAAGCACATGACCTCCGCTGAACTGACCGAACTGATGAAGCAATCGTGGGCAAGGATGTACGATGTTAATGTCATCAAGCAGAAATACTTCAGAACACTGAAAGCCACCAAAAACATCAAAGCAGCGGCCTGGGCCATGTTTACCAATGTGAATTACAGGAACACCGTATTTGAAAATGAAAAGGAGAACCTGAGCTTCAGGAATATTTTCAAGGAAGTGTCAGGAATCGACCTCAACCAGGATGTTGCGGCACTGGGCCTTATTTCTGTTTAAATATTTAAACGCTGTCAGGTCCTCCTTCGTTGTAACGCTGTCAGATCCTCCTTCGTTGTAACGCTGTCAGGTCCTCCTTCGTTGTAACGCTGTCAGGTCCTCCTTCGTTGTAACGCTGTCAGGTCCTCCTTCGTCGGACGCTGACAGGTTAGATGACGACCGTCACCAGTCCTTCATAGACTTTTTTCGCCCCTTTGTAGCTTTTTCCGAAGATCCTGAATATATAGGTATCAGGGGTGACCAGGTTCCCCTCCATATCTCTGCCGTCCCAGACACAATTCGGGTCTGTGACGGTCGATTCATAGATCTGTTGACCCCACCGGCTGTATATGATCACCCGGAATACTTCGATGACATCGCCGGTTGTGCCGCCCACGGAGAAACAGTCGTTCAGGCCATCGCCATTGGGAGAGAACGCATTGGGAACAAATATCTTGATATCTTCCAGGATGGCGATCTCCAGTGTATCGCGGTCCCAGCAGCCGTGTATGGTTTCCGTGTACATCACCACCATGTATGATCCGGGAGCCCCGTAGGTATGCCTGGG
>JAWOHY010000166.1:0-7130 GCA_046484945.1 Bacteroidales bacterium
GATGTCCTTCAGGGCATGGGCCGTTGCCAGTACCTGTTCTTCTGATTCGGCGCTGCATGGACCCGCGATGATCAAAGGAGCTTGTGATGCCGGCAGATAGCTGCTCAAAGGGGCTATATCTGTCAAGGAAAGAGACATATTGCAAAATTAGTGTTTTTGTGTTCAAGTGTTCAAGTGTTCGGGTGTTCAAGTGTTCATGTGTTCGTGTGTTCGTGTTTTTACGTTTACACTTTAACACCTGAACACCTGAACACTTTAAGCGAACAAATTGTTATTTTTGCAGCAAAACAACGATAAGACATGCTCGATCACGGAATCAAACGGACAAAGATCAAAGAACTCCTCCTGACGGGGGAGGTGGACCGGGAGGTGGTAGCCAAGGGATGGGTACGGACAAAGCGGGAAAGCAAAAATGTGATATTCATCACCCTGAATGACGGCTCGACGATGCAGAACCTCCAGGTAGTGGTTGAACCCGAAACCATCGACCGGAAAATATTGGACAGGATCAGCACCGGCGCGGGGTTGTCGGTAAAGGGAATCCTGATCGAATCTCCCGGGGCGGGTCAACGGGTTGAACTGAAAGCCCGTGATATCATCTTATACGGTGAGGCCGATCCGGATGAATACCCGCTGCAGCCGAAAAAGCATTCCCTGGAGTTCCTGCGGGAGAAGGCTCATCTGCGCTTCCGGACCAATACCTTCGGGGCCATCACCAGGGTGCGCCATGCCATGATCTTCGCCATTCATAAATTTTTTAACGATAAAGGCTTCTATAATATACACAGCCCGATCATCACCGGTTCCGATGCCGAAGGGGCAGGGGAGATGTTCCGGGTGACCATCCTCGACCCGGTTAAACCGCCGCTGAATGAAAAAGGCGAGGTCGATTACCGGGAGGATTTTTTCGGGAAACCCACCAACCTGACGGTTTCGGGGCAGCTCGAAGCGGAGCTGGCCGCACTGGCTATGTCGGATGTTTACACCTTCGGGCCGACTTTCCGTGCCGAAAACTCGAATACCAGCCGCCACCTGGCCGAATTCTGGATGATCGAGCCGGAAATGGCCTTCTATGACATCCACGACGATATGGACCTGGCCGAAGAAATGCTGAAATATCTTGTGAAATACGCCCTCGATCATTGCCGGGAAGACCTTGATCTCCTGGCCAAAAGGCTGGAGGATGAAGAGAAAAATAAAAAGCAGGAAGAGCGATCCTCCATGGGGCTGATCGAGAAACTGGAATTTGTACTGAACAACGATTTTGAGCGGATCACCTATTCCCAGGCGATCGATATTTTGATGAACTCTAAGCCGAACAAGAAAAAGAAGTTCCAGTTCGTCATCGAAAAATGGGGTGCCGATTTGCAGTCGGAACATGAAAGGTTTCTGGTGGAAAAGCACTTTGAAAAACCTGTTATCATCACCGATTACCCAAAGGAGATCAAGGCGTTTTACATGAAACAGAACGATGATGGCAAGACGGTCCGGGCCATGGATGTGCTGTTCCCACAGATCGGCGAGATCATCGGCGGATCGCAGCGCGAGGAGGTCCTGGAAAAGCTGCGGCAACGCATCCGTGAGATGCACGTTCCCGAGGAGACGCTGTGGTGGTACCTCGAAACACGTAAGTTCGGCACCGTACCGCACGCCGGGTTCGGGCTGGGATTCGAACGGCTAATGCTGTTTATCACCGGGATGGGAAATATCCGCGATGTGATCCCGTTCCCGCGCGCACCGCTGAATGCTGAATTTTGAGTTCTGAGTTCTGAGTTCTGAGTTCTGAGTTCTGAGTTGTGAGTTCTGAGTTTTTAGTTTTTAGTTTTTAGTTTTTAGTTTTTAGTTTTTAGTGATTGTTAGGAATATTTTTGTATCTTTCCATTTAATTTTTTCATGAATGTTAAACCAGCGCCTGCAACAGAAGTTACTTCAAAAGCTTTCACCGCAGCAGATCCTGCTGATGAAGCTGTTGCAGATCCCTTCCATGGCGCTGGAACAGCGGATAAAACAGGAGATAGAGGAGAACCCCGCCCTGGAATTACCGGATGGGTCGGACGACCGGGAGGAGGATGATCTCAGGGAGATGGACGATACGAATGCCGGCCAGGAAGAAGAGGGAGAGTCAGATGAATTAAAGGAGAAAAATTCGGAGGATGAGTTTGATTTCAGCGATTATCTCGATGAAGATGATATCCCGGCTTACCGGTTATCAGCGGGTAATACAAGTCCGGATGACGAGCAGCGCGACATACCCTTTGCCGCCGGGACAAGTTTCCGGGAATACCTGATCTCACAGCTGGGATTGCGGGATCTCACGGAAAAGCAATACCAGATCGGCCTGACGATCATCGGTAACCTGGATGACTCGGGTTACTTACAACGCGACCCCGCTGCCATGTCCGACGACCTGGCCTTCTCTCAGAATATCGATGCTACGAAAGAGGAGATACTGGAAGTGCTGGAAGTCATCCAGGACCTGGATCCGCCCGGCATTGGAGCCAGGAACCTTCAGGAATGCCTGATCCTCCAGCTCCGTCGCCAGGAGAACCCGTCACGCGCAACGGAACTGGCCGAGTCGCTCCTTGAAAAGTATTTCGACGAATTCACCCGGAAACATTACGACAAGATCATCAAAAAAGCCAGGATCTCCGAAGATGATCTCAAAGGGGCCCTCCAGGAGATCCTCAGGCTGAACCCCAAGCCGGGGGGGTCGGTCAGTGAAACAACACGCCACGATAATTATGTCATTCCCGATTTTTCCGTGCGGAACATGGACGGAGAGCTCGAGCTTACCCTCAATTCCAGGAATGCACCCGAACTCAGGTTGAACCGCTCCTATATCAATATGCTGGAGACATATTCCGGTAATAAAAATCAGCAGGGGAAAGAGGCGCTCACATTTGTCAAACAAAAGATAGATTCTGCCAGGTGGTTCATCGATGCCATCCGGCAGCGCCAGAATACCCTCCAGGTAACCATGCAGGCGATTATGGATTACCAGGAAGAATTTTTCAAGACCGGTGATGATACCAGGCTCCGGCCCATGATCCTGAAAGATATTGCTGAGAAAGTTAATCTCGATATTTCGACCATTTCCCGTGTTGCCAACAGCAAGTATGTTCAGACACCATATGGCACCTACCTGCTCAAACATTTTTTCTCCGAATCCATGCAGAAGGAATCGGGAGAAGAGGTGTCGACCCGCGAGATCAAAAAGATCCTCTCCGATTTTGTCGATGCGGAAGACAAAAGCAAACCGCTGACCGATGAACAACTGACCGGGATTTTGAAAGACAAGGGTTACAATATTGCCCGCCGGACGGTGGCCAAGTACAGGGAGCAGCTCAGCATACCGGTGGCAAGGCTGAGAAAGGAATTATAAGCTAAAAATACTTACTTTTACCCGATCAACCATTCCCGGATGGAAAAAAGAATCGCCCAGGCTTTATCTGTCATTTTTTACCCGTTGTTTGTGCCCACTTACGCGTTTGCCTTTTTATTGATCATGCCGGCCTATTTTTCTGCCCTCATGCCCGCCTCTGCCAAATGGATGGTCATCGGCCTGGTCTTCTTTGTTACCTGTGTCCTGCCGACACTCTCCTTCCTGTTCATGATAAAAACAGGCGTAGTGAGCACAACCTACCTGACCAGGCGGGAAGACCGGATCATACCCTACATTGTCAGTATCATATTCTTTTACCTGGCTTATTATATGCTGAAGAAGCTGCAGGTTTCCCCGGTTTATGTGTATTTCATGATCGGGGCCACTATGCTGAACATCCTGGTTTTTGGGATCAATTTTTTCTGGAAGATCAGCAGTCACATGGCCTCCATCGGTGCGCTGACCGGTATGATGGTGGGGTTATCCTATTTTTTGGGGGCCTTTTATTTCAGCTTTATTGCCATTACCCTGATCGTATCGGGACTGGTGGCCTTCGCCCGTCTCAAATTGGAAGCACACACGCCGGCACAGGTCTATGCAGGATTCGTCCTGGGCTTTATGACCATCATCAGCCTGTTCCTTTTTAAAACGTAATTTACTGGATTGGCGCTCAGAAAGGCATCAGGGTAATCCCTACCGATATGGGGTAAAGATCGGGCCCTTTGTTTTTGTCAAACAGTTTTGTTACAGAAAAGTAGCCCATCACCTGGAACCAGTCATAACCTACCCTTACCGTGGGCCCGAACCGGAATTTGTCAACATGCGAAACCCCTTTCGTTTTAATAATGATTTCGTCGCCAAATTCATTATTGCCTTTGTATTTTGTTTTGGCGTCGATCAGGTATCCGAGTTTAACGCCGACAGATGCCCTGACTTTGTTGTTGGTCTTTAACCTGAACTCGATCGGGAAGTCGATGTAGGAAAGCCCCAGTTTGCTTTTTTTATAGCTGATGGTATCGGGGATAGGGGAGAAGGTAATGGTATCGGCCTTGATATAATCGATCATGGTATTGCTGTATAGGTTATGAAAACCGACACCGGCGCCGATGGCGAAGCTGAAATTGCTTTTTCCTAAAGGAAAGCTATACAGGAAAAAGGCGCCGCCCCCCTGGTTGATCCCGCGCACATCCATCCCGGCAGGTTTGTTGAGCCAGAAATCCTGAAATATCTCAGCTCCGACACTGATGCGCCTGATGGTGGTTTGCTGTGTACCTGTAGTGCTCTCCTGCGAGAAAGCAAGCAATGGCAACAAAAGAATGAAGAACAGAACGATCTTTTTCATATCCCGGCTATTTTGAGTAAGCATTGCAAAGATAAGACATTTAAACGGGAATGGAATTGAATTATTATTTCCTTGCCGGTTGATGCTTAATAGAGTTGCTTATGGCATTCCGAGCAAAGCTTGCCTTTCCAGCTTTGATTCGGATCGTTGAGATGGTAAAATTCAAGCGATTCATCCAGTCTGCTGATCATTTGCATATTGTCAGGCGTTCCCTGTGCGATAATGGTATGACAGAGGTCACAGTCCATGGATATCTTTCTTCCCTTTGACGTGCTGTGCCGGTCGTTGTGACACCGGAAACAGCCATCGAATTCCAGGTGCCCGATATGGTTGGGATACACCTTCCAATTAACCCTCATTTCCGGGAAGATATTCTTTTTGAAAACATTCTGGATTCCCTGAACGGCTGTATGGATCAATGCCAGGTCGTTTTCATAAATATCTTCAAACATATCGGAATAGTATTCATGAATCCCGGCTTCAATAGCCCTTAACGCGGAATCTTCAGTGGGATAATTCCCATTCATCACCTCCATGGATATATACTTGATATCGGGGAGTTCCTGGGGGATGAAGCCCGCAGTGATAGCGTTATTGATCGCGTAAACCGGTGTCTGGTAATGATGTGACGGGCGGTTGTGGCAATCCATGCAATCCATCACCCGAACCTCGTATTCCTCCGGGCGTCCTTCCAATGGATTGTCCTCATCAATGAATTCGAAAACTTCGCCTGTGGAAAGGTTGGTGTATCTCACCCAGGGAATGATTTCACGGTCTGGTGTCGTGGCAACGTATTCTATTTTAACATCCTGGTGAATGTGCCAGTGAATGCCTTCCTGCAATCCCAGAGCGCTCAGGGTCGGGCCGATTTTCATGTTCAGGTGGATGTCCCATTCCGTATTATCATAATCCGGAAGATAATGCCTTTCAATACGTTGCTGGCGGGCGTAGAATTTTTCAGGCCAATGGCACTCCTCACAGGTTTCCCTGGCCGGCCGGAGGTTACGGATAGGTACAGGTATCGGCCTTGGGTAATTGTCCACTGTTACAGCATAGACCTGGTAAAGGCCTGATAATTTTGACCGTACATACCAGTCGGCCCCTGAGCCCACATGACAATCGACACAGGCAACCCTGGCATGAGCGGAATTCTGGTAAGCGACGTATTCCGGCTTCATTACCTTATGACAGAGCGTTCCGCAGAATTCGACCGATTCGGTATAATGAAATGCCTCGTAACTTCCTATGGCAGAAATTAACAGGAAAATGACCGACCCGATGGAAAAAATCATAAAAGCATTCCGGTGCTTAGGGTCATTAAAGTCGATGTAGGGCCATCTTCGTTCTTTTTCAGGAATTCCCCGTATAGTCCTTCTGTGCTTGATGATCATCCCGATGGGGATCAGGATCAGGCCGATGATCATCAGGGTAGGCAGCGCGATATATATCACCACCCCGATGTAGGAACTTCCCTGGTCGAAGATGGTGGACAGGATGAACAGGAACACGATCAGAAAAAAACTGATGAGGGCGGCGGTAGCCCCGATGATGGATGTCCAGTTGTAAAAGGACCTGGGTAACTTCAACTTACGTATGGTCATGTTGATCTGTTTCATTCTCTTCATGATAACCGTGAATCATACTTTTCAGGTTGGCCGTTGGTGTTGGACCAATAGTGATGACATACAGGTGTATGACGAGGAAGATTGAAATTAGGAACCCGGCGATTGAATGGACCAGGCTGGTTAACATGATCCCACTGTATCCGAAGACATTCAGCACGATGGTTTCCGGGAATATCAGCGCCCAGCCAGTGATAAAGGTAAATGGTGTAATGGCGTGCATGATCACGTTGTATGTGATCAGTTGAATGGGATTGAATTTTCGCTCCTGCGTCACTTTAAAAGGGCTTTTTTCACCCCGGAATATTCCAAAAAGATAATAGCGCAACTGCCTGGCAAAAGCTGTAAAAAAGCCTTCGGTTTTAACCAGGTAATACCGCCCGATGGAAGAAAACAAAACACCCAACAGGAAAATAAAATAAGAAATGGTCAGAAAAATGCCTGAAATGCTGTGCAGGTCAACAGCTATGTCAAACCGGATCATTGGGTAGTCGGGGTCTGAATATTGCATGCTGACACCTGTGAAGATCAGTACGATCATCAGCACGGCATTTACGTGATGACAAATCCTGAGACAGAGTGGATAGAGGTATAACTTTTTCTTTTTCATTTTCTCTGCCTGTAATGGACGTACCTGAGTGTTGCATGGATGGCAATGCCCAGAAGGACAAGCCCGAAGATGACTATACTGGCAAGATTGAAGAAATAATTACGGTTGGCCCCGATAATATATGCGTCAGTAGTGATCTCTGAATTAAAGAATCCAAACCTGCTCCGGCGTTCG